>DAONEV010000385.1:0-3844 GCA_035403265.1 Thermoanaerobaculaceae bacterium | reverse complement strand
ATCGGCGGGTGGCTGGTGCTGGGCACCGCGGTCCTGCTCCTGCTGCCGCGCACCATCCACGCCAACGTCCAGCGGCTGCGGGTCCAACCGCTTCGTTCCGCCATGATCGGTCTCGTGACGCTGGCCGTATGGCTCGCCGCCGCGATCCTGGCCGCGGTGGTCGTGCGGAGCGCGACGGGAGCCGGCCTTCTGCTCGTGGGTACGGGCCTGCTGCTGGTCATCAAGAGCCTCGGCATCGTGGCTGTGGCCTGGCGGTTTGGAGAGTTGGCCGTCGCCCTGCTGCCCCTTGGGCTGCGCGGCGAGGTTCCCCGCACGGGCCTTGCGTTGGCTGCCCTGGTGACGCTCTCGATCCCGCCGGTCGTCGGGCCGGCCGTCTGGGTCGCCGCCAACGTGCTGGGCATCGGCGCCGTGACCTGGGGCGCGGCGCAACGCCTGCCCGTGCGCTGGTACGGCTCGCTCGGTGCCTGCTTCGCAAACTGACGCCCTCGGCCCGGCCAGGCTCAAGGCTCAAGATCCCCCGCCCGCCATCACCAGGGTAGGAACACTTCAAGGGAGGGTGGGGGAGCCTTGAGCCTGAAGCCCGAAGCCAGGGTGGGGGGAACGTTGACGGTTCGGGGGTCGGTTGGTATCCTGACCGCTCCCCGTGCGAGGGAGTGGGGGACGTGTGCATCTGATCGACCTGACGAGTTCCGACACGCAGCCACTGGAATTCTCCCAGCGGCTCGACCTTGCAGCCGACTGCTGCGGGGAGGACGTGGTCCGGGTCGGAGAGGTGCAAATCGAGGGCGCGGTCGAATGTACCGGCGGCGGCTACCATTTCTCGGGTCGGATGACCGGTGAGGCGACGCTGCGCTGCGGGAGATGCCTTGGGGAGTTCTCGATTCCTCTCGACGAGCGCGTGGAGCTGGAGCTTCGCCCGCTGGCGTCCGCCCCCCGCGAGGACGAGATCAGGATCGGGAAGGCCGAGCTGGATGTGGTGTTCTTCGAGACGCCCAGCCTCGACCTGGCGGTCGTCGCCGCCGAGCAGGTGCAGTTGAGTGTACCCATGAAGCCTCTGTGCAGGGAGAGCTGCCGCGGCTTCTGCCCACGTTGTGGGAAGAACTTGAACGAGGGGCTGTGCGAATGCCCCCCGGAGACGGACGCCCGTTGGGCGGCGCTGCAGCAGTGGCGCTCCAGCGAGTAGGGCGTCGGGAGGTCTGAATGCCGAATCCGAAGCGCCGCCATTCCAAGGCCCGGCGGGATCGCCGCCGCGCCCACGATCACCTGCAGATGCCGGCACAGTCCGAGTGCCCGAGCTGCCACCAGCCCAAGCTGCCGCACCGGGTTTGCCCCACCTGCGGCATGTACGAGGGCCGGCAGGTCCTGGCTGTCGAGGAAATCGCCTAGTTCCAGCGCGGCCATGCCGGAGAAGATCGAGGGAGCGGTCGCTCTCGACGCCATGGGCGGCGATTTCGCCCCGGCCGCCACTGTCCAGGGCGCCATCGACGCGGTGCGGCAGTACGGTCTGCGCGTGCTGCTGGTTGGCCGCGAGAGCGTCCTCAGGCGCGAGCTGGCCCAGCGGGGCGGGGCGCCGAAGGGTATCGATGTCGTCGACGCCCCTGACGTCGTCTCCATGGACGATGCACCCACGGCGCCGGTGCGCGGCAAGCGGCAGTCGTCGTTGGTGGTGGCGGCCAAGCTGGTCCGCGATGGATACGCGGTGGCCTTCGTCAGCGCCGGCAACACCGGGGCTGCCATGGTCACGGCCAAGCTCACCCTTGGCACCATCGAGGGCATCGAGCGTCCGGCCCTCGCCGCCCTGCTGCCTGGCATCCACCAGCAGACACTGCTTGTCGATGCAGGCGCGAACGTCGACTGCAAACCTCAGAATCTCATGCAGTTCGGGATCATGGGGCACTTCTACTCCGAGTCCGTGATGGGAGTGACCCGACCTCGCGTCGGCCTGCTCTCGATCGGCGAGGAGGAGGGCAAGGGCGACCGCGTCACGGTCGACGCCTACAAGCTCCTGGGCGGGGCGGGCCTCAACTTCATCGGCAACGTCGAAGGCCGGGACGTCTACGCCGGGACCGTGGACGTCGTCGTCTGCGACGGTTTTGTCGGCAACGTCGTCCTCAAGGTCTCGGAAGGGCTCGGCGAGATGGTCTTCGGCCTGCTGAAGCTGGAGGCCAAGAAATCCGCCTTGTCCGCTGCCGGATTCCTTCTCGCCAAGGGAGCGTTCACGGGGTTCAGGAAGCGGGTGGACTACGCCGAGGTGGGCGGCGCGCCGTTGCTGGGCGTGCGGGGTGCATGCCTGGTTGGGCATGGTCGCTCGAACCCCAGAGCCATCCGCAACGCCCTTCGCTTCGCGCACTCGTACGGCCGCCTCTCGGTGGTCCGCGACATCGAGGCCAAGGTGGCCGAGCTGCGCACACAATTCCGATCCGAAGGAGACTAAGGTGCAGGACCAGAAGCTGGTGTCCGCGCGCATCGCCGGGCTGGGAACCGCGCTTCCCGCCCGGGTGATGACAAACAAGGACTTCGAGCAGATCGTCGACACTACCGACGAGTGGATCGTGCAGCGCACCGGGATGCGGATGCGCCACTATGTCGGGCCCGATCAGGGGATCTCGGAGATTGCCGTCGAGGCGGGCCGGAAGGCCATGGCCGAGGCCGGCGTCGCCCCCGAGGACGTCGAGCTGGTCATCCTCGCCACCGCCACGCCGGAACAGCCCATTCCCTCGACGGCCTCGATCATCCAGCCGGCTCTGGGGGTGAAGAATGCGGTGTGCTTCGACATCGCGGCGGCATGCTCGGGGTTCATCTACGCCATGCAGATCGCCCGGCAATTCATCGCCACGGGCGAGATCAAGACGGCTCTGATCATCGGTGCCGAAGCCCTCTCCCGGTACACGGACTTCACCGACCGTGCCACTTGTGTGCTTTTCGGCGATGGGGCCGGCGCCGCCGTGCTGCGGGCCTGCGAGCCCGGGGACGGGATCCTGGCCTGCGCCTGGCACACGGACGGCAACTACTCCGAGGTCATCCAGATGCCTGGCGGTGGCAGCAAGTACCCCCCGAACGTCAAGGAACACATCGATGCCCGTCTGCCGTTCATCAAGATGCGCGGCAACGAGGTGTTCAAGCTGGCGGTGCGGGCGTTCAACGAGGTCTGCCAGGAGGTACTGGACAGGGCCGGGGTGACTATCGACCAGGTCGACTGGTTCATCCCGCACCAGGCCAATCAGCGCATCATCTCGGCGGTGGGTGACAGACTTGGCATCCCTGCCGAGAAGGTCTACGTCAATCTGGAGAAGGTGGGCAACACCTCCTCGGCCTCGATCCCGCTGGCCATGCGCGAGGCCGCCGACAGCGGCGCCCTCAAGCGCGGCGACCTGGTGCTCGTGGCGGCGTTCGGCGGTGGTTTGACCTGGGCTGCAAGCCTGCTGCGCTGGTAACCCCGGCGTTGCGGCCACCAGATGTCTCGTTCGAGAAGGAGAAGATGATGGACCATCTGCTGACCGACACCCAGAAGGAGATCGTGGCTCTGACCCGACAGATCGCCGAGGGCGAGATCGTGCCGGTTCGGGGCAAGCTCGACCAGGACGACGTCTTCCCGCGCGACATCCTCAAGACCATGGGCGATGCCGGTCTCATGGGCGTTTTCGTTCCAGAGGAGTACGGTGGGCTGGGCGGGAGCATGATGGATCTCTGCCTGGTGACGGAGGAGCTTTCAAGGGCGTGTCTCGGGGTGTCCACCTCGTACGGCGCGATTGCGCTCGGGACGCTGCCGGTGCTGCTCTCCGCCGATGACCGGATGCGGCAGGTCGTGCTTCGCATGGTCGCCACAGGCGAGTGGATCGCGGCG
>DAONEV010000384.1:0-3869 GCA_035403265.1 Thermoanaerobaculaceae bacterium | reverse complement strand
ACAGCCGCACGGTAATGCCGTCCGCCACCAGCGAGCCGAACGCCATCGCCTCGGCGGCGCCCCAGTCGACGGCGTCGGCGGCCAGCATCCCCCGGCGCTGCTCGATCAGCCGCACGAGCTTGGGGTGCGGGTGGAAGCCCTCCGGCACGGTGCACAGCCGATCCAGGAGGTCCTGCAGCCCGGCCGTGTCGAGGGGCGGAGGCAGCGGGAGCGGCGCGGCCGGGGCCGGCGCACCGTGCGGTGCATCGGCTGCCGGCGGTTGCGAGTGGTCGGTGGCGGCGAACGCCCCTTCGAGCCGCTTCTGGAAGTCGTCCAGCACCGTCTCGGCCTCCGGCAGCGTGAGGTCGCCGCGGTTCACCAGCTTCTCGGTGTAGAGCTTGCGTACCGAGCGCCGGTCGCGAATGCGGGCATACATGAGAGGTTGCGTGAACGAGGGCTCGTCACCCTCGTTGTGCCCCCACTTGCGGTAGCACACGAGGTCGATGACCACGTCCTTCCGGAACGCGTAGCGGAATGCCATGGCCAGCGTGGCGACGATGACGCACGCCTCGGGGTCCTCGCCGTTGACGTGGAAGATCGGCGCCTGCACCATCTTGGCCACGTCCGTGGCGTACACCGAGGAGCGCGCGTCGGCGGGTGCAGTGGTGAAGCCGATGCCGTTGTTGACCACCACGTGCACTGTGCCACCGGTGCGGTACCCCTGCAGGGCGCTCATGTTGAGGGTCTCGGCGACGACTCCCTGACCGGCGAAGGCGGCGTCGCCGTGCACGAGGATCGGGACGACGCGAATGCGCGAGCCGTCCCCGAGCTGGTCCTGGAGCGCCCTTGCCATCCCTTCCACGACCGGGTCGTCCGCCTCGAGGTGGGACGGATTGGAGGCGAGTGTGATGCGCGCCTGGCGCCCGTCGGGGGCGGTGAAGCTCCCCACGGCGCCCAGGTGGTACTTGACGTCGCCGGTTCCCTCCCGGCTCTCGGGGTCCAGGTTGCCCTCGAACTCCCCGAAGATCTTCTCGAGGGGCTTGGCGAGGATGTTGGCCAGGACGTTGAGCCGTCCGCGATGGGCCATCCCCATCACCACCTCGGTGGCGCCGACGTTGATGGCCTCGGTCAGGAGCCGGTCGAGAACCGGGATGAGCGCCTCCCCGCCTTCGAGCGAGAACCGCTTGTGCCCCACGTACTTGGTGTGCAGGAAGCGCTCGAACGCCTCGCTGGCGTTGAGGCAGGACAGGATGCGGCGCTTGTCCTCGGCGCCCAGCAGCTTCTCCCAGGCGACGCCCTCGACCCGCTGCTGGATCCATGCCTTCTGGTCGGGCTCCTGGATGTGCATGTACTCGACCGCAATGGTGCCGCAGTACGCCTTGCGCAGCACGGCGACGATGTCGCGCAGGGTCATGCGCCGCTCGCCGGCGATGCCACCGGTGGCGAACTCCCGGTCGAGGTCCCACAAGGTCAGGCCGTAGCGGCTCGTCTCGAGCTCGGGATGGGTCGGCACGGAGGTGTCCAGCGGGTTGGTGTGGGCCAGCAGATGCCCACGCACCCGGAACATGTTGGCGAGCTGCAGCACCGACGCCTGCTTGTCGATGAGGGCGTCGACCCCGACCTCACCCAGGTAGGGGTTGCGGTCGCGCGCCATGCGGAGCGGCGCGTGGGGCGCCTCGAGGGCCGCGAAAACCTCCTCGTAGAATCCCTGCTCGCCGTTGAGTAGCTCGGTCAGATCGCGCAGGAAGGCGGCGCTGTCCGCGCCCTGGACGACCCGGTGGTCGTAGGTGCAGGTGAGGGTCATGACCTTGCTGATCCCCAGGCGAGCCAGGGTGTGCTCGTCGGCCTGCTGGTACTCGGCCGGCCAGGCGACGCTGCCGGCCGCGAGGATGAAGCTCTGCCCGGCCATCAGCCGCGCCACCGAGTGGGTGGTGCCCAGCATCCCCGGGTTGGTGAGGCTCACGGTCACGTCCTGGAAGTCGTCGGGGCCGAGCTGCCCGCGCTGGGCGCGGCGGACGAGGTCGTTGACGGCAGCGAAGAAGCGGTCGAAGGAGAGTGCCTGTGCCCCCTTGACGGCCGGCACCACGAGGGCGCGGCTGCCATCCCGGCGGGCGACGTCGACGGCGAGCCCCAGATTGACGACATCGAGCGTCCGGCGGTACGGCTCGCCGTTCATCGGCACAAACCCCGTGCGCATGGCCGGGTGTCTCGCCAGCGCCTTGACCATCGCCCAGGCGATGAGATGGGTGAAGCTCACCTTGCCGCCGGCCTCCTCGGCCAGGTGCTGGTTGAGGAGCAGGCGGTTCTCCTCCACGAGCTTGACCGGCAGCGTGCGCACCGAGGTGGCGGTGGGGACCCCCAGAGAGGCCTCCATGTTCTCGACCAGGCGACGGGCCGGGCCGAGGATCGGCGTCGCATCGTCCAGTGCCGCCGGCTTGACGGGTCTGGCAGGTGCCAGGACGGCCGCGGCGGATGCGGGGGGAGCTGGAGGCGGCACGCCGCGCCCGGGCGCCGGGCGGTAGTCCGAGAAGAACTCCCGCCACCCGGCGCCGACGTTCTCCGGGTGGTCCTGGAGCTCCCGGTACATCTCGTCGACCAACCACGTGTTGGGGCCGAAGTCACCGGGGGGCTTGGTGCTGTCGCTCATGGTTGTATGGTACCCCGCAGGTACCACCGTCCATTCCCATTCTGTCCGGCGGGGAGATTGAGGAGGTAAGATCCCTCCACGATGAGCGAGTTTTCACTCCTGTTGCTGGCGGGTGGCACGTTCGGGATCCTGGCGCTCGGGCGGGTGCTGCGGTCGGAGGTGGTGCGGCGGCTATCGGCGGCGCTGGCGCTCGTCTGCGTGGCCGCTCTCCTGCGGTGGGGTGTGAAGGTGACCGGCACGCCTCGATGGGAGGAGTGGACCAACGTCGTGCTGCTGTTGGCCCTCGGGTACCTCACGGCAAGGTCGGCCATGCTGCTGCTCTTCGACTGGCTGCTCGAGCGCCGGATGGGCGTCAAGGTGCCGCGCCTGGCCCGGGACGTGGTGGCGTTCGTGGCCTACCTGCTCGTGACCGCGGCGGTCCTGCGCGCGATGCTCGGCCTCGAGGTGACGGCGTTGCTGGCGACCTCGGCGGTCATCACGGTGGTCATCGGGTTGGCGCTGCAGGAGACACTCGGGACCGTGCTCGCGGGGCTGTCGCTGTCCTCGGAGCATCACCTGGCGCCCGGATCGTGGGTGGACGTCGACGGGCTCGTGGGCGAGGTCGAGGAGCTGGGGTGGCGGGCACTGGTGCTTCACACCACGCTCGGGGAGCGTGTGCTCGTGCCCAACTCGCTGGCGACCAAGGCCCGCATTCGGGTTCTCGGCAAGGGTGAGGAGCCGGTGGCGGTTCCCGTGGAGCTGGGGGTGTCCTATGACGCCGAGCCGGCCCGCGTCAAGGCGGTGCTCGAGACGGTGGCCAACGGCATGCCGCTGGTGGCGAGCACGCCGCGCTGCAAGGCGTTTGTGCGGGCCTTTGGCGACAGCTCGATTCACTACCAGGTGCGCCTTTGGACCCACCAGCCATGGCGGGAGGCCGACCTGCGGGACGATTTCCTGTCCCGGACCTACGCGGCGCTCGGGCGCGAGGGGATGGAGATCCCATTCCCGCAGCGGGTCCTGCAGGTGCGGCCCCGCGTCACAGCCGAGTCTCCGGCCGGGCGCATCGCCGTGACGTTGGGTCGGTGCCCGCTGTTCGCCGGGCTGCCCGAGGACGGCCTGCGTGCGCTGGCCGAGGGCTCTCGGTGGCTGACGTTCGAGCCAGGCGAGGCCGTGGTCCGGGAAGGCGAGGAGTCGCGGGCGCTCTATGTGGTCGCGGAGGGCGCCGCCCGGGTGCTCAGGAGTGACCGCGAGCTGGCCCGCCTCG
>DAONEV010000383.1:0-3901 GCA_035403265.1 Thermoanaerobaculaceae bacterium | reverse complement strand
GTTCTCCAGGAGAAACGCCTTTGGCAGCGTGTCGCGCAGCACCCGCAGATACGCCCCCATCGTCCCCGCCCGCGGGTCGTCGAGCCGCTTCGTGTCCCCCGAGGCCCAGTAGCCCGACTTGGAGAACGGCTGACACGGCGGTCCGCCGATCAGCACGTCCGCCTCACCCTCGCGGAGCCCCGCCGTGGCGAGGATCTCCTGTGAGGTGACCCAGTGAATGTCCCGATCAATGACCGGCCAGGGGCGGTTGGCGCGCAGTGTCGCCACCGCCTCCGGGTCGATCTCCACGGCGACCGCCGTCTCGAAGCCGGCCGCCTCGAAGCCGAGGTCCAGACCCCCGGCGCCCGTATACAAGCTCAATGCCTTACGCATGATCCATCACCCAGAGCCTTTCTGGCGTCTCGCCATGCTCCGGCGTGGGCGGGTAGGCCATCATCATGCCATAGACACAAGAGCGCTGCACCACACATGCCGCACACCGCGGCCGCAGTGCCCGGCACACCGACCGGCCGTGCCAGATCGCATTGACGTGCAGCGAGTGCCGCAGCTCCGGGGTCACGAGGCGGTCAAGCTCCGCGTGGATGCGCTTCTCGGAGAGGCCCTTGCGCACCCACCCTAGCCGCTCCGCGAGGCGCCGCAGGTGCGTGTCGACGGCGAGGACCTGCCGACCCATCGCGTACATCATCACGCAGCGAGCCGACTTCACCTTGATCCCCGGCAGCGTGCAGAGGAACACCTCGACCTCGGCGTCGCTCCAGCTCCTGGTGTCCTCGAGTGACAGCCGCCCGAAGCGCGCCACGATCAGCGCCAGTGACGCCTTGATCCAGCGCGCCTTCTGCCGCGAGAACCCGCCGTCCTTGAGCCGCGCCCCAAGCTCCTTCTCCGGCATCGCCAGCAGCGCCGCCGGCCCCCCGAGCGCCGCGATCACCGCCCAGCTCCGCAGGGAGTTGGCCCGGTGCGTCTGTCGCGTCAGCGGGATGAAGACCAGCTCCTCGACCGGGTCAACCCGATTGCCCAGGTCCCCGGTGCCATGGGCCTCCTCGAGTGCCCGCACGACCGCGGCCACTGCGGCTGGATCAGGCGCCGAGACAACCGGCACGCGCAACACTCCCGGCGTCGCCTGCGGGTGGCTGAGCGAGGCGCCGGCCTGGGGTCGTGTCATGGCACACCCGGCCCGACTAGGCGCCCTGGGGCAGGGTAGTGGCGTGCACTTGCCCTATGCTGAGGTGCTCTTGGAGAATTTCCGTGTTGAGGTTCCGGAACCGCTTCAGAGCACTCGTGGCGGCTGGGATGGTCGATGCCCTCATGACAAGACAGCTTAGTCCCCACCTCAGGACTGCGCAAACGGCCAGTGATGAGGGGTGCGCGGTATCACACTCCTCGCACTCTTCTTCGGTGCCACGTTCATGACTCGCAATAGACCTCCGCCTAACCAGTGGAGGCCGATGCCTGGCTTGCCACCGTCCGGGAGGTGAAGCGACGCGAGGGTTTCGCCCTCCTGGCCTGGTGCCTGAGGTCGAACCGCTTCCATCTGGTCGTGCGCACCGGTCCGGTGCCGGTTTCGCGGTCGATGTGGAGCATCCAGGGGCAGGTCGCCAAGAGGCTCAAGCGCTGCCGTACGCTGATCGGACCGCTCGGCGATCGCGGTACAAGGCCAGGCTGGTCGAGAACGACCGGCACATCCGTCGGCTCGTCGCCTGGGTCCACCTCAACTTCGTGCAGGACGCGACGCAGGGCCTCGGTGTGAGCCTGAAGGCGTTGTCAGGCCGCCAGCAAGCCGTCGCCGAAGCGATGGGGAAGGGCGCCAAGCGCGCCACCCGTTGGGTGATGCGCGCCTCCGCCAGGCGTCGGGCCGACCCGGACTTCGCCGCGCTGCTGGAGCGGCTCGATGCCACCCTCGCCTGGTCCACCGTGTCGCCGGCCGGACGACACGGGTGTCAAGAGGGACGGACCCGATTACTTGCTGGGGCTGCGCTCGAGCTTGGACTTGGCGATGTTGACCGTGAGCAGCTTGCCGTCGAGGGGCTGCTGGTTGAGCTTGGCGATCGCGTCATCCGCCTCTGACTGGCTCGACATCTCGACGAAACCGAAACCGCGGGACTCCGACGAGTCGCGCTCGGTGACGATCGCGGACGAGACGACGGTGCCGAAAGGCGCGAAGTGCGCGCGCAGCCCTTCGGAAGTCGTTGCATGGGACAAACCACCGACGTAGACCTTGGCTGACATGAATACCTCCTGTTGGCCCTGCGATTTCCAGGGCCGGCCATCTCCCGCACTGCACATCGCACCTCAGGACCCGCGGAAGGTGCCGTTCAGAGGCGAGGCCGTGTCGCGCCCGATGGCGCGCAGTCCGGCAACAAATGCAGTGTACGCGCAAGTTTTTGAAAGTCAATGATTTATTGTGGCCGAGCGGATCGGGCTCACAGCGGGACATGCATGGCAGTGTGAGGAAGGGCTCCGGAAGGGCCGGCAGTGGGCAGGCCATCGGACACCTGAGCTCCTTGACTGGTGGTCGGCCGACGCCGTGTGAAGACCGTCGAGCAGCCGCTTGTCCGGACCTGCAGCGACGCTGGGTTGGGGCGGTGCGTGGTTGGAGACGTGAGCGAGATCACGAAAATCAGCTTGATGGTTGACACGGTCCAGGGCGAGGGCTAGGTTGGATGCGGGCACCCGACAACGCGAGCCTGAAAAGAAGCGGCCGGGGGCCCGAAAGAACCAGGGAGGTTGTCAATGAAAGCTCGTCTTGCATTTCTCTCGGTGTTGCTTGTGGTTGCGGCGACGTCGGCGTTTGCGGCGGACGTGCTGCTGCCGACCTTCGCCTGGAACATTGCGGGCAACGGCGCCAACAACTGGAGCTCCGAGGTCTATCTCACCAATCCGGGCGCCGAGGCGATCAG
The DNA here is from genome assembly GCA_035403265.1 of Thermoanaerobaculaceae bacterium. Classification (GTDB taxonomy): domain Bacteria; phylum Acidobacteriota; class Thermoanaerobaculia; order Thermoanaerobaculales; family Thermoanaerobaculaceae; genus JAAYVZ01. The sequence continues at coordinate 1,004 of DAONEV010000383.1, read as the reverse complement.
TGTGCGCCTGGCCGCAACGTACGTCGGACGCATCCAGGACACGCATCCGTGCCTGCTGCCCAGTCCGGTGACGATCGACGTTCCTGCCTACAGCACCAAGGGGTGGGTGGGCAACCGGATATGGATGGACATGGGGTGCCCGGACTTCATCCTGGCTGGCCTCCTGCTCCATGCCGAGGCGCCGTTCATCGTCAATAGCCGTATGGTGAATACCTTCGCGGCGCCCAACCCGGCCACCGCCGGCCTCTTCACGGGGCTGAGCCAGGAGGTGCCCGGCATCCCGGTCGAGAGCCTCGCGGACAAGGGCGGCACCTACATGCTGCCTGCACTCGGATGGGAGCCCAGCCCCTGCGGACCGGCGCGCTTCAACAACACCCTGCAGGTGGTCAATCCGGGCGACGTGGATATCGAGGTGACTCTGATGTTGGACCCCAGCGGCACGGCCACGGGGTTTCTGGTGGATGGCAGGCCGGTGGCCGCACCGTATGTGGTCACGATCCGCGCCCGGACCTGGGTCCAGATCAAGGTTGCGGCGGAGCTTCTGAGAAGTGTGGTCTGTGGGCCTCCCCGACTGGCCGACATCTTCTTCAGGACCAGTGGGCCGGTGGCGCTGTATGGATCGGTGGTCGACCGCGCGACGCAGGATCCGCGTACCACGATGCCGATCAGCATTGCCGTGACGCCATAGCCATTCCCAGTGCCGCTTGACCGATCGAGAGGCCGGGAGTAAAAGGGTCGGGATGCGGCCGTTGCACACGATCAGCAGTGAGCATGCCCGGTTGAGGCGGTGCCTGGGCCTCCTTTCCGCCTGCCTGCTGGCGGCGGTCTCGGCCTCGGCCAGCGGGCAGCGGACCGAGATCCGCCGGCCGTCGGCCGGGCAGGTCCTGCGAGCCGGGGAGTGGGCCGAGGTGTCGTGGACGGCGCTGCCGCCTGGGGTGGAGGAGTTCGAGCTGTTGCTCTCCCTGGACGATGGGGCGAGCTACACCGTCCGGCTCACACCCCTG
>DAONEV010000382.1:0-3912 GCA_035403265.1 Thermoanaerobaculaceae bacterium | reverse complement strand
CGGCTGTCGTCTGGCAAGCTTCTGGCCGAGCTGTTCGAGGCCACGGCGGAGAGCCGACTGCTCGACCCCACTTTCATCACCGACTTTCCGGCCGACATCTCGCCGCTGGCCAAGCGCAAGACCGAGGATCCCGAGCTCACGGAACGCTTCGAGCTCTATCTGGGTGGCATGGAGCTGGCCAACGCCTTCTCCGAGCTGAACGACCCGGACGACCAGCGGCGGAGGTTCGAGGACCAGGTGCGCGCGAACGGCGGCACGGTGGACGAGGACTATGTCCTGGCGCTGGAGCACGGCATGCCTCCCACGGCCGGTGAAGGCATTGGCATCGACCGGCTCGTGATGCTCCTGACCGGCTCACGGTCGATCCGCGACGTCATCCTTTTCCCGCTTCTGCGCCCCCGGGACGACTGAGGGTGCGCGCCCTTCTCCTGCTGGCCGGCCGCTACCTCGTGGGGCTGCGCCGCCGCACCCACGTCGCTGCGGTCAGCGGCGTCACCTTTGGCGCCATGGCCCTGGGCGCCGCAGCCTTGGTCCTCACCCTGGCCCTGCTGGAGGGGTTTCAGACCACGATTCGGCGCCAGTTGACCGAGCGTGGCGTGCACGCCGAGCTGCGCCCACGCTCCGGCGCCAGCCTCCCCGGTGGGGACTGGCTGCAGCGCCTGCGCCAGCGCCATCCGGAGCTGGAGCTGCGGGCGCTTTCGGGCGGCGCCGTCTGGTGCACCTCCGACGGCGAGGCGGCGCCGGCGGAGCTGGAGGTCGTGGACACCCTGTCCCGGGTCGAGGTCAATCGCATCCTGGCAGCGAGCCTGGGCGTCGGTGCCGGCGCACCTCTCACCGTGGCCAGTCCCCGCCTCGTGCTGACGCCACTCGGGTTCGCACCGGTGCGCCGGACGCTCGACGTGGCCGCCGTAACTCCCCTGCGGCCGGGCGAGGAGCGAGCCGTGCTGAGAGTTCCACCGGAGCTGGGGAGGGCACTGCTGGGGCTCCAGGGCCCGCGGCGCGTCGAGGTGCGCTCTCCCGATCCCGCCCTGGCGTGGGATGTGGCATCGCGTGTGCAAGGCGAACTACCCGATGACGTTGAGGTCGTGTCCTTCCGGGAACTCAACCGGCCGCTGCTGGCCGCGCTGGCGTTGGAGCGCGTCATGATCGGTTTCGGGGTCGCTCTGATCATGGTCGTCGCGGCGCTCAACCTGCTGTGCAACCTCGCCCTTCTGGCGGCGGAGAAGCGCCTCGACAGCGCCCTCCTGCAGGCCATGGGGCTCGACTCGGCGCGCCTGCGACAGCTCTTTCTGCTGCTGGGCGTCGGCGTGGGCGCCGCCGGGGGGTTGGCGGGGACGCTACTCGGCGCCGTCGGTGCATGGGTTCTCGACGTCACCCATGCCATCCCGCTCCCGGCCGGCGTCTTCATCGTCTCGCACGTGCCATTCCGGCCAACTCCCGGAGCGGCGGCGGTGGTCCTGGGCATCTCGATGCTCGCCGCCCTCCTTGCCTCCCTGCCTCCGGCGCTCGCCGTGGCGCGGCGCAGCGTCGTGGAAGGCCTGCGGTATGAGTGAGGTGCATCCCACCTCGCCGGCCGTGCAAGTGGATGGTGTCGGCAAGGGTTACGGCAGCGGTGACCGCCGGGTCGAGGTGTTGCGCGGCGTGAACCTCGAGGTGCGGCGCGGCGAGATGCTGGCGCTCGTCGGCCCGTCTGGAGTGGGCAAGAGCACATTCCTCCACCTGCTGGGTCTCCTCGACCAGCAGGACTCGGGCCGCATCCAGCTCTTCGGCCAGGACATCGGATTGTTGACCCCGCGGGAGCGGGCCCGCTGGCGCAACCTCCGCATCGGTTTCGTGTTTCAGTTCCATGGGTTGCTCGGGGAGTTCACGCTGCAGGAGAACATCGCGATGCCGCTCCTGATCGCCGGATCGCGTCGGGACGACGCCATGGATCGCGCCCGCGATCTCGGCGCCGTCGTCGGTCTGGGGCACCGCCTGGACCACTTTCCCGATCAGCTCTCCGGCGGCGAGCAGCAGCGGGGAGCGATTGCCCGGGCACTGGTGGCCGGGCCGGCCCTCCTGCTCGCCGACGAGCCGACGGGGAATCTCGACGCCGCGACGGCCGGGGCGGTCTTCGAGATGTTGCAGAAGCTTCATTTGAGCCGGGGTTTGACGAGTGTTATTGTCACCCACAATGCGAGTCTGGCGGCGCGGTGCGACCGCACCCTGCGGCTGAACGCAGTGGGGCTGGAGGCGGCATGAGAGGTCGGCCCGCGTCGGTGGGTTGGTCGATGGGAGGCGCTGTGGCGGCGCGAGCGGTCCTTGCAGGTGTCTTGCTGGTGTGTGGCGCCCTGCCACTGGTGGCAGAGAGCGGCCAGCCCGAGCTGGCCGGAGTCGAGGTGGTCGGGGGCGTGAGCCTCACGGCCGAGACCATCGAGTATTACCTTGGGGTGGCCGAAGGGGACCCCTACGACTCCGAGGCCGTCGCACGCGGCTTCCGCAAGCTCTGGGACTCCGGTCTGGTCGAGGATCTCAGGATCGACGAGGAGGTCGTCGAGCCCGGCAAGGTCAAGCTCATCGTCACGCTCCGGGAGCGTCCCAGGGTGGCTGAGTTTGCGTTCGAGGGGAACAAGAAGCTCTCCACCTCCACCATCAAGGAGAAGCTCGACACCGCCGGTATCCTGCTCAAGCGCAACGTGCCTCTGCGGACCTCCGAGATTCAGCGGTTTCGCCAGGCCATTCTCGATGTCTATGCCAAGGAAGGGTACGCCAGCGCCATCGTCGAGACCGTCATCACCGAGACCGCTCCCAACCAGAAGCGTGTCGCCTTCAAGATGGACGAGGGCGCCAAGGTCCGCATCGGGAAGATCCTCTTCGAGGGTAACGAGGTTTTCCCGCCCTGGCGGCTGCATCACGCGATGAAGAAGCTCAAGCAACGCTCACTGCTCTTCCAGCCCTTCGGCAAGAAACTGATCTGGAACCGCGAGGCGTGGGGCGAGGACGGCGAGAACATCAAGAAGCTGTACATGAACCACGGGTACAAGGACATCATCGTTGGAGAGCCGCGCGTCGACTTGCAGGCCCGCAATCCTGGCGGGCGCACCCAGAAGGAGAAGAAGTTCCGCATGATCGTGACGATCCCCCTGCAGGAGGGCCAGCAGTTCCGCATGGGGAACCTCACCCTGGACGGTCTCACTGTCTTCAAGCCCGAGCCGTTGCGCAAGCTCTACGAGACCAAGCCCGGGAAGGTCTACAACCAGGGGAAGATCGAGCAGGGGAACGAATCGATCAAGACGCTCTACCACTCCCGTGGCTACATCTACGCATACACCTCCCAGCAGCTCACCGAGCAGCCGGGCGATCGCAAGGTGGTCGACGTCGCGGTGAGCGTCTTCGAGGGTGATCGGTACCGCCTCGGAAGACTGGAGTTTGCGGGCAACACCAAGACCCAGGACCGGGTGTTGCGCCGTGAGTTCCGTCTCTTCGAAGGCGACTGGATGGACATGGGCACGTTCCGGCGCTCGGTCTTCAAGGTCAACCAGCTTGGCTACTTCAAGCTCAAGGAGGACCCGCTGGACTTCAAGTTCGACGAGGCCGGCAAGCTCGTCAACGTCACCGTCAAGGGCGAAGAGGTGGGCCGCACCGATATCCAGTTCGGCGCCGGCTACTCGGAGCTGGACGGGCTCTTCGGTCAGTTCATGTTCAACACCCGCAACTTCCTCGGTCGCGGCGAGACGCTCGGTCTCTCGGCATCTTTCGGCCGTCGCGCCGACAACTACCAACTGTCGTTCTCCGAACCCTACTTCCTGGACCGGCGGATGGTCATCGGCGCCTCGATCTACAAGCAGAAGGTGGACCTCGACCAGACGGTGTCCGTGCAGCAGTACTTCCGGGACTCCAAGGGTGCGTCGCTGGTGTGGGGCCTGGGGGTCG
>DAONEV010000381.1:0-3916 GCA_035403265.1 Thermoanaerobaculaceae bacterium | reverse complement strand
CGGGCGTCGGCCAGGTCGTTGTTGTTCATGGTCATGGCCGGCTGCGTCGAGACGACGCCGGCGACCAGGGTCGAGAGGGGCGTGCGTGCCAGCCGGAAATGACCCTCGCGAGCGGGGTCGAGCTCGACCACGTCACCCGGCTCCAGGGGCTCGGCCACGTCGATGCGCTCGGCGAGGTCGGCGCCGGCGCCGGAGTTGAAGCACCCCGAGGCCAGCCCGCAGTTGTAGGAGCCATCCGCGAAGACGTTGCCGTTGTTTTTCACCTTCAGGCGCAGGTTGCTGCCGTCGGGCGCCGAGAAGAGCTGCAGGAGGTCGCCGGCGCCCTTGTTGATGCCGATGATTGTCGAGTCGGTGGACGTCTGGATGGCGTAGATGGAGATTCCCGCCGCGTTGGTGTTCTCGACGTCGAGGGTGGTGCGGTCGACCCCCGGGCCGTTGGAAACGACGACGGCGCCGTGGCCGTTGGCCGAGAAGTATCCGCCGATGCCCAGAGGCGAGGCCGCGTAGCCGCTGACGCCGATGCCGTTTGCGTTGCCGGTGTAGACACCGCGCACGCCGGCGCCTCCGGCGCTGCGGTTCTCGCCATAGACGCCGTAAGTGGTCCCGGTGAGGGAGGTGGAGAGCCCCTTGACCCCGACGCCGCTCGTCGAGACGACCTCTCCGAAGACACCGTTGACCCCGCCGGTGGTGTGCGTGGCGATACCCTTGACGCCGCTCCCCGCGCTCGAGGGCGACTGGCCGAGGACGCCGAGGGCCACGCCGTTGGGGCTCAGGTTGATGCCCTTGACGCCGACGCCCGCGCTCGTGCCGACCTGGCCGAGCACGCCGATGCCCTCGGTGGTAGCCAGGCCCAGGCCGTACACGCCGACCCCGTCAGGGCTCGCTGTCGTTCCCTTGACCCCCCCGCCCAGCCCGGTGGCCGACGGGTTGTTGCCCCAGATGCCGTAGCCGGTTGGCGACTTGGCGACGCCGAGGACACCGATGGAGTCGCCGGAGGAGGCGCTGTTCTCCCCGAAGATCCCGACGGCCTTGGCGGAGCCGGTGAGGCCGTAGATCGCGCCCTTGTTGGTGATCGGCGAGGTATTGGTGAGGTCCAGCACGAAGGCGGTGGTGTCCGTGGAGGCCTTCTGCGGCAGGGTCAGGCCGGTGGCCGACATCCACACCAGGTTGGCGCCGTCGGTCCCCACGACCTTGCCGTTGGCGAGGACGCCCCCGATCGAGAGCTTGGGCTGGGTGACGGCGGCGCCGGCGAGCTTGGGCGCGGTCACCGACGCGTCGGTGATCTTGCCGGTCGTGACGGCGTTGGTGGCCAGGCCGAGGGGAGACGCGGTGGTGCCGTCCCCGGCCAGGGTCGCGTCATGGCTCACGGTGGCGAGGCCCGTGCCGCTTCCGCCCAGGAGCTCGTCCCGGAACTTCATCTCGAAGGTGGATGGGTCCTGAGAGCCGCTGGCGATGCCAGACCCGAAGGCGACCACCTTGCCGGTGCCGGAGAGCACGGAGACCTGCAGGCGGGCGTTCTCGGTCGCCAGGGCCGGGAAGTCGTCCTTGAAGCCCCTCTGCTTCTGCTCGAACGGCTGCAGGAGGAAGTCCTTGCCGGTCGTCATCGCGGCGCCGGTGGCGTCCACGGGCGTCACCCGCACCGTGACGCTGCGGCCAGTCGTCTCGACGAAGCCGTAGTTGTAGCGGAAGTCCGAGGCGTCGTTGGGCTTGGTCTGGTAGACCCCGAGCAGCTCGGTGGTCTGGCCGGTGCCGATGGCGAAGGACGCCGGCACCCCGGCGAAGAACTGCCCCACCGAGTCGCGGATCGCGCCCTTCTGCGAGTAGATGCGGGAGGAGACCAGCACCTTGCGGTCCGAGGTGATGCGCAGGGCGCCGAACACCTCCTTGCCGAACAGTGTCCACACCGCATCCTCGAAGCGCTGGGTGTCGCCGGAGGGAACCGTGACGGTGTAGCCCGGGGCAGTCGAGTTGTCCCGGTCCCGTTCCAGCAGGTAGACGCGCACGAGCGCCGGCGAGGCGTCGGGGTTGTGGATCCAGACGGTCGTGTACCACTCCGAGCCTCCCGATCCGGGAGCGCGTCCGACCGAGGGCAGGAAGATGTCGGTGCCGGAGAAGCCAGCCAGCGCCGGGCTGATCGTGACGGCGAGCGTCAGAACGGCAAGTGCCGTAATCGTAAGGCGGGTGGCGTGTCGGGTGGTCATACGAACCTCCTCTGCAACTGTACTTGCGTAAGGATACCCGAAATCGTCCGCCCCCCCGAATCAGCCGGGAGGGCGGGTGTTCCAGCTCACATTGCGACCCGGGACAACTGCTGCGCCTGCCTCACGTTGCTGTCTGGGGAGGGGCATTCCTGCCCCGACCAGACCCTGTTTGACCGGAACCATCGACCGGTTCCGCGGGCGGCACGCGGCTTCCGCCTCGCGGCAGGAGTTTCGCTACCGGGCGTTCACCAGGACCTCGATGATCCCCGAGCCGGGACCGTCGAACGGCTGCAACGCCTTGCCGAGGACGGCGCCGGTCGGGTAGATCGGCATGCCCTGGACGATCACCGGTGTCGCTTTCATCGCATGACCCGGCGTCGACGAGGTGGTCAGCAGGTCGCCCCGGCGGATCGGGCCACCCTCGTCGGTCACCTTGGTGGGAATCACGCCCAGCACGCCCAGTGGCACGGACGTGCTCATGTCCTCGTCGGTGCCTTTTCGGCTCAGCACGACGCCCGGCCTGGTGGCCACGACTCCGGCAACGCGGGTGGAGGCCCGCCCAGTGCTCTTTTCGGCCGTGGCATCGGACCACTCGGAGATCACCATGACGTCACCGGGCTCGTAGTCCCGCACGTCTCCCTCGACCGCAAACGCCTCGGCGACGTCGATGCCCCCGGTGAAGAGGTTGCCGTCGATGCCGATGTTGCCGTCGTTGGTGACCTTGAGGCGGAGGTTGCCGCTGGTGACGGTCCCGGAGGTGAGCCGTAGCAGGTCGGCCGACCCGGCGCCGTGGATCTCGCCGCTGCTCGCCACCTGGAACCGGAGATTGGCCCCTCCCGCGCCGGAGAAGAGCTTGATCAGCTCTCCCGATCCGGTGTTGGCGCCGACGATGACCGCGTCACTGGAGCCCTGGTGCGCGTAGAACGACACCCCGGAGCTGCTCTGGCTGTTGGCTTCCAGGGCGACGCGGCTCAGGCCGGTGCCGTTCGAGATGGCCATCAGACCCTTTCCGCCGGTGAAGTAGCCCCCGACACCGGAGGCGTTGTAGCCCATGCCCCTCACACCGACGCCGTTGGCGAAGGGTGCTTCACCCTGGACCCCCGTGCCTCCTCCCGCTGCCTGCGAGATGCCGTTCACGCCGATGCCGTCGGCGCTCAGGGTCTGGCCGCGAACCCCGGTGGCCTTACCGGAGGTGGCACTGTTGGTCCCCACCATGGCCGCGCCGGTCGTTGACTTGTTCAGACCAAGGACCCCGTACGCCTCTCCGGTCGTGGAGCTGTTCTCGCCCCTGACGCCGGCCGCGCTCCCGTACCCCGTGAATCCGAGGATGGCGGCTCGCCCGGTCGCCGAGGTGTTGTCAACCCGGAACGCCCAGTCGGCGGAGGCCTCTCCGGAGTAGGGAAGCGTGAACCCGCTGGCCGACTGCCAGACGAGGTTTGAGCCGTCGGTGCCGAGTACCTTGCCGGCCGTGGCGCCCCCGGTCGCGCCCAGAACCGACTGGGTCACCGCCTTCATCGCGAAGTGCGACGTCTGAACCGCGTTGTTCGGGATCTTCTCCGAGGTCACGGCGCCGTTGGCGATCTTGTCGCTGGTGACGACGCCGCTTGAGAGGTCCGCGGTCTTGATGGTGCCGTCGGCGATCTTCTCGGATGTAACGCCGCTGGTGGCGATCCCGAGTGGCGAGCCGGAGGTGCCGGCGCCGATGAGGGTGCCGT
>DAONEV010000380.1:0-3917 GCA_035403265.1 Thermoanaerobaculaceae bacterium | reverse complement strand
ATGGGGACATTTCTATCGAGTCCGCATGGGGACACTATCAACGAGTCACGACACCTCACTTCGCGGCGCTCGATTTTGGGTCATGGCTTTGCTAGTCTTGAGTGCCGTCCGCGCCGGGAGGAACCCATGAGCTTCCACAGAATTCTGATCCTAGGAAACGTCGGCCGCGATGTCGAGCTCCGGCAGACACCAGGAGGCCTGGCGGTCGCCAAGTTCTCGGTCGCCACCAACGAGGTCTGGAAGGACAAGAACGGCCAGAAGCAGGAGCACACCGAGTGGTTCAACATCGTGACCTTCGGGAAGCAGGCCGACTTCTGCGCCCAGTACCTGGCGAAGGGACGCACGGTGTTCATCGAGGGCACCATGCGCACCCGCACGTACGATGACGAGAAAGGCAACCGCAAGTACTTCACCGAGGTGCGGGCCCAGACCATCCAGCTCGTCGGCCCACGCCCCCAGGCAGACGGCGCCGCCAGCCAGGCGGGTCCGGGCGAGCCGCCCGACTTCCCGCCCGAGGATGAGGGCAGCGAGGTACCGTTCTGAGCTCGGCCGTGGGAGTCTCTGCCAGGAACGGGAGGACGGCATGAGCGGGCCGGTCTGGCGCTTCGAAGGCCAGCACGAGGGCCAATGCAGCGTCTGCTTCCGGACCTGCCAGGGAATGCTCGTCGAGGGCCTGGTGGAAGAGAACGCCCTGTTGCCCGTCCGCCTCGTCTGCCAGGACTGCTTCAGCCGCTGGCCGGCCCTCGTCGTCTCCGGCGAGATGGGCATTCACACACCATCGCCTGCCTACGCTCGCAAGCCCTGACCAGCCGCATCGAAATGAGATCCGCCGGGCGGTGGGACAGTCCCACCCCCGGCGGTTGCGGTTTCTCCCTCGCCTTTCGGCCCCGGGCTACCGCCGGGCCGCCGCGTCGGCGGCCTCCAGGTAGCGGCCGTAGTCACGACGCAGCAGTGGGTTGGCACCCAGGGCAGCCTGCAGGTCGGCCCGGGCATGAGCCAAAGCGGCCCGGGAGCCCGACCCCCCGCGCGTGCCCAGCAGGAGTCTCAAGGCGCCCCGCACGGCGATGGTGTCGGGACGCCGTGGGTTGATCCCAAGGGCGGCCTCCACCTCCGCCATGCCGGCCGAGACAGCCGCACCCGGGCTGCGCCCGTCCTGGACCGCCCGCTCGGCTTCGAGAAGGTGCAGCCGGGCGGCGGTGTGGTGGGTCTCGGCACTGCGGGGGTTGAGCTCCAGGGCCCGGCCGAGCGCCTGGCGTGCGGCCGTCACGGCTGACTCCGGCGACTGGCGCCGCCCGAGAGCCCAGCGCGCGGCCACCAACTCCGTCTCCACCTGCTCGCTCCAGGCCCAGTAGACCTCGGAATTGATGGCACAGGCAGACCGGAAGGCGGCTCGGGCCTCGTCCAAGAGTGGGCCGGGATCCCTCCCGGCATCCGCCTGCACCACAGCCTGCGAGCGCAGCGTGGTCCCGAGGTTCGCCCACGCGTAAGCGTAGTTGGGGTTGCGCGCAATCGCCTGGCGGTAGGAGGTGGCGGCCTCGACGAGGAACGCCGAGGGATCGGCCCCGATCCTCCGCTCGTACTCGGCGCGCCGCCACCAGGCGATGCCGAGCGTGTTGTAGGCGTTGGCATAGCCCGGGTCAATGGCGATCGCGCGCCTGTACGCCCCCACCGCGGCCTCGATGGACGCCGTCGGGTCGAGGCCGTGCGTCGCCTCCCATCGCGCCCGCTTGTCGTGGGCGTAGCCCAGGTTGGTACTGATCTCGGCATCTGTGGGCCTAGCCTGAAGCGCCTTCTGGAAGCTGACGACCGAACGATCGAGGGCCGGGCGGGGATCGCCCCCCATCTTGGCCTCGTGATCTCCGAGCATCGTGAGCGCCCAGCCGAGGGTCGCCGCGGCCGGCCCGTCATCAGCCCGCAAGCCCAGCGCCTGCTCGGCCATCGCGATCGCCTGTCCGAGAGCAGGGCGCGGGTCCTCGCCGCGGTCCCGCTGCCAGTCGGCGAGGGAGGCGTGGGCCAGCGCCAGCTTGGCCAGTGCCCCGGCGTTGTCCGGGTTGATCACCGCCGCGAGTCCGGCCCGACTCACCGCCAGCTCGAGGACCGACGCCGGGCTTCGCCCCTGCCGGCGCTCGACCTCCGCCACCTCGATCAGCCGCTGGCAGTCGGCCAGGAGCACATCGGCGTCGCTGCGCCCCACGGCCAGCGCCAGGGCGTACGCATCGCCTGCCTGCCGGTAGGCGCCGGACGCCGCCGCGTAGTCCCCGTGCCCCGCACTTCGCCTTCCCTGGGCCACCCGGACGTCGCCCTCCAGCTTGTGGGCCTCATAGACCCAGGGAAACCGAGCCACCGTCGCGCTGGCCAGCCGCAGCGCCTCGTCGAAGCGCTCCTCGTAAAATGCCACCAGTGCCTCGGACAGGCTGGGAGCCTCATCCCCCCCACTCTCCCCGGCCTTGAGGAGCGCCAGGGCAGGCGCCCGATAGTGCTCACCGGCCTCGGCGCGCAGCCGCTGTCGCTGGCCGTCGTCCTCCGCCCGCTCGGCCTGCTCCACGGCGCGCTGGTAGAGCAGCCCGAGCGACTGCCCGAGCGCCAGAGCCGCCTGCGGGCCCCGATAGCCGCCGTCCCACGCCTCCTGGAGTCGGGCCCGCGCCTGCTCCGGTTCCTGGAGTGCCAGCCAGCCGCGGCCAAGGGCCAGGTTCCCTGGGGGTCGTGCCACGCTGCCGTTCTCCCGCACCCTCTCCTCGATGTGCCGCAGCCTCGTTCGCGCCCGCTCCCGTTCCGGGCGGATGTCATGGGCCGGGGAGGTGTAGGCGTGGCGCAGCAACGCCTCGATGTACCCGACGTCTCCTGCGAACTCCTGGGCCAGCTTGTCCTGGCGGCCCGCGACCCAGCCGGTCCGGATCGTCATTCCGGCCGCACCCAGGGCGAGCGCGAGGGCGGCCGCGACCAGCGTCGCCGCGGTGCGGTGCTTGCGCACCTTGCGCCCCAGCCGATACGCGAGGCTGGCCGGACGGGCGGAGATCGGCTCGCCGTCCAGCACCCGCTGCAGGTCAGAGGCCAGGTCCCGGGCCGAGGCGTAGCGCCGCGTCGGCTCCTTGGCCAGGCAGGTGGTCACGATCGTCTCGACATCCCGGGGGAGGCTCCGAACCCGCCGCCGCAGGGGTTCAGGCTCCTCGCTCACCACCTTCATGAGCACCTCGACGTCGGTGCGGCCCACGAATGGCGGCGCGCCGCACAGAAGCTCGTAGAGGGTCGCCCCCAGGGAGTACACGTCGGTGCGGCGGTCGAGACCCTGAATGTCGCCGCACGCCTGCTCCGGAGACATGTAGGCCGCAGTGCCCATGAGGGCGCCCGGCATGGTGGTGCCAGGCTGTTCCACCTCGCGTGCCAGCCCGAAGTCGACCACGAATGGGCGCCACTCTCCCTCCTCGCCCCGCTCCAGGAGGATGTTGCCTGGCTTCACGTCGCGGTGCACGAGACCGGTGCGGTGCGCCTCGTGGAGAGCCGAGGCGACCTCCCGCATGACCAGAAGCTTCTGCTCCAGCGTCAGCTCGGCCGCACACTCGCGCAGCGAGCGCCCGTCAATGAGCTGCATGGCGATGTACGGCTGGCCTTCCGCCTCCCCCACCTCGTAGACGCGGCAGATGGCCGGATGCTCCACGCGGGCCTGGGCCTGGGCCTCGCGCAGGAAGCGCGCCACCAGGTCGGGATCCTCGTGACGCAGCAGCTTGATGGCCACGAAGCGGTTGAGGCGCGGGTCGCGGGCCCGAAAGACCCTCCCCATGCCGCCGCGGCCGATCATGCTCAGCATCTCGTAGCGCTCCCAGCCGGCCAGGGGTGAGTGCTCGACCTCGTGATCCACCTCGACGCCCGGCGCCGCCACCAGCGCCCCGGTCGGCAGCGGCTCAGCAGTCACGGCCGTG
>DAONEV010000379.1:0-3919 GCA_035403265.1 Thermoanaerobaculaceae bacterium | reverse complement strand
TAGGGGGACATTTCTATCGAGCTAACGATGGGGACATTTCTAAAGAGTCTTGACACGGGCGGTCGCATCTTCAGGCCCGGGCTCCGAACGAGCCGGCCACGGGACTGCCGGTGGCCGCGGCGGGGCGAGGACCGAGGGTGCCGCGGCACCTTGGCCGGGCCGCAGCAGGATCAAAGGCGGGTGCATGATCGGTTGGGTTGTGCGCTCGTGGGCATGGCGGGTGCCGGGTCAGGCCTCGGTCTCGACGCGGTTCCGGCCGTTCTGTTTGGCCCGGTACAGCGCCCGGTCGGCGCGGGCGATCACCGTCTCCGGGACGTCGTCCTCGCGGGAGCAGGTGACGCCAAGGCTGACCGTGACGGACCGGTCCTCCTGGCCCGCGCGGCCGGCCCGGACCTCGTCCGCCACCAGCTCGCGGAGTCGGCCGGCCACCTGGCTCGCCAGGGCCAGATCAGCCTCCGGTAGCAGAACCATCAGCTCCTCGCCGCCCCAGCGGCCGACGATGTCGTACGGCCGCACGGCGCGGTGGGCTGCGGCCGCCGTCGCGCGCAGGACCTGGTCGCCAGCCAGGTGGCCGTGGCGGTCATTCACCACCTTGAAGTAGTCGATGTCGAGGAGGATGCAACCCATGCCGCGCCGGAGACGCTGGTGCCGCTCGAGCTCCTCGGAGAACCGTTCCATCAGGTAGCGGCGGTTGGCGAGGCCAGTCAGGCCGTCGGTGGTGGCCGCGTCCTCGAGCTGTCGGCGCAGGCCCTTGAGCTGGGCCCGTAGTCTCCTGACGAGGAGGGCGACCGGTCCGATGAGCGCCAGGAAGACAAGCAGGCCAGCGGCAGCCGTCATGGCCAGGTCGGTGCTGATCCGGCGGGCGACGCTCTCGACGTTGAACGCCAACCCGAGGCCGCCGCGCACCTCCCCGACCTGGTAGCCCTGACGGGCATGGCAGGCCAGGCAGGACGCCTCGACGAGCATCCGACCCATGTAGTGGAAGGTGGCCTGGCCCGCATGCGTCTCGATCCAGTAGCGCTCCTTCTCTCCCTGCGCGAACGCCAGAAGGGCGTCGCGCTCCTCGGCGTTCGGCCGGTTCTCCAGGTTGAGGGGTCGCAGGCTCGTCAGGTGGAACACCGTAGCGCCGTTGCTCCGACTGAGGTCCGCGATCTCGCGGGTCATCTCGGCGTGGCTGCGGTAGACCAGCGTTCTCCCGTCGGTGGTCTCGACTGCGGGCTCGTCGGCAAGCGGCGTCGACTCGACGCCCGGACGTCTCACGACCCACACTCCGCCGTGCTCCATATTCCAACTGCGGACCAGCATGAGGCTGGTGAACTCGGCCCGGGCCCGGGCCAGCATCTGATTGCGCACGAGGTGGCGAGTGCGGGCCGCGAAGCCGGTGAAGGCCGCGGTGACCCCGCACAGGGCGAGGATCGTCAGGGACGCGGAGAACCGCCGGAAGCTGCGCCCCTCCACTGCCGACCACAGCGCAAGCATGTTTCGCAGGCCGCCCACCTGGTGTCTCCCCTCCGCCAGTATTGCGCCAAACCGCCGCCAGCGTCCGGCCGGAACCGCTGCCGGGTGACTGGAGTCACATCCCCGTCCCGCCAGGAGAGAGCCTGGGTCGCGTCGCGGGCCGCGGAGCGAGGCTGGCTAGCCTCTGCGGTGCATGTACGCGAAGAGCTTGGAGTAGAGCTGCGCGCCATGGGCGACGGCCTTCCTCGCCTCCTCGGGGCCGAGGAACTCCTCGACCTTGACGTCCTTGTGCTCGAGTGTCTTGTAGTCCTCGAAGAAGCGCTTGACCTCGATCATGCGATGCGGTTGCAGCTCGCTGATGTGGGTGAACTCCCGGTACTCGGGGTCGTCGAGATGGACGCAGATGATCTTCTCGTCGTTCTCGCCCTGGTCGACCATGACCATGAGGCCGATCGGGCGCACCCGCAGGATCGACAGGGGCGCCACGGGCTCTTGCATGAGCACCAGCACGTCCAGGGGGTCGTGGTCGTCGCCGAGGGTCTGCGGGATGAATCCGTAGTTGGCCGGGTAGATCACCGACGAGTAGAGGACGCGGTCGACGCGCAGCAGCCCGGTCTCCTTGTCCAGCTCGTACTTGACCTTGCTGCCCTTGGGGATCTCGATGACGGCCGGAAACTCGTCCGGTGCATCGCTGCCGATTTCGACGTCGTGCCAGGGGTGGCTCATGGCGCTCGCTCCCGTTGCCCCAGGGCGTCGAAACGCCCTCGGCATGGGAAGATCCTACCGCACTTGCCTTGCCTGCCGGCCGCCCGGGGTCCGGCGCCGGGGGTGGCGAGGGAGGTGATTTGCTGATGCGCTGGGCCCCTGTATTGACCCCCCCACACGGGCGGGCTAACGTGCCCTCCCAGCGACGGTCCTCCATGAAGCCCGATTCCAGCTCGCGAGCGTCACGCGCCACCACCGTGCTGCAGGGACCTGACGGCCACCGGCTGGTCTCGCCGCCGGCCCCTGCCGCCTTGCCTGTGCCCGAGCGGAGCGCGACCTCGAGGGCCGTCACCCCCGGCTTGCTGGCGGCGATCCTCGAGCAGTACTGCCTCCCGCCGTTCGGCCTGCACGGTGTCAGGCACTGGAGCCGGGTGCTGGAGATCGGCCGCAGGCTCCTGCCCCTGACCGGCGCCCGCGCCGACGTGCTCGAGCTCTTCTCCGTCCTTCACGATGCCTGCCGTCACAACGAGAACCACGACCCGCGGCACGGCGCACGAGGTGCGCTGCTGGCGGGGTCGCTGTGCGGACGGGCCTTCGAGCTGGATGCCTCCGGGCTTCTCCTCCTCCAGGAGGCCTGCGCCCATCACACCGACGGTGGCTGTGACGCCGACGTGACGGTGCAGACGTGCTGGGACTCCGACCGGCTGGATCTGGGACGGGCCGGGATCTGGCCCAGCCCGCACAAGCTTTGCACCCGCGCGGCGTGCGACCCGGACCTCATCGCCTGGGCGACGGCGCGCAGCCGGTGGGACGAGACGCCCGATCTGGTCCTGGAGGAGTGGGGCGTCTCCAAGTCGCTGGTGCCGGGCGTCAGGTGACCGGTCCCGAGCCCAGCCCTGCCTCGCGTGCCGCGGTCCACATCCGGTAGAGCGTGAAGCCCCCTGAGAGGTTCGAGCACTCGAACCCTTCCTGCTGGAGGATCCGGCAGGCCGCGTAGCCCCGCATCCCGACAGCGCAGATCACCAGGATCTCGCGGTCGCGGGGCAGCTCGTCCAGGCGGCGGCGGAGATCGTCCAGGGGGATGCATGCCGCCCCCGGCAGGGCGCCCTGGGCAACCTCCTCCGGGTCACGGACGTCGAGCACGATCTGGTGTGGCCCGGGCGAGGAGACGTCGGCGACGTCCGCGAGGCGAACATCACCCCGGAGCGCGTTCGAGGCCACGAACCCGGCCATGTTGATCGGGTCCTTGGCGCTGCCGAAAGGAGGGGCGTAGCAGAGCTCGAGGTGCTCCAGGTCGAAGACGGTCATGCCGGCGCGCAGAGCTACCGCCAGCACGTCGATCCGCTTGTCCACGCCTTTGGCTCCCACCGCCTGGGCGCCGAGGATGCGGCCGTCCCGCGGGTCGAAGAGCAGCTTCAGGTGGATAGGCGTGGCGGCGGGATAGTAGCTCGCGTGGTCCGCGGAGTGGACGTAGACCTTCTCGACGGGGTGCCCCAGCTTCCGAAGCGACTTCTCACTGCGGCCGGTCATCGCGATGGTCAGCTCGAAGACCTTGCAGATGGCGGTGCCCTGGGTGCCGCGGTAGGCCACCTGGCGGCCGGCGATGGCATCCGCAGCGGTTCGGCCCTGGCGGTTGGCAGGGCCGGCCAGCGGCAGCAGGGCCGGCTCGCCGGTCACGGTGTCCCGCACCTGGACGGCGTCGCCGGCGGCCCAGATGGCGGGGTCCGAGGTGCGCATGGCGTCGTCGACCTTGATG
>DAONEV010000378.1:0-3953 GCA_035403265.1 Thermoanaerobaculaceae bacterium | reverse complement strand
TGGCGAAGTCCTGCTCAACCGCTACGGGGTGATCGTGGTGCGCCCCGAGAAGCACCCGGGAGTCCGCGTCGTGCCAGCCACGGTGCTGGCCGACTGGCTGGTCTCTCCGGAAGGGCAGGCGCAGATTGGCGGGTTCGGGGTCGAGCGCTTCGGCCAGCCGCTCTTCATCCCCGATGCCCATCCCATCCAGACGAGGTAGCTATCGAGCCACGGAGGCCAGCAGGAGCGCGAGCGTCGGGATCACGACGCAGGCCGTGAGGTTGAGCCAGAACCCGGCCCGCACCATGCGCATGATAGGGATCTGGCCCGATCCGTAGACGATCGCGTTGGGAGGCGTGGCCACCGGCAGCATGAACGCCATGCTGCATCCCAGGGCGCATCCCACGGCCGGTGGCACCGGGTCGACACCGGCGGCCTGCGCCGCAGCGATCGCCAGCGGCACCAGCATCGTCGCAGTGGCGGTGTTGGAGGTGACCTCCGTGAAGTAGATCGCGAACACCGAGAAGAGCACCGTGAGCGCGACCAGGGAACGGGCGCCGGTTGCGCCGGTGAGGGCATTCCCGAGCGCGGAGGCAAGGCCGGTCGAGAACATCGCCCCGCCGAGGGAAAGTCCCCCTCCGAAGAGGAGCAGCGTGCCCCAGTCGATCGACCCGGCGTCGTGCCAGGTCAGGGTGAAGCGCCGCTCGGCCCACTTCGTGGGTAACGCGAACAGCAGCACGGCCGCCACCAGCGCCACGACGCTCTCGGGAAGCAGCTCTCCGAGCCGGGTCGAGACGGGATGGCCGGCTCCCAGCACGGCGGTGACGATTCCCGGTCCGACCCAGCCCAGCACCGCCAACAGGAAGGCCACGAGCACGTTGCGCTCGCCTCGGGAGAGCGGACCGAGGCGCACGCGTTGCGCGGCCACCACACCCTCGTCGAGTGCGGCGCCGCTCGGAGCCGGGAAGACGAAGCGGACGTAGACCAGCATGAACGCGAGCATCGCGAGCATGACCGGCACCGCGATGCCCATCCACGGCAGGAACCCGAGCTTCACCCCGGCGAGCGTCGAGAGCTGGCCCATGGCGATCAGGTTGGGCGGTGTCCCCACCGGTGTGCCGATGCCGCCAATCGACGAGCCGTAGGCGCAGACGAGCAGGAGCCCGGACGCGAAGGCTCCGCGGCGCTTCTCACTTCCCGTCGTCAGCGTCGGGCTCGCACGCAGCACGCCGAGGGCGATGGGATACAGCATGGCGGTGGTGGCCGTGTTGGACAGCCACATCGAGAGCCCCGCGGCGAGCAGTCCGAAGCCCGCGAGCACGCGGGCCGGGCGCCCGGCCACCCACCGGCTGGACAGAATACGCAGGGCGAGCCGGCGATCGAGCCCATGGACGGTCATCGCCTCGGCCAGGAGGAATCCTCCGAGAAACAGGAAGATCACCGGGTCGCCAAAGGGCGCGAACGCGGCTTTCGGCTTGACCACACCCAGGATGACCATCAGCGCCGGGCCAAGGACGGCGGTGACCGGGAGTGGGACCGGCTCGCATATCCACCAGACCACGACCCAGCTCAGCACGCCCGCGAGCCGTGCCGCGGGCGCGGACAGCCCTGCGAGGGGGAAGGCCAGCAGGGTGAGGGTGGCGAGAGGGCCAGCCACTAGCCCCAGCGTGCGGCGCACCCTCTCGAACCGCTGCTCGGCTGTGGACAGCCCGCCCTGCCCGTGAGGGTCTGGTACGTCCGAACTGGCCATGCCTGCCTCCTGACCGCTGCAGCCGAACGTCAGTGTAGCTGCTCCGAGATCCCCTCTGCCGCCCCGTCCGCCCATCGAGAGGTAACGATCTCGATGCAGACTGACGGAATTTCGAGCCTCTCGCCTGGCCGGTGGTCGGAAAGGCAGGAGCTCAGTTGACGAAGGTGACGGGCTGGGGTGTGAAGCAGAGGATGAAGACCGCGATGCAAAGCCATGCGAGGGCGAGGCGGCGTCGGTCGAGGGGCTCGTTCTCGCCTGGAACCCAGGGATGCCGCACGCCCAGGACCAGAGCAATGACGGCCCATACCCACCAGCCGGGCCAGCGGAAGCCCAGGCCCACCAGGACGGCCAGCAGCGGCCAGGCGATGCGCCGGTGCCAGCGGCCGATGAGGGCGTAGGTGATGTGCCCGCCGTCGAGCTGCCCGAAGGGGAGAAGGTTGAGGGCCGTCACCAGCAGGCCGAACCAGGCGGCCATCCCTACGGGATGCAGCAGGAGGTCACCGTCGGCTGCCAGCCCGGGATGGAGCAGTCGTGCGAGGAGCTTGAAGAGCAGAGGCTCACCAAAGAGCATGTAGCCGCGTTCCGGCAGGTGGGCGACCGGTGTCGAGAGAGCCAGACCGGCCACCAGGGCCGGAATGCTGACCAGGAAGCCTGCCAGCGGGCCGGAGGCGCCCACGTCAAACAGCTCCCGCTTGGTGGCGAGCGGCGTGCGGATGCGGATGAAGGCACCGAGAGTGCCGATCCCGATTGGCGCCGGGATGAAGAAGGGTAGCGTGGCGTCGAGGTGGTGGCGCCGGCACGCCCAGTAGTGCGCCATCTCGTGGGTCAGGAGGATCAACATGAGCGGCAGGGAGAACATCATGCCGGCTCGGATGACACCCGGATGCAGGAGCAGACCGAGGAGGCCCTGCACGCCGGCCACCTCTTCGGGCTGCACATTCATGATCCCACCCACGAGTGTGGTGGTGATCAGAGTCAGGACAAACAGGAGGGCGTGCAGCCAGACCCGGCGGGGCGGGGGTGGGACTGGACGAAGAACCCCGACGGGGACGCCGTCGGGGCCGATGATCTCGATGTGTTGCGGGAAGTCGGTCACTTACTCGAGGATGCGCAGCGCCTTGCCAGGCTTGAAGCGGATCGTCTTGCCAGGGGGAATGGCAACCTCGACGCCGGTCTTGGGGTTGCGGCCGATACCGCGCTTGCGGTTCTTGACGATGAAGACGCCAAAGCCTCGCAGCTCAATGCGATCGCCATGGGTGAGCGCGTCACGCATGGCGTCGAAGATGGAGTTGACGGCCTCGTTCGCCTTGAACTGCGGCAAGTCGACGGTTTCCATGACCTTCTTCACGAGATCAGCCTTGATCATCAGTCCCTCCCGATCAGGACAGGGAAAGCTAGTCCGTCGAACCACCCTCTGTCAAGCGGGTGCCGGCCTTGATCTTCTGTCTCAGGACGAGGATCTCGAGGGCCAGGCCGGCCAGCCGCGCAACCTCCTGGACCAGGGCGACCGGGACGGTCGCAAGCGGCTCGTCGCCCCTGTCGACCCAGAGAAAGCCGGCCAGCTTGCCGCGGACCTTGATCGTCGTGACAATGGCCTCGCGCGGTGGGGGCGGGCCGAGAGCGTCGGCGAGCAGCTTGTTGCTCTCTCCGCCTCCCAGCGGTCCCACGTGGAGGTCGGTCGACTTGGCCAGGTTGAGGAAGACCGAGGGACGGTCCAGGGTCAACATGAGGGTGTGGAAGTCCTCGACGCGAACCCCGAGGCCGGTCGCTCCCCAGCCCATGACCTTGCCCTGCTGGAGGGAGAAGAGCGCGACCCGGCGCCCATGGCTCGCCAGGCTGCCAAGGACCAAGCTCGCGACATGGTCACGGTGGGTGGCGCCGGAGAGCGCCTCGGCGAGCTCGTCGGCCGCGGCGGTGGCCACGACGGGAATCCCTGCTCCGAGGGCCGTCAGGTAGGGGAAGGTGGCGGCGAGATGCGCCACCGGCGGTGCAGCGGAGGCGGCAAGCGCCTTCATGAGCTCCAGGGTCGGCGCCTCCATCTTCCAGAACTGGCGCCACTCACGAGCGACGGCTCTGGGCGGACCGGGGGCCGGTGCCGCGGCGCTCAGTGGCCCGGTTGTCATCGCCAGCGCCGCAGTCAACGCTGCCTCGGTCGCGATGTACGGGCGCACCACGAGGCTGGTGACGCGGGTCATCTCGTCGATGAGCACGAGGTCCGCCGGGT
>DAONEV010000377.1:0-4004 GCA_035403265.1 Thermoanaerobaculaceae bacterium | reverse complement strand
CCAATATCGTGCCCGGGATCGGCTTCTCGCCCGACAAGATGCTGCAGGGGCGGCTGTTCTCCTACGGCGACGCCCAGCGCTACCGCCTCGGCGTCAACCACCACCTGATCCCGGTGAACGCGTCGCGCTGCCCGTTCCACAGCTACCACCGCGACGGCGCCATGCGGGTCGACGGCAACCACGGCAGCACGCTCGGCTACGAGCCGAACAGCTACGGTGAGTGGCAGCAGCAGCCGGGCTTCGCCGAACCGCCGCTTGCGATCGACGGCGCCGCCGATCACTGGAACCACCGCCAGGACGACGACTACTACTCGCAGCCCGGACGCCTCTTCCGTCTGATGTCGGCGGAGAAGCAGCAGGTGCTCTTCGAGAACACGGCACGCGCCATGGGCGATGCTCCCAGGGAGGTCAAGGTCCGCCACATCGGCAACTGCATGAAGGCCGACCCGGCCTACGGCGAGGGCGTGGCCAGGGCCTTGGGCATCCCGACGAGCGAGATCAAGAAATAGCTTGCGGTAAGGCACCGGCGCCTGCGCCGAACGACGCGGGCGCCGGCCTCGATGACGGAAAGGAGAGCACGATGAAACGCAGTGCGAATGCGACATGGACCGGGGGGCTCAAGGAAGGCCGGGGTACCTTCAGCGTCGCGAGTGGCGCCATCAAGGCGCAGACGTTCAGCTTCCTCACGCGCTTCGAGGACGCCCCCGGCACCAACCCCGAAGAGCTCATCGCCGCAGCCCACGCAAGCTGCTTCAGCATGGCGCTGAGCGCGCAGCTCGGTGAACGGGGGATCACACCGGAAGCCATCGAGACGACGAGCACGATCACCTTCGAAAACCTCGCCCTGACCAGGAGCGTGCTCAAGACGACCGTGCGGGCTCGCGGCGCGGACGTGGCCAAGGTGGAGGAGGCGGCAGCGGCCGCCAAGGCCGGATGTCCGATCTCGAAGGTGCTCAAGCTCGAGATCGTCCTGGAGCTCACCGTCGCAACCTAGGAGCCTGTCGGAGAAACGGAAAGGCCCGCTCCGCGCGGGCCTTGAGTCTGGCTCGGCCCGGAACCGCCAGGCTCGAGCCCTCCGAGCTCGGCGGGCTCGAGCCGCGCCTTGTAGGCGCCGCACAAGTGGTTGGGGCCCCCGTCCCGGACGTCGCCGATCGGGTCCCTTGTGCACCCGCCGTGGCAGAAGGCGCGCGAGGCTGCTCCGCCAGATCATCCACCAGGCGCGGCGCTCGGCCACTGCTCTGATCCGTTCGAGTGATGGCTTGCGCCGGCTGCAACGGCAGGAACCAGTCGATCGCGGATGTCGTCTCGCACGGCACGAAAGACGAGGAGCCGCTCGTCCTGGGTCCCCCCGGCGAGCGCGGGGTCAGGGAACGAGACGTGGAGCTGCTCGACCGGTTTCGGGAACAGCGGGCAGGTCTGCCGCGCCGCGTCGCACACCGTGACGACGAGATCCCAGGGCAGGTCGAGGAAGGCGTTGACGGACCTCGGCACGGCTCCCACGATGTCGATGCCCACCTCTGCCATCACCCGCACAGCGAGTGGGTGAACCGCACTGGCAGGGGAGGTTCCGGCTGAGTGCGCCTCCCAGCGGTCCCCGAGCAGGTGGTTGACCCAGCCCTCGGCCATCTGTGAGCGGCACGAGTTGCCGGTGCACAGGATCAGAACACGGTGTCGCTGAAGGCTCTCGGTCATGCCGTCCTCCTCGCCGGTGCGCCGCGCCGGCGACCTTGACAACCACCTCCAATACTACGACAATTCCGGCGGTGACGAAATGAAAGCCACTCGACTGGATCTCCTCGCTCGCATCCACAAGGCGCTTGCCCACCCGGTGCGATCCCGAATCCTCGCCATGCTCCGCGGCGGCGAGCTGTGCGTGTGCCAGCTCAACGCCGTGCTCGGCCTCGCCCCGTCGACGATGTCGGCGCACCTCGGCGAGCTGAGAGACGCGGGGCTCGTGGCCGAGCGCAAGTCGGGACGCTGGGTGCACTACCGCATCGAGACAGAAGACTGGGTCGAGGGGGTGCTTCAGGCGCTGTGGACCGCCCTGGCGACCGACACCCGGATCGCCGATGACTGCGAGGCGGTCGCCCGCGTCACCGCCCTGCCGGTGGAGACCATCTGTCGGCCGGAGTTCGATGTGGCGGCGCTGCGCACCGCCTCCTGCCCACCGGCGCCCCAGAGGCGCAAGGATCGACCATGACCGAGCGCGTCGCCTCCAGGCTTTCCTTCCTCGACCGCTGGCTGACGCTGTGGATCTTCGCCGCGATGGCGATCGGTGTCGGCCTCGGGTTCTTCATCCCGGGTGTCGTGGGGTTCTGGAACCGCTTCTCGGTTGGCACCACCAACATTCCCATCGCGATCGGCCTCATCCTCATGATGTACCCCCCGCTCGCCAAGGTGCGCTACGACGAGATGGGCGACGTCTTCCGCAACTGGAAGGTGCTCACGCTCTCGCTCGTGCAGAACTGGGTGATCGGTCCGATCCTCATGTTCGCGCTCGCCATCACCTTCCTGCGCGGCTACCCGGAGTACATGGTCGGGCTGATCATGATCGGCCTCGCGCGCTGTATCGCCATGGTCATCGTGTGGAACGAGCTCGCGAAGGGTGACAGCGAGTACGCAGCCGGTCTGGTCGCCTTCAACTCGGTGTTCCAGGTGCTGTTCTACTCGGTCTACGCCTGGGTCTTCATCACCAAGCTGCCGCCGTTGTTCGGCCTCACCGGCGCGATCGTCGAGGTGACGATCGGGCAGATCGCGAAGAGCGTCTTCATCTACCTGGGCATCCCATTCATCGCGGGGATGCTGACGCGCCTCGTGCTCGTCAAGGCGAAGGGCAAGGAGTGGTACCACCGGGTTTTCATCCCGAGAATCTCGCCGATCACGCTGATTGCACTGCTCTTCACAATCGTCGTGATGTTCTCGTTGAAGGGCGGGCTGATCGTGCGTATCCCGCTCGACGTGCTGCGCATCGCGGTGCCGCTGCTCATCTACTTCGCCGTCATGTTCCTGGTCAGCTTCTGGATGGGAAAGAAGGTCGGGGCGGACTACAGCAAGACCGCGACGCTGTCGTTCACGGCGGCGTCGAACAACTTCGAGCTGGCGATTGCGGTGGCGGTCGCGGTGTTCGGGATCAACTCGGGCGCGGCCTTCGCGGCGGTGATCGGCCCACTCGTCGAGGTGCCCGCGCTCATCGGCCTCGTCAACGTCGCGCTCTACTTCCAGCGGCGCTACTTCGCTGGCGTGCAACCCATCCCAGGCAATGCACGACGATGAACACCCTCCCGGTTGTCCCACGGGTTCGCGACGCCAGTGAAAACGTGGTGGCACCGAGCTGCTGCGCCGCCGTGACGCCGAGCGAGCCGTGTGCCTGCGCTGCTCCCGTCGATCGTCGCCCCGCACCCCAGCGCCACGGCGGGCTGGGGAATACCATTCTGCTCGCAATCCTCGGCGCGGGGGTATGGCTCGCGGTCTACCTCTCCCTCGGAGCTGCCGCGAAGGCCGTGACGCACGGGCTGCTCCGCCTCACACCCGGCACCGCGCTCGCGGCGGCGGTGGAGTTCTTCCTCTTCGAGGCGCCGAAGGTGCTCCTCCTGCTCGCTGTCGTGGTCTTCGGCGTCGGCATCGTGCGCTCGTTCTTCACCGCGGAGCGCACGCGGCGTATCCTCGCCGGCCAACGCGAGGCCGTGGGCAACGTCCTCGCGGCGCTGCTCGGGGTAGTGACACCGTTCTGCTCGTGCTCGGCGGTGCCGCTGTTCATCGGCTTCGTGACGACCGGCGTGCCCCTTGGTGTGACCTTCTCGTTCCTCATTTCGGCGCCCATGGTCAACGAAATCGCGCTGGTGCTGCTCTACTCCCTCTTCGGCTGGAAGGTGGCGACGCTCTACATGGGGACGGGCCTGGCGATCTCCATTCTCGCCGGCTGGGTCATCGGGCGGCTGCGGATGGAGCGGCACGTCGAGGGCTGGGTCTACGAGATTCACACTGGAAGCAGCGCGGAAACCGTT
>DAONEV010000376.1:0-4030 GCA_035403265.1 Thermoanaerobaculaceae bacterium | reverse complement strand
GGCGTCGGATCGCTGGCGGCGTGGGTCTGGTGGTCACCGCAGCCGTCCTGCTGGGCGGCCGTGAGCTGCTGCGCCCGGCCGGTCTGCCGGTCCAGGTGGTGCGACCCCAGCGGTTTCATCGCGCCGTGGCGGCGGACGGGGTGCTGCGTGCCGTGCGCTCGACGCCAATTACCTGCCCGGCGGAGCTGCGGCAGTCGTTGAAGATTGCCTGGCTGCTTCCGGACGGCACATCGGTGCGCGCCGGCGAGGTGGTGGTGCGCCTTGATGCAGCCGACGCTGAGAAGGCGCTCAAGGAGAGCGAGGCGGCGGTGGCACAGGTGGATCAACGCCTGGCCAAGTCGGCGGCCCAGGGGGAGGCGAATCGGCGAACTCTCGAGCGCCGGGCCGAGCTGGCGGCCAGGGAGCTCGACGATGCCCGCTCGTTCCAGACCACCGACGCCGAGATCTACTCCCGGTTCGAGATCGCCACGTCGGAGATCGACGCCGAGCTGGCGGCGAAGCGCAAGGAGCACGCCGATGCGGTGCTGGTCGCTCGCCCGGGCATCACGGCCACCGATCTCGATCTGCTGCAGATCGACCGCCGGCGGGCGGATATCGAACGCCAGCGCGCCACCCAGACCCTGGCTCAGCTCGAGATGCGCGCACCTCATGACGGCGTGCTCCTCCTCTCGCGCGGGGACCGGGACGCCCTTCCGCAGGTGGGTGACGTCGTCTGGCCGAATAGCAAGCTGGCCGAGATCCCCGACCTGGGGACCATGGAGGCCGAGGTCTGGGTGCTGGAAGTGGATGCCGGCGGCCTGGAGGTGGGCCAGGCTGCCACGGTGGTCGTGGAGGGTCATCCGGACGCCGAGGTCAAGGCGCACGTGCGCCACGTCGATGCCGTCGCGCAGCCGCGGCAGCAAGGGTCGCAGGTGCAGTACTTCGGGGCCGTCCTGCAGCTCGAGCGCTCCGACTCGACGGCCATGAAACCCGGGATGCGCGTGGGCGCTCGCATCGTCGTGGCCAATCGTGCCGAGGCGCTGGTGGTGCCCCGGCAGGCGGTGTTCGAGCGGGACGGTCGGCGAGTGGTGTATCGGCAACGACGCTGGGGCGGCTTCGAGCCGGTCGCGGTGGAGATGGAGGCGGCGGCACCGGACCGCGTCATCATCACCGGGGGTCTGAAGAGCGGGGATGCGATTGCCCTTGTGGACCCGGAGCGAGCCGAAACGTCCGCGACGCCAGGGCCGACGGCCGGGCCGGTCGTCGGAGGTGCGCAGTGACCTGGCGTGAAGGGTTGCAGCAGGCCCGGCGGAACCTCGAGAGCCACCGGCTACGCTCGGTCCTCTCCATGCTCGGCATGGTCTTCGGCGTGGGGGCGGTGATCGCCATGCTTTCCATCGGGGCCGGGGCGGAGCAACAGGCCATGGCGATGATCGACCGGCTTGGGGTGCGCAATGTGCTGGTGCGTTCCAAGGAGCCCAGGGACGAGGAGGTTGCCGAGATACGCAAGCGGTGCCCCGGCGTCGCCCTGCGCGATGCCGAGGCCATCGCCGACACGGTCTTCGGCGTTGACGTGGTGGTGCCGCGCGTCGGGCTGGACCCCTACAAGGTGCTGACCGCGGACGGCAAGTGCAAGGCGAAGACGTGGGGGGTATCCCACCGCCAGGCGGCGCTGCAACAGGTGGAGCTGGCCGAAGGGCGCTTCCTGGACGCCCGGGACGAGCGGGAACTCGCCCAGGTCTGCGTGCTCGGGTCGGCAGTCAGGCGGGACCTCTTCGGGACCGCGCCGGCGATCGGAGGCCGGGTCAAGATCAACGACCTCTGGTTCGAGGTCGTGGGCGTGCTGGCAGCCGAGATGCGAGGTGGCGCTTCCTTCCAGGGCGTCGCACTCGGCGATCCGGCCAACGAGATCCTGGCACCGGTCTCGACCGTCCAGCGCAAGCTGGAGCGGGCGCCCAACCGTTCGCCGCTCGACGAGATCGTGGTCGGCCTCAAGCCGGGTGCACTTCCCGGTCAGGCCGCGGCGTCCATGCGCCTGTTGCTCGACCGCCTGCACGCCGGGGCGCCAGACTGGGAGCTGGTGGTTCCCGAGGCACTGTTGGAGCAGAGCCGACGCACGCAGCGCCTCTTCAACCTGGTGATGGGGTGCATCGCTGGTATCTCATTGCTGGTCGGCGGGATCGGCATCATGAACATCATGCTGGCGTCGGTCCTCGAACGCACCCGGGAGATCGGGCTGCGGCGCGCGGTGGGCGCCCGCCGCCGGGAGATCCGCAACCAGTTCATCACGGAGGCGTCGGTCATCTCGCTGGTTGGTGGCGGGTCGGGAATCGTGCTGGGCGTGGCCATCGCCAGGGTCGTCGCCGCCTCGGCCGGCTGGCCAACGGTCGTGACCCTGACTTCCATCATCCTGTCTTGCGGGGTCTCGGTGGGGGTCGGCCTGGCGGCCGGCATCTACCCGGCGGTGCGGGCCGCCCGCCTGGATCCCATCGACGCCCTTCGCTACGAATGATCCCCCGTCCTGGGGTGTGAACCTCGACCTGGACGTAGTTGTGGTCCCAGGCCTCGGCGCGGACCCCGAGCTCGAAGGGCCGGCTGGAATGCCGAGGAAACAGCAGTTTGGTGACCGCCTCTCGCCTGCGGCCTGTGCTCGAGGTCCAGATTCAGGTCCACGTCCAAGTCCGGGATCTCGATGGCGGCTGGCGAGGCCTACTGGGAGCCAGTGGCGAAGGGCGTGAGGGCGCCGAGGACGGTGGTTCCCATGTCCAGGCGCAGGGCAGCGCGGCGCCGCTCCCCGGCCAACAACGACGAGGCGGCGACCAGGTATCGCTCGGCCTCCTCGGGCTGGGCCATCGCGGCCAGGCGAAGGAGGCTGGCGAGCGCCAGGGTCAACCCCTCGGGCGTGCGCTCCACCAGCCCGGCGAGGTCGAGGAGGGCGCCACCGTCACCGGCCAGGACAGCGGGAAGCAAGAGGTCGAGTCTGGTCGCCGTGTCGGCAAGAGCGTCGGCCGGGATCTTCGCCTCGGCAAGGGCCTGGGCGCCCGCCAGCGCACTGCTCGCCTCGCCACGGCACGCGGCCAGCAGCGCCTCCGTCTGGGCGAGGTCGGTCTTGCAGGCGGTCGCGATCAGGAGGCGGAGCTGGTCGGCCGTGGCGGCCGGCACCCGCACCTGCACACTTCGGGAGAGGATGGTCGGGAGCACGCGTTCGGGGTTGGCCGCGAGGAGGAGGAAGGTCACGCAGCCAGGCGGTTCTTCGAGGGCCTTGAGGAGGGCGGAGGCGGCGTCATGACCGAGGGGCGGCGTGTGACAGGAGGCGAGCACGAAGACGCGCCGCTTGCCCTCGTAGGGGCGCTGCTCCAGCCGACCCACTAGGTCCTGGGCCTGCTTGATGGAGATGTCGGTCTTGTCTGGCTCCGGCTGGACGAGCTCGACGTCCGGGTGGATCCCGCTGCGGACCCGTCGGCAGGCGTCGCAAGCGCAGGCAGCAGGTGGGCCGCCGTGGCACGCCAGGCTGGCCGCCAACTCGATCGCCAGGGCCTCGCGGCCAAGGCCCGGCTCGCCAGCAAGCATGAGCGTGCCTGGCAGCTCACCGGCGGCCGCGAGCGCCAGACAGCGATCAAGCAACCGCCTGACGGCCGGCCAGGTCACCGGGGTCATCGTCCAGTCCGGCCAGGGGAGCTGCGAGGTCACGGGAGCATGTCCTTGAGGGCGGCAAGGACGCGGGCCAGAACCTGTTCCGGGGTGCCAGTCGCGTCGACCAGCCGGACGCGGCCGGGCTCGCGCCGGGCCAGCTCACGGAAGCCGGCCGCGACAGCCCGATGGAACGGGAGCGCCTCGTCCTCGAAGCGGCTGTTGGCGGTGGTGGTGGTCGGGCGCTGTCGGGCGCGCCGCAAGGATTCCTCGACATCAAGGTCAAAGACCAGGGTGCGCTCAGGCCAGGTGGTGCCACACGCCAGGGCGTTGAGCTGGCTCACGATCTCGGTCCCCAACCCCCGGGCCGCGCCCTGGTAGGCTTGCGAGGAGTCGGCGAAGCGATCCGCCAGCACCCACT
>DAONEV010000375.1:0-4038 GCA_035403265.1 Thermoanaerobaculaceae bacterium | reverse complement strand
CACGCAGCCAACACCATCGGCTCTCCGGCGGGAGGTATCCGCAGGAGCGTCGCGGCGCTCGCGCCGAGACCGACCGCCAGATCGGCGAGGAGGTCCCCCGTCGCGACCACGGGCTCATCGGCGAGCCGCGCGGCCAGGTGCCCGAGGAGCGCTACCGCCGAAGGCCGGCTGTTGACATGTGTCGCCGACCACCCGTCAGTCGCGGCAGGTGGGGCCTCGACAACGACCGTCGGTTCTGCAACGCCACGCCGGCCGATCGCCAGGTCGGCATCAGCCGCATCGACGACCTCAACGCGGAGGGCGACCGGACCGAGTTGCAGCCAGTCACCCTCGTGCAGCTCGGCTCGCGCCACCCGTAACCCGTTGACAAAGGTTCCGTTGCGGCTGCCGGTGTCCTCGACCTCCAGGCGCGCTCCGCACGTCACCAGGCGTGCGTGGTGCCGCGAGACTCCTGCCACGGGCAGCGGGATGTCGTTGTCACGCGCCGAGCCGACACGCGCCGTGCCCACCGGGATGACCGCCGCCATCAGCGAGCCATCCACCTCGCCACGCAGGCGAAGGCGGTGCTCCGGCGGGCAGCTATTTCTCGTCATGCCGGGCTATCATACCCGGCCCGATGCCAGCTTTGACACGACGGGCGGCCCATTTGGACCACCCGTTCTCTTGTCTTGGATGTGAGGGGGTCTGTCCCCTGTCTCCTGCTACATGTACTTCAGCATCTCCGTGGCGGTGGGGGCTTCCTTGTGCTTGGGGGCGAGCTCCAGGAATTTCTGGAGCGTCTCCTTGGCCTTCGGGGTCTCCCCGAGACGGAAGTACACCATGCCGAGCTGGAAGAGGGCGTCCGCATACTTGGGGTCGGCCTGGAGCGCCTCCTCGAGCAGCGGCTTCGCCTTGGCGTCGTCGCCCTTGTTGAGGTACTCGACGGCGGAGTTGTAGGCAATCGACGGGTCGGTCGGATTGGCCATCTTGTAGGCCGACTGGTACTTCTCGACCAGGGCCTTGTCGTTGAGGGCGCGCGCGGCGTTGAGGCCGAGGGCGAGGCAGGCTGGGAAGTTGAAGGAGACACCCAGACACTTCTCCGCCTTCTCGATGGCGGCCTTGTTGTCGCCGGCCTCGATGTCCAGCTTGCCAAGCTCCAGCCAGGAGATGTAGAGCTCCGGCATCGCCGCCACGGCCGCTTCGAGCTTGACCTTGGCCTCGGCCTTCTTGCCGGCGTTGAGGAGCTCGAACGCCTCGCGCTGGTCCTTGATCCCCGGTTGCTCCATCGCCTCCTTGTCGAGCTTGTCCTGCAGCTCCTTCACGCTCGTGAGGGTGAAGTTCTTCTCCAGGGTCTGGCCGCCGATCAACGGCTTGACCATCGACTCGATCGGCTGGTAGCCACCCGCCTCGATGTGGAAGAGGTACTGCTTGGTGCCGTCGGCGATGATGGTCGCGAACTCACCCTTCTCGCTGGTGGTGAGGTTGCGCATGTAGTTGGTGATTTCCGGGCATGTGACCTTGACAGTGGCACCGGCGATTGGCTTGCCCGAGGTGTCGCTGACGATTCCCTTGACGCGCCCCTGCGCCTGGGCAAAGACGAGGGACGGGATGAGCATCAAGGTGCCGACCAGTACCCGCGCTGCTTTCATTTCTTGCTCCTCCGGTCGCGGGACGTTGCGCCCCGCCGACCTCAGTGTACCGCTGCCAAAGACATGTCGCAACAATGGTGCCAGCCTGCTCGCACCTCACCCGCGAGGTGCGAAAGGGCCTGTCGCCACGGCCTGGGTCCACGCCGAAGCGCTCAATCGAAGATGGGCTCGGGCTCGGTGCCGGGATCCGCATCCGGCACCCCGGTGGCGGTCTCTACGACCCAACGGTGGAAGTTGGGCTCAGCGTTGCCGACCGGGAACTCCAGCACCTCCGGCAGCTCGTAGGAATGGATCTCGCGAATCGCCTCGGAGACGGCCGCAAACAGCGCCCGCCGGGTCTTGATCAAGAGCAGGTACTCGCTGTCCTCGCAGACCTTTCCGTTCCACCGGTAGATCGAGCGCAGGCAGGGCACGATGTTGACGCAGGTGGCGAGACCACGAACCACCAGCTCCTCGGAAATCTCCACCGCCTGTTGCTCGGTGCCGACCGTGGTCACCACCAAGGAGATCGGTTCCAGCTCGCCCATGCGACGAACGGTATCCTGAACGTCCGTAGGCGTCAAGCCGACACACCGGGGAGCGGCTGGCGCCGTCGTCGGGTGGGTGGAACGCGGCGCGCCCGCTTCTCCGTCACCCAAAGAGGACATGCGGGTTCTTCCAGGTCTTCACGATGCCCAGTCATCCGACGCGCCGCACCGCTCTTCCTGGGGTCGTGTGACCACCACCACGGCCGCGCCACCTAACCGGAGGCATGACAACCACTCCACGCTCAGAGAGTTGGAGCCTCGCCAGTAGAAGGCCGCCGCCGAGCATAGACCTCAACCGTCCCTCCCCGGCGCAGCACCAGCTCGACGGTGAAAAGCACGGCCGAGAGCGGCAGGATCCCGAGAAGGGCCAGAAGCATGAGCAGCGACTGCACCGGATGAGAGAGGATCGGGTGCGCCTCGGTCCGCGCGCTCTCGCTCTTGAGGATCTCGTACAGGAAGTTGGGGCGGAATCCGAGCCGGTTGAGGAGGCTCTGCACCCAGCCGTAGGGGTTCTGCTCGAGGACGAAGTGGCTCACGAGCTCGACTTCGAAACCCTCGTCCGCGAGCAGACGCTGCAGCACCTCAAGCCCGAAGTGGTGGTAGTGGCGGGGGACATCGAGGTGGAACCAGCCGCGGCCCCCGAGGCGTGCCTGAAGGCTCTCGTGGTTCGGCACCGCGACGACGAGGAGACCTCCCGGCGCCAGCAGCTCATGGGCTCGACGCAGCGCCGACCGGGGCTGGGCGAGGTGCTCGAGAACATGCCAGAAGACGACGACCTCGAAGCTCGCGGCCGGATGGGGGCTCTGCTCCAGCCTGCCGACATAGACGGGAACCCCGAGGACGTGGCGCGCGTGCTCGGCGGCCGTGTCCGACAGCTCGATTCCCTCGGCCTCCCAGCCCCGCGCCCGCATGAGGTGCGGGAGCAGACCGCGACCGCAACCGACGTCGAGTAGCCGTCCGCGCCGTGCGCGTCTCTCGATGAACCGCGCGCGGCGCGCGCGAAAGACCCGGATCAGCCACTCGAAGAGCGGATTGAATCGCCGGTTATGGCGCCCGAAGTAGGCCGGCGGGTAGAAGGCGAGGATCTCCTCCTCCCCGAGGGCGGGAGCGGTGGAGACGAGGCCGCACGCGGCGCACGACGCGAGGCAGAACCTCGCATCCACGGCGAGCACGGGATGCATCGCGCCGCCACACAGTCGGCAGGGCCCGAGCCGCTCAGGCCTCACGCCAATCCTCCCTGAAGGACCGCCCGGCGCGCAGCCCTCCCGTACGATTATGCACGTCTCGCGTCGGGTTCGCGGACGGCCAGGGGCAGCGACCGTCCGCGCGGTGCCTGGCCGCCGGCCGAAGGACCCGACATCCCACCAGTTGACGCGGGTACCGGGGCGGGCGGAGACTTTGGGGATGGACAAGTTCCGGATCGCGGGCGGGCGTCCCCTGCGCGGCACAGTGACGGTCTCGGGGGCCAAGAACGCGGCGCTGCCCTGCCTGGCGGCGGCGCTGTTGACGTCGGATGCGGTGGAGATCGCCGGCACCCCCCGGGTGCGTGACATCGTCACCATGGAGAAGGTGCTCGCCGCGCTCGGCGAGTCGTGCCAGCACGTCGGTGACGTCACCCATATCGTCTCCGGTCGCGTCGAGGCGTTCCAGGCGCCGTACGAGCTGGTGCGCACCATGCGCGCCTCGGTGCTGGTGCTGGGGCCTCTGGTTGCCCGCCGCGGCCGCGCGCGCGTCGCGCTGCCGGGGGGGTGCGCGATCGGCGCCCGCCCGGTCGACCTCCACCTGCTCGCACTCGAGCGGCTGGGGGCCACCATGCGGGTGGAGCACGGCGACATCGTCGCGGAAGCGCCGCGCGGGCTGCACGGCGCCGACATCACCTTCCC
>DAONEV010000374.1:0-4055 GCA_035403265.1 Thermoanaerobaculaceae bacterium | reverse complement strand
CGACGACCCGCCGGCCGCACGCTGGTCTCACGCCCGCATCCTGCATGGGGTGCCCTATGACGTGCTGGTGGCCGGTTTCGGAACCACTACGGTTTCGATCCTGCGCCTGTGGAAGGCGGAGGCCCCCGACGAGTTCGACTTCGAGATCTTCTCCCAGGGTGACTTCCTGCGTGCCGTGGCCGGTCGGGAGCGGGCGGAGGCCATCACCCGCGTCCTCTACCCGTCCGACGAGGCGGAGGCCGGCCGCGAGCTGCGGCTTACCCAGGAGTACTTCCTGGTTGCCTGCACGGTCCGGGACGTGGTGCGACGCTTCCGGGGCCTTTACGGCGAGAGCTGGGAGCTGTTCCCGGACAAGGTGGCGTTCCAGCTCAACGACACCCACCCGGCGCTGACCGTCGCCGAGCTCATGCGCTTCTTCGTGGACGAGGTCGGCATGGTCTGGGAGCGTGCCTGGCGCATTACCCGGGCAGCCTGCGCCTACACCAACCACACCCTCCTGCCGGAGGCACTCGAGACCTGGCCGGTCTGGCTCATGCAGCGCCTGATCCCGCGCCACGTGCAGCTCCTCTTCGACATCAACAAGCGTTTCCTCGACAAGGTCAGCGCCGCTTACCCGGGGGACCCCGAGCGGCTGCGTCGGATGTCGCTGGTCCAGGAGGAGGGTGAGCGCCGCTTCCGCATGGCGCACCTGGCGATCGTCGGCTCGCACCGCGTCAACGGCGTCGCCAAGCTACACACCAGCCTGCTCCGCGAGCACGTGGTGCGGGATTTCGCCGAGATGTGGCCGGAGCGATTCGTCTCGATCACCAACGGCATCACTCCCAGGCGGTGGTTGCTCTCCTGCAACCCCAGGCTCGCGTCCGCCATCACGGAGCACATCGGTGATGGCTGGATGCGCGATCTCGAGCGCCTGCGCAGCCTCCTGCCGTTCGCCGAGAGCGCGACCTTCCAGGAGCAACTCGGGGAGATCAAGCGGGCCAACAAGGTGGACCTGGCGGCGCGCATCGCGGAGCTGTGCGGGGTGACGGTGAACCCGGACAGCCTCTTCGACGTGCAGGTCAAACGGTTGCACGAGTACAAGCGACAACTGCTGAACGCCATGCACATCATCGCCCTGTACCTGCGCCTGAAGGCTGACCCCGGTCTCGACATCACCCCGCGCACCTTCATCTTCGGGGCCAAGGCGGCGCCTTCCTACCGCATGGCCAAGCTGGTCATCAAGCTCATCAACGCCATCGGCGAGGTGGTCAACCACGACCCGGACGTCCGTGACCGTCTCAAGGTGGTCTTCATGCCGGACTACCGGGTGACACTGGCCGGTCTCGTCATCCCAGCCGCCGACCTCTCCGAGCAGATCTCCACGGCCGGGATGGAGGCCTCGGGCACCGGCAACATGAAGTTGGCCCTCAATGGCGCCCTCACCATCGGCACCCTGGATGGTGCCAACGTCGAGATTCGCGACGCGGTGGGAGAGGACAACATCTTCATCTTCGGCCTCACAGCACCCGAGGTCGCCGAGATGCGGGCCTGGGGGCACTACAACCCCTGGGACACGTACCATGGCGACGCCGAGCTGCGCTCGGTCCTTGACGCAATTCGAGACGGACTCTTCGTCGGCGGCGACAAGGCGCTGCTCCGGGAACTCTGGTCGATGGTGATGGAGCACGGCGACCGCTTCATGCACCTGGCTGACTTCCGCTCCTACGTCGACACCCAGGATCGGGTCGGCAAGGCGTACCGCGACCGCCGCCGCTGGGCCGCGATGGCGATCCGCAACGTCGCCTGCATGGGCGACTTCTCCTCCGATCGGGCGATCCATGAGTACGCGCACCTGATCTGGCACCTCGAGCCCGTGAGGCCCTGAGAATCTGGCGGGATGACCCCCAGGCTCAAGGCTCAAGATTCCCCGCCCACCCGACCGCAGGCCTTCGTGAACCCGGTCGGAGTTCTCGAGCGCTTCGGCTGTTCGAAGGAGAATCCGCCCACCGGCCGGCTTGCTCCGGATCGCTCTTCAGGCGGTCGGTGCTGCCGGGGTCGGGTCCAGGTTCGTGCCCAGGCGGATCTGGTGCTGGCGGCTGGCGTTACCGGTAGCGCTGCCGGATGGTGGGGATGAGGTACTCGTCGAAGGCCCGGCCGAGGTCGTACTGCGGCGCGAACCCCCAGTCGTGGCGGGCGGCCGAGTCGTCCACGTCGGCGGGCCACGAATCCAGGATCCCCTGGCGCTTGACGTCCACCTGGTAGGAGATCTCGGCGAACGGGAAGGCCTGGCGCACGATCGCCTCGATCTCGGCCGCGGAGGGGTTGAAGGCGCCGATGTTGTAGACGGTGCGGGTGAGATTCTCGTGAGGCGCGGCGGCGAGCTGCAACAGCGCGGCGACCCCGTCGGGCATCGCCATGAAGGGGATGCGGGTGTCCGGGCGCGCGAAGCACGGGAACCCCTTGCCCTGGGCCGCGGCGTGGATCATCTCGGGAGCGAAGTCGGAGGTTCCGCCGGAAGGCACGGTGACGGCCGAGATGAGTCCGGGGAAGCGGATGGCGCGGAAGTCCACCTTGCCGGCCAGGGTCTCGGGGGCGAGCCGCTTGTAGTGGCGGGCGTAGTAGCGTCCCAGGTGCTCACAGTAGAGCTTGTTGCACCCGTACATGGTCGACGGCACGTTGAAGTCGTCCTCGACCACCCGGCCGGCGCGGTCCTTGGTCTCCAGGTCCGGCAGGCCGTAGGCGGCGATCGACGAGGGGTACAGGAAGACCACCGGACGGCCATGGGACTCGCCCTGCCGCTGTGAGAACTCCAGCAGGTGGAGTGTGCCCTCGACGTTGACCTGGTGCGCCGCCATCGGCGTGAACTCGCTGCGGGTGGAAAGCAGCGCCGCGAGATGGAACACCAGGTCCACCTCGTACTCGGCGAGGATGCGCTCAAGGAGAGCGACGTCGAGGATGGATCCGATGACCTCCTGATGTACGAGCTTCCCGAGGTCGGGCTCGAGCGCCTTGACGTCGAGGGTGATGATGCGCCGATGGTTGTTGGCGGAAAGGCTGGTGATGAGGCCGTGGCCGATCTCGCCACTGGCACCGGTGATGAGGACGACGGGCTTGCGAAGCATGGAGGGACCTCCCGGCGACCGGGGGAGTCACCTCGAGGTGGCCCGGTCGAGCTTGCGAAACGTAGCACAAACCGGGGAAGTCGAGAAGAATCGAGCCGACCCCGGGGGGAGTCGGCCCACGAGAAGCCGGATCAGTGCGGGGGTACTGTCGTCCTCACAGCCCATGAAGAAATAACAGTGCTGCGCATGCTCGGTCTCTCCGAGCCCCAGCGCCAACCTGGACCTGGTCCTGGGCTTGGACCTGGATCGGCCTGGGCAGGAACGGCCCCAGGGCGACCCGGAGCAAGTTGATTGGCAAAGGAGTCTCCACCGCCCTGCTGTCCCGGTTGGGGTCCAGGTCCAAGCCGAAGTCCAAGTCCAAGCCTACATCTGGGGCCGGCCGCCTTGGCGGGGCCCACCGGCGCGACGCATCCACGGCCTCTCAGGCGATGGTCACCTCGGGGCAGAGGTAGACGGCCTGGATGGCGTGCAGGAGCTCGATACCCTCGTGCATGGGCTTCTGGAAGGCCTTGCGGCCCGAGATGAGCCCGGTGCCGCCGGCGCGCTTGTTGATGACCGCGGTGAGCACGGCCTGGCCGAGGTCGTTGGTGCCGGAGGCGCCACCGGAGTTGATCATCCCCATGCGGCCCAGGTAGCAGTTGGCGACCTGCCAGCGCGTCCATTCGATGGGGTTGTTGGTGGCCAGCTTCTCGTACACCAGCTTGTTGGTGTGGCCGAAGCCGATGGCGGTGTAGCCGCCGTTGCACTCGGGCTGCTTCTGCTTGATGATGTCGGCCTCGATGGTGACGCCGATGTGGTTGGCTTGACCGGTGAGGTCGGCGGAGGTGTGGTAGTCGACGCCATCCTTCTTGAAGGCCGAGTTGCGGGTGTAGCACCACAGGACCGTGAACATCCCGAGCTCGTGGGCCGCCTGGAACGCCTCCGAGACCTCCTGGATTTGGCGGCGCGACTCGG
>DAONEV010000373.1:0-4062 GCA_035403265.1 Thermoanaerobaculaceae bacterium | reverse complement strand
GAACGGGATCGGCGCCCACGAGGTGATCGTCGAGACCCCACACCACATGCGGCCGATGGCCGAGATGGACGCCGCCGAGATCGAGCTGGTCCTCCACGCGTGGCGCGCGCGACTCGTCGACCTGCGGCGCGACCCGCGGATTCGCTACGCGCTGATCTTCAAGAACCACGGACGCGAGGCCGGAGCTTCGCTCTACCACCCTCACTCCCAGCTCATCGCGACGCCGATCATCCCGATCGTCGTCAAGGGCGAGCTGCAGGCCGCCCGGGAGCACTGGCACCGCAAGGAGCGGTGCATCTTCTGCGACCTCATCCACCAGGAGCGGGCGCTCGGCGACCGGGTCCCCTGGGAGAGCGACCACTTCGTGCTCCTCGAGCCCTTTGCGGCATCGTTCCCGTTCGAGACGTGGATCCTGCCCCGCCACCATCTGCACGACTTCGCCTACTCGCCGGACGAGGTCCTGGCCGATCTCTCACGGGTCCTCAAGGACTTCCTCGGCCGGGTTCGCAACCTGCTTTCCGACCCACCGTTCAACCTTATCCTGCACACGGCACCCAGCTCGCACCCGCGGGCCGGCCAGCCCCAGTACTGGACCACCATCGAGCTCGACTACCACTGGCACCTGGAGTTCGTGCCGCGCATCACCCACATCGCCGGGTTCGAGTGGGGGTCCGGGTACTCCATCAACCCAACCCCACCCGAGGAGGCCGCCCGTTTCCTCCGCGACACCCCACCAGCCGGTCGAGAACCAGAGGTCGAGAGCGGACCGTGACATACTCGCGACGATCGACCTCCCTCCCAGCTCCTGGTCCTCGGCTCTTGACTCTGCCTGGAAGGCCCTGCCAATGAGAATCGCGCATATCGCCTCGGAAGTCGTGCCGTTTTCGAAGACCGGTGGGCTGGCCGACGTCGTCGGTGCGCTGCCTCCGGCCCTGGCGGAGCTTGGCCATGTAGTCACCGTGGTCGCTCCCGGGCATCGGCTGAGCCTCAACGAGTCCCTGCCGGGCGACACCATGCCCGAGGTGCACGCGCTGGGCATGCGGGCCGTGCCTCACCTCGTGGAGCACCGGGGCGTGCGGTTCATCCTCCTCGACTGCCCGCTGCTGTTCGCCCGGCCCGCCCTCTACGGCCTCCCAGACGGCGACTTCCCCGACAACCATGTCCGCTTCTCCTTCCTGGCACGCGCCGCCCTCACGGTGCTCGGGCAACTTGGAGGAGTCGACATCGTCCACGCCCACGACTGGCAGGCGGGCCTCGCTCCCTACCTGCTCGCCAACGAGCCGGGCTGGCGCGAGACCCTGCCTCTGGCGCGCACCGTCTTCACGATCCATAACCTGGCGTACCAGGGGGTGTTCCCACCCTGGACCCTGGCCGCGTGCGGGCTCGGGAGCGAGCACTTCAATGTGCAGCGCCTGGAGTTCTACGGCCAGGTCAACTTCCTCAAGGCGAGCCTGGTCAGCGCCGACGCCATCACCACCGTCTCTCCCACCTACGCCCGCGAAATTCTCACGCCGAGCTTCGGGTGCCACCTCGACGGCGTCCTTGCAGACCGCCGGGACGTCCTGTCGGGCATCCTCAACGGGCTCGACCAACAGGAGTGGGACCCCTCTCTCGACGCCCTCCTCAGCCAGCCCTTCGGCCTCGGTGACGCAGCGCTCGGAAAGACCGCGAACCGGGTCTCACTTGCCGCCGAGCTCGGCATGGAATCGACCGGCCGACCCCTCTGCGGCATGGTCTCGCGGCTGGCCGAGCAGAAAGGCGCCGACCTCGTGGTTGCCGCGCTCGACGATATCGTCACCCTGGGCTTCGACCTCGTGGTGCTGGGCACCGGAGAGCGGCGGTTCGAAGAGGCCATCACCGCCGCGCAGAGCGCCCACCCGGGCCGCGTCCGCGTCGTGACCCGCTTCGACAACCGTCTGGCCCACCAGATCTACGCCGCCGCCGACCTTTTCCTGATGCCTTCCCGGTACGAGCCGTGCGGGCTCGGCCAGATGATCGCCATGCGGTATGGCGCGTTGCCGGTGGTTCACCACACGGGTGGACTGGCGGACACCGTTGTCGACTCGAGCCGCGACAACGCCACCGGATTCATCTTCTGGGAGGGGAGCCCCGGCGCTCTCGTGGACGCCCTGGCGCGCGCCACCGCCGTCCTTGGCAATCCGGACCGGTTGGCATGGATGCGCCGAACCGCGATGACCCGTGACTTCTCGTGGGCGGCCTCGGCCCGCGCCTACGAGGCACTCTACCGGCGGCTTGTCGGTTGAGCCATTGGCTGGACCACGAACACGATGTCGCCGGGGCTCACCGCTCGTGGCTTGCTCCCTGATCCCGATTACCTCTCCCGCCAGCCATCCACCCTGGCGGGAGGCACGAACTGCGGGGCCTGCGCCGCTGCTGGCCGCTGCCAGATCACGTCGCGTCCTGCTTCCGCCACCCCAGCCGAACGCCACCGAGGGCATCGCAGGTGGCCGGCGAGGCGCCTGGGCCGGGCCTTGACCTATGGCACGCGGTCGAAGCCGCGGGTGTGCGCGATGTGGTGGTCGTTGGATGCGCCGTACTCCTCGGGGTTGACGTAGTAGCCCCGCTCGGTCGGCGACTTCTCGGGCTCGACCTCCATCGGGTGGGCCAGCATCCACGGGTCGCTGCGAAGCGCCGTGAGCTGCCAGGAAACCTCCATCCCGGGGGTGCCTCCGGCGATCCGGAAGTGGCCGTTGGCGACCTTCTCGGCAACGTAGAGCGGTGCGAAAGCACCGATCGGCGTGAGGACGTAGCGCACGTCCCGATTCACCGCTTCGAACCATGCCGGCAGCACCACGACAGCCTCGCCCCGGGCGTCAAGGACGACGTTCCCGGAGTAGATGTTGAGCACCTCGCTCGACTCCGCGGCAGCGTGGACGAGGTATCGCCTGGCGGGGTCGAGCGGATGATCGATCCGGAAGCTCTTGGTGCCGCTGGCGAAGAAGGTACCGAACACCTCGACGGTGCCATTGAAGGCTCCGGCATCACCCCCGCTGGCGCTCTTGGCGACGATTCCGGTGTCATCGACGCCAAGAGCAGCGTAGGCCCCGGTGACCGTGTTCTTCCCAATCACGCCGAACGCCCCGAGGCTCCGACTGTTGGTCAGGCCAAGCACGCCGGTGTTGCTGCTCTCGCCTCGCACTCCATCCCCCGCACTGCTCACGCCCGACACACCAGTCCCCGAGGTGGCCTTGCCCCGGACGGCGGTGTCGGTAGTGGTCTCGCCGTAGACCGAGTAGCTGGCCCCACCGAGGTAGCCGAAGTTGTTGCTGGTGGTGTTCCTGCCGACGACGCCGTACCCCGAAGCGCCGGCCGTGATCCCGAGCACGCCGGTGCCCCCACCCGAGCTCGCGCTGCCGCCGACCCCGATGCCGTTCGTGGCGGTCCCGGCAACAGCCGCGCCCGAGCCCTTGTTTTCCGCGGCGAGAACCGTAGCTGACCCGCTGGAGGAGATCGAGAGCGGTGGTCCCAGCTTGGCGCTCACCACGGCAGCGTTGGCGAGCTGCGTGGTCCCGACCCCTCCATTTGCGATCCCCAGCGTTACGTCCCCGCTCGTCCCTCCGCCCGACAGCCCGGTCCCGGCCACGACACCTGTGATGTCACCGCCTCCTGACGCCGCCTGCCACGCCGCCCCGCCCGCCGTCACCGTCAGCACCTGCCCATTGCTTCCGCCCGAGGTGCCGACC
Organism: Thermoanaerobaculaceae bacterium; assembly: GCA_035403265.1. Taxonomy (GTDB): domain Bacteria; phylum Acidobacteriota; class Thermoanaerobaculia; order Thermoanaerobaculales; family Thermoanaerobaculaceae; genus JAAYVZ01. Next base: position 358 of record DAONEV010000373.1, on the reverse strand, counting down.
TTCGCGGCTGTCACCGCCCCGTTCGCCAGCTTCGCCGTTGTCACGCCGTTGTCGGCAATCGCCACGGTACTGGCATCCACCGCGATCCCGGCCCCGGCCCCCACGTCAAGGGTTACGGCGCCGGACGTCCCGCCTCCGGTAAGCCCTGCACCCGCGGCCACCGCCGTGATGCTGCCTCCTGACACGTTGTCCGCCAGCAGCTCGTCACGGAACGCCATCTCGAACGTCGCCGGGTCCTGGGAGCCGTTCGCCACCCCTGACCCGAACGCGATCACCTTGCCGGTCCCCGAGATCACTTCGACGGTGAGCCGGGCGTTGGGGGTCGAGACGGACGGAAACTCGCTCGAGAACGTCTTCT
>DAONEV010000372.1:0-4102 GCA_035403265.1 Thermoanaerobaculaceae bacterium | reverse complement strand
GTGGTCATCAGCTCGGTCCTCGTCGAGGGCGGAGTGTTCAAAATGTGGTACACGGGTCGCGGCACCACCGGACCCGTCAATCAGCTCGGCTACGCGACCTCACCAGACGGCGCCGCATGGACCAAGTACGCCGGCAACCCCGTCATGAGCGTCGGCGCCGCTGGACAGTGGGACTCGGCGCGGGTGCGGGAAGCCTCGGTCGTCCACATCGGCAGCACCTACCACATGTGGTATGCGGGGACCTCAACCCATCCGATCTACCGCATCGGCTATGCCACCTCCCCCGACGGCCTGGTCTGGACCAAGAACGCCGCCAACCCGGTGCTGGGCCCGGGCGCCGCAGCCGCGTGGGACGACTCGAGCGTGTACGCACCGCAGGTCGTCCACTACGGCGGCACCTTCCACATGTGGTTCTCGGCCGGTGACGGCCCGGCCAACAACGTCTGGCAGCTCGGCTACGCCTCCTCCTGCGACCAGGACGGTGTCGCCTGGGTCAAGGACCCCGACAACCCCGTGCTCACACTGGGCACGAACCCTTCCTGGGAGTGCGGCGACTCGGTCGACTACAACACCGTGTTCCGGGACGGAACCTCCTGGGTGATGTGGTACTCCGGCGTCTCGGCAAGGTGCGGCGGCACCGACTACCGGCTCGGCCGCGCCATGCTGGTGGGCGCTCTTCCCCCCGGGTCCACCTGCCAGGCCGACCTCAGGCTCGTCAAGGCCGTCGACTTCCCCACCCGGCTGTTGGGTGAGGATGCCGTCTTCACGATCACGGTCACCAACCTGGGGGGCAACTGTGCGAGCGACGTTCAGGTCACGGACCTTCTGCCTGCCGGTCTGACCTACCAGAGTGACGACTCAGGCGGAGCCTACACACCGGCCACCGGGGTGTGGGGGGTCGGGCCGGTGAACGCCGGGGCGTCGGCAGTGCTCCACCTCACCGCCCGGGCCACGACGACAGGAGTCTGGCTCAACCGTGCCGAAATCACCCAGACGGTCCCCGTTGACCCGGTCCCCGGAAACAACAGCTTCGAGGTCACGGTCACCGTCGACGCACCAATCCCTACCCCGACTCCCACCTCGACGCCAACCTTCACTCCGACCCCGGAACCCACGTCCACTCCACCATCGACCCCCACCTCGACACCGACGCTCGCTCCGACGGCGACCTCGACTCCGACTCTTGCACCGACCTTGACCGCCACCCCAACCTTCGCCCCGACGGCGACCTCGACGCCGACGCTCGCCCCAACCGCGACCTCGACGCCAACTTTGGCACCGACCTCGACCGCCACCCCGACCTTCGCCCCGACGGCGACCCCGACTTCGACTCTCGCCCCAACCACGACCTCGACGCCGACCTCCGCACCGACCTCGACCGCCACCCCGACACCAACCCGGACCCTCACTGCGGCGCCGACCGCGACCTCGACACCGCCTCCAACCGCAACGCCGACCCTTGTGCCGACGTCAACAGGCACCCCGACCCCGACGCCGGTCGTCTCGGCCCCGACGCCGACCTCGACGGTCACGTCCGCGCCGACCTCGATCCCAACGCCTCCAACGCCGATCCCACTCACCTCCTCTCCCGGCCTCGGCCTGCTGGTTGGCCTGCTGCTCCTGACGGGGGTGCTGTTGCTCTGGAAGCGCTAGCCGTTCGTTGGCAGTCCTCTGCCACGCGGTCAGGTGCAGCCCCTCTGGCGCCGACACAACGGATGACCTGCCGGCGTCGGTTTCTGGAGCCTTGACGGCGGGGAATAGTGTCGCGTCCTGGACTCTTCTTGGGGACGGGGAACCATGCCCAGCCCTTACAAGCCTACACATCCGGTACGAATCGTCAGTGCCACGGCGCTCTTCGATGGCCATGACGCCGCGATCAACGTCATGCGCCGCATCATGCAGGCGACGGGCGCCGAGGTCATCCACCTCGGCCACAACCGCTCGGTCGAGGAGATCGTCACCGCCGCGCTGCAGGAGGACGCCCAGGGCATCGCCCTGACCTCGTACCAGGGCGGTCACATGGAAACCTTCGCCTACCTGCGGCAGATGCTGGACGAGCGCGGCGGCGGGCACATCCGGATCTTCGGCGGCGGCGGCGGCGTCATCGTGCCGCGGGAGATCGCTCTCCTCCAAGCCACCGGCATCGACCGAATCTTCTCCCCCGAGGACGGTCGCGCCCTCGGGCTGCAGGGCATGATCGACGTCGTCGTCGAGGGGTGCGACTTCGATCTCGCGACCCGGGACGTCCCCCCGGGCGCCATGTGGCTGCCTTTGGCCCGGGAAATCACCCGGGCCGAGGCCGGCCTTTCATCCGGAGAGCCGCCATCCGGCGACCGGCCGGCCCCGGTGGTCGGCCTTACCGGCACCGGGGGCGCCGGAAAGTCGAGCCTCACCGACGAGCTGGTGCGCCGCTTCGTCACTGACTTCCCGGACAAACGGGTGGCCGTGCTGTGCGTCGATCCAACCCGGCGAAAGACCGGGGGCGCGCTGCTGGGCGACCGCATCCGCTTCAACTCGCTGGCCAGCCCGAACGTCTACATGCGCTCCCTGGCCACCCGCGGCGCCGCCTCGGAGCTGTCCGGCGCCGTCGGTCCGGTGCTCGACGTGCTCCGGCACTCGGGCTTCGACCTTGTTCTCGTCGAGACGGCGGGTATCGGCCAGGGCGACGCGGCCATCACCGACGTCGCCAACCTCTCGATCTACGTCATGACCGCGGAGTATGGGGCACCCACCCAGCTCGAGAAGATCGCCATGCTGGACTACGCCGACCTGGTGGTCATCAACAAGTTCACGCGGCGGGGCTCCGAGGACGCCCTCCGCGACGTGCGCAAGCAGTTTGGGCGCAACCACAACCTCTTCGACCGCGACCCGGCCTCCCTGCCGGTGTTTGGCACCAGCGCGGCCCACTTCAACGACTCGGGTGTCAACGCTCTTTACGCCCACCTTATCGCCTGCCTCAACCAGCGCTTCGGCCTCGGATGGAGCAGCCGCCTCCCGGCCGATGCGCGGCGCGTCACCGACATCTCCGCCCACGTGATCCCATCCGGGCGGGAGCGGTACCTCGCCGAAATCGCCGAGACCTGCCGGGAGTACCGTACCTGGGCGAGGGAGCAGGCGGAGGTCGCCGCAGATCTCGACGGCCTGCGCCGCACCGTCGAGCTGCTCGGCGGCCCGGCCAACGGGTGCTGGAAGCCCTACCCGCCAGGTATCGGCGCGGGTGAGCGCCCCTGTGAGGCGGCCGGGCAGGTAGCCGGCACCCCTGCCACCGCAGTGGTCCCGGCGGTTGCCGACCTGGCCGTGGAGTTCAATCGCCGACTCCCGCGCCTCGATCCCTGCTGTATCGGAATCCTGCGTGAGTGGGACGGCTGGGAGGCGCGGTACGCCGCCGAGAGGTTCTGCTATCGGGTGCGTGGGCGCGATGTCGAGGTGGACAACACCCGCGAGACCCTCTCCGGCACCCACGTGCCAAAGGTGGCCCGACCGCGAGCCGAGGGCGCCGGGGATCGCCTGCTCTGGCGCCTGCTGGAGAACGTCCCGGGCGAATTTCCTTACACCTCGGGGGTCTTCCCCTTCAAGCGCGAGGCCGAGGACCCGACCCGGATGTTCGCCGGAGAGGGCCCTGCCGGGCGCACCAACAGCCGCTTTCACCTCCTGGCCGCCGGGCAGCCCGCGGCACGGCTCTCTACCGCGTTCGATTCGATCACCCTCTACGGCGAGGATCCGGCACGCCGTCCCGACATCTTTGGCAAGATCGGCGAGTCCGGAGTGTCGATCTTCACCGTCGAGGAGGCCGAGGAGCTCTACGCCGGGTTCGACCTGGGCGATCCGAGGACCTCGGTGAGCATGACCATCAACGGCCCGGCCCCCACCGTGCTGGCGTTCTTCTTCAACACGGCGATCCGCCAGCAGTGCCGGCGCTTCCTCCGGGAGCAGGGCCGGCTTGACATCACCCCCGCGCAGGTCCTCGAGCCCGACCGCCGGCGCGGCGCGCGCTGGGAGGACGTCCGGGTGCTCCTCTCCGACGAGGAGCTCGGCCGCATTGCCACCGCGACCCTCGCCCAGGTGCGCGGCACCGTCCAGGCCGACGTCCTGAAGGAGGACC
>DAONEV010000371.1:0-4127 GCA_035403265.1 Thermoanaerobaculaceae bacterium | reverse complement strand
CAACACCGTCACCGCGGTGGGCGGCGCAGCGGAGCTGGTCGTCAACGAGGAGCTCCGCTTCCCCATGATCTGGGATCTCTCCGGCGTCGTGTTCGTGGACGCTGGTCAGGTCTGGGCGAGGAGCTCGGATTTCGGCCGCGATCTGGCGACCGCGGTCGGTCTCGGCCTCCGCGCCGAGACGCCGGTCGGCGTGCTCCGCCTCGACCTCGCGCGCCCCCTCGACCGCCGCCCCGGAGACCCGTCCTTCAAGCTCTATCTCGGCCTCGGCAACGCCTTCTAGCCTGCTATCGCCTGGCGGCGTTCACCACGGCCTGGGCGCGCTCGGCCTCGGGAGCGTTGGGGGCGAGGGTGAGGAATCGCTGCATGTCCAGCACGAGCAGGTCCTTTTTCCCGAGCTTGTCCTCGGCGAGCGCCCGATAGAAGTAGGCGTACGCGATCCCGGAGTCCCGGTCGAGGCTCTTCGTGAGGAGCGCCACCGCGTCGACCCACTTCCCCTGGAACGCACGGGTGAGGCCGAGCTGGTAGGTGGCCATGAGGTCGTCGGGGCGGATCTCCAGACACTTGCCGAACGCGGCGGCGGCAGGGTCGAACAGGCGCCTCCGCTGCTGGGCGAGACCCAACCAGTACCGCGAGTCGTAGTCGGTACCGGCCGCGTCGGCTGCCACCTTCGGGGTCATGAGGTCGATGGCCCTCTGGAACGCCGCGTCGGCGTCTCCTTGCTTCTTCTGGCGCATCAGAACCTCGCCGATCCAGATCTGCACCTCGGCGCTCGCCGGCGCCAGTGCCGATGCCGTACGGAGCTGCGTCAACGCCTCGTCGTACTTCTTCTCCTGCTCGAGCAGGCGCCCCCACGACAGCCCCACGCGCGCATCGGTGTCCTTGACGCCTTGCAATGGGTCGAGGGTGGAACGGACCTCGGCCGTCGAGTATCTGAGAAGCTTGGCGCCCGCTGCCGCCACGGCCGTGCCGACAGGGTCCGGGGTTGGAGTCGGAGTCGGCACCGGTGGCGTCTGTGCCGCAGCCACTCCGACCGAGAGGACCACCACCAGACCGCACACCACACTCCGCCAGCTCGCTTGTGCCATGATCATCCTCCGTGATCCGGGAGCCTGCTGACCACGTGCCCCCGGCTCTGCTCGATGATAGCGCTTGCAACCTGCGGGCCATTCCGGGCCGCGGCACCGGGAAGCGTGCGGCGATATACTTCCCGGCCTGGAGGACGCACTGATGCGAGGATCCGTCATGACCCTCTTGCTGATGCTGCTGACAGCACCGCTGCTGGCGGCCGCCCCTGCTGCCAGGGACTCGATGCGGGAACGCTTCCGCACCTTCATGCATGATCAGGAAGCGCTCATCGCGCCGCTGCAGAAGGATGCCGCCCTGGCCTACTGGGAGGCCGCCACCACCGGCAAGGACGAGGCCTACCAGAAGCAAGCCGAGCTGCAGACCAGGCTCGAGACCGTCTTCACCGATTCCAAGGCGTTCGCGTTCCTCAAGGAGGCGAGGGCTTCCGGCGCCATCACCGACCCTCTTGAGAAGCGCCAGCTCGACAGCCTGTACCTCGCCTACCTGGGCCGGCAGCTCGACCCGCAGGTGCTGGCCAGGATCATCGCCAAGCAGTCCGAGGTGGAGAAGAAGTTCAACACCTTCCGCGCCAGGCTCGACGGCAAGGAGATCACCGACAACGAGATCGAGGAGGTCCTCAAGTCCTCCACGGATCGTGCGAGAAGGAAGAGCTGTTACCTGGCTTCCAAGCAGGTCGGGGTCGTCGTCGCCGCCGACGTCGTCGTGCTCGCGAAGCTGCGCAACGAAGCCGCCCGCAAGCTCGGGTTCCGCGATTTCTACGCCATGCAGCTCGCCCTCAACGAGCAGGACGAGGCCTGGCTGCTCAACCTGTGGGACGAGCTCGATCGCCTGACCGTGGAGCCATTTGGGGCCTCCAAGTCCCGCATCGACGCGGTCCTGGCGGCTCGCCTGGGCATCAAGCCGAACGAGATGATGCCGTATGACTACTCCAACCGGTTCTTCCAGGAGGCTCCCAACCTGACCACGCAGGACTTTGACAAGCCACTGGCCGGCAGGGACATCGCCAAGGATGTGGCACGCTTCTATCGCGGCATCGGACTCGACGCCGAACCCATTCTCGCCCGCTCCGACCTCTTCGAGCGGCCGGGCAAGTATCCCCATGCCTTCTGCACCGATATCGACCGGCAGGGTGACGTGCGCGCCCTCCTGAACATCCAACCCACCCAGAGCTGGCTCGACACCTCCCTGCACGAGCTCGGTCATGGTGTCTACTCCTACAACGTGCGGCGCGACCTCCCCTACTTCCTGCGCGGGGAGGCGCACATCTTCACCACCGAGGCCGTGGCGATGATGTTCGGGCGACTGGCCGAGAACGCCAGGTTCTTCCAGACCATGGGATACATCGACGAGGCGACCGCGACGGCCTGGGCGCCGTCCATGGACGAGAAGCTGCGCTCCCAGGAGCTGATCTTCTCCCGCTGGTGCCAGGTCATGCTGCGGTTCGAGAAGGGGCTCTACGCGAACCCTGACCAGGACCTCGACGCCCTGTGGTGGGGCCTGGTGGAGAAGTACCAGGGCCTCAAGCGCCCGGCCGACGTCCCCAAGGGCTCCTGGGCCTCCAAGATCCACCTCGCGTCGGTACCGGTCTACTACCACAACTACCAGCTCGGTGCCCTCTTCGCATCGCAGCTCGAGGCAGCCCTTTCGGCCCAGGTCCTGGGTGGCAAGCCCTACGAGCCCGCCGCCATCGTCGGCAACCCGAAGGTCGGGGCGTTCTTCAGAGAGAAGGTCTTCGCGCCCGGGGCCAGTCTGCCCTGGCAGGAGTTCGTCAAGCAGGCCACGGGCCAGGACCTCTCGCCCAAGGCCTTCGCCGCACGGTTTGTCAACACGAAGTAGCCTCGGTCCCGTCCGAGCCCTGAAGAGCGGCCGCCGTGTGCGGCCGCTCTTGCTTACCGGGACGTGGCAGCCAGCCGGATGAAGGCCCCCTTCGGCGCCCGGCAGTTGGGACGATCCCGCGGTCCCGGGATTCTTGAGAGCCCAGAGACACCAGGTAGAATTGTCCTGTGGATCCGATCCCAGCGAATCGACCGGCTGGCCGACTCAGGCTCCTGACTCTTCTGGCACCGTTACTCGGTGTGACGCTGTTCGGAATCGCCCTCACCCTCCTCCGCCGGGAGCTGGAAGGTTTCCGCTACCACCAGGTTATCCACGACCTGCGCGCCATCTCGGCGACCCATCTGTGGCTCGCCGTGCTCCTCACCGCGGCCAGCTACCTCGTCCAGACGGGCTACGACTTCCTGGCCATTCGCTACCTCGGCAGGCGGCTCGCGTACGGGCGCACCGCCCTGGCCTCGTTCGTCGGCTACGCCCTCTCCAATACCGTTGGCCACTCCCTGATCACAGGTGCGTCGGTACGCTACCGTCTTTACACCGGCTGGGGCCTCTCCGCGGCGGAGATCGCCACAGTCGTGGGCTTCACCGGGGTCACCTTCTGGCTGGGGTTCCTCGCCCTTGCCGGGGCGGCGTTCCTCCTCGAACCGGTCGCCATTCCCGCCACCCTCCGGATGCCTCCCCTGTCCCTGCAGGCGTTGGGCGTCCTGTTCCTGCTCGCCGTCGCCGGGTACATGCTCTTCAGCGCGCTCCGGCGCCGGCCGGTCACCTTCAGGACCTGGGAGCTGGCCCCTCCGGGCTTCCGCATGGCCGCGGCGCAGATCGCGGTGTCCGCGCTCGACTGGACCGTCGCCTCCTCTGTCCTGTACGCCCTGCTGCCGGCCAGCGCCGGCGTCTCGTTCCCGCACTTCGTGGCCGTCTTCCTGGTCGCCAACATCGTCGGGATGGTCAGCCAGGTGCCCGGCGGGCTCGGCGTCCTCGACACGGTGGTCGTCGTCCTCCTGGCGCCGACCGTTCCGGCCGCGACCCTGCTCGGCTCCCTCGTCGCCTTCCGCGTCGTCTACTACCTCTTGCCACTTCTGGCCGCGGCGCTGCTCATGGGCACCCACGAGGTGCTACGCCAGCGGCACCGCGTCGCTCGCGTGGGCCGGTTTTTCGGGCAGTGGGTGCCCGAGCTGACGCCCAACGTCCTGGCCTTCACGACCTTCGTG
>DAONEV010000370.1:0-4137 GCA_035403265.1 Thermoanaerobaculaceae bacterium | reverse complement strand
CCCGCAGCAGGAGGGAGTCGTGGGACCGCAGCAGCCCGTACTGCCCTTGACGGTTGCGGCGTAGTGTTGGCGAACCGATGCGCGAATGCTGTCGTCGTTGGACACTTGGTCATCTCCTTGTTGGTTTGGCCGGCGCCGGGAAAGCGAGACCGTCATGAGCAGCAGCCCTTTCTGACGGCGCGGGCGGCGAGCCCCGCAAGGTCGAAGTCGGGCCGGGCTACCGCCTCGACCGCGACGGTGTCGAGAAGCGCGAGAAGTCGCGCATCATCCTGAATCTGCGGGTCCGTGACGAGATCAGGCCAGAGCCCACGCAACATGCCGGTACCGGTCGGAGACAGGCGGTAGTGGACCCAGCGCCCGTTCTTGCGCTCCGCGACGAGGTCGGCAGCTTTCAGCTCGGCGAGGTGGGCGGAGACCGTGGAGGCAGCAAGCCTCAGGACGACGGTGATCTGGCACACGCAGAGCTCACCGCCGCGGAGCATGGCGAGGACGCGCAGGCGGGCCGAGTGGGCGAGGGCTTTGTGGATCTGGACCTGGAGGGTAAGGGGAGAGGTCATCATTTCGTCGCGTGACGAAATATCGTACCGGCGCGCCGATTTGTCAAGGGTGGTGGAGTGTCCTGTCAACTCACCAACCGCTTGGACTCCGGACCCCAGTCCATCTCGGACGGCGCCCTACCGAGGAGCGTCACCCGAAGCCCGGCCGGTCAGTGCGCCGAGCAGCCGCAGTCGGCGCGCAGCTCCTCGTCCTGGCGCACGAGGTCCCGGATGCTCTCACCGCCGAGTGGGGCGGCGTCTACGCCGAATCCCCAGTCGATCGGCACGTGCTCGGCGGTGGCTCCTCCTCGCCGCCAGGGGTTGCCCGAGAGGTCCAGCCGAAGGCTCGCCAGGACTCGTTGCTCTCTGAACGAGAAGCTGCCCTGGTAGCCCTTTTCAATGCTCGACCAGCGGCGCCCGTACTCGTAGGTCAGGCCGCCGAACAGGCCCGGTAGGAGCCGGCGCCAGGCACCCATCGAAAGCCGGGCCGCAATGTCCCGTCGGCCCCTGTCGTTGCCGAAGGCGACGAGGGCTTCCCAGCTCCGGGAGTGGGGATAGTCGTCCCAGGAGCCCTGCACGCTCGCTCGGGCCAGCCAGCCGGCGCCGAGCGGAACGCGCGTCACGACCGTGGCGCTGGCGCCACGAAGGTCGTAGACCGCCCTGGTGGCATCGTGGCGGCGCCCGGTCAGGGCGAGCGTGAATGCCTGGCCGCCGAGGCGCAGCGCCCCGGCGAGGCCCCCATCCCACTCCTGGCGGGTTCTCCACGGGTCGCGGAAGTCACGATGCCCGCCGCCCGCGAACAGCACGAGACCACGCGGCGTCTGGGCTTCGATCTCGCCGCGCCACGCGTCCGAGAACCGGGAGCTCGCCTGGTCGAGGTGGAGCACTTCGCGACGGGCGGCCATGATCACCAGCATGCGGCCAACCCGCAGCTCGGCGCCGACACGTCCGCCCAGCTCGAGCGTGCTCAGCTCCCTGGCTTCATCCGCCTGAATGCCGTGCCCGCGCACCGACGCCTCGACAAGCGGCACGAGCCAACCCGTGCGCGGCGCCCGGATCGTCGTGGTCGCGGTCAGTCGCCCCAGGGCGCTCCTCACGCCGGTGTGCGCCACGTCGGTGGGGGAGCCGGCGAACGCGTCGGTCGTGCCACCCAGACCCAGCTCCACCGAGGATTGCCACGGCCAGGTCCAGGAAGGGTCACGCTGGCGTTCGAGGTGCGCCCGCGCATGGTCGTCCTCAGGCCACATCGCCGAGCGGTCGGAAAGCCTCCCGAGCGCGAGGTCGGCCGGGCCGTCGTCTCCGACAAAGCGGCGTGCAGCGACCTCAAGGAGGACCCACCGGCTGCTCTCCTCGGGCGTGCTCGGACAGCCGCCGCCCAGCAGGGCCTGCCAGGCCTCGGCCGGATTGTTTGCGGCCAGCTCGGCCCAGGCCAACTGCGACCGGGTCTCGCAGTCGGTCGGGTGCCCGTCGAGGTACGTCCGCAGGACCTCCCGTGCGGTCCCCGAGTTACCGGCGGCGGCCTGCGCCCGGGCGAGCAGGCGCACCAGCGCGGGATGGCCAGGGCAGCGCTCGAGCGCCGCCTCGGCGCGGATCACGGCTGGGCCGGGCTCATGTTGCACCAGGGAGCGCTCGGTGGCCAGAATCTCGGCCGCGACATCGCAAGGCACAGCCGATGCCGGGGCCGAGACCGCCCAGACCATGGCTGCCACGGCGGCCCTCGAGACGTACCGGGGACGGCGGGGGATGGGCGACACGCGAGGAGTTTCGGCGCGGCTCATCGGAGAGACACCGTGGGCGTCGATCGCGACAACCGCCGACGGGGGAGGTTGGGAGCTCGCCTCCAGTCGGGGTCGAAGGCGGTGGTGACCGACACCGTGGCAGCGAAGCTCATTCCGTCCGAGGAGGAGGCAGTGAAGGTGACGGCGCCGACCTGCTGGCCCGGCTGCAGGCCAGGTCTCAGGGCTTCGATTCGGGCGACGGTGTCCACCGTCCCTTCTTCCGGTGTGACGCGCAGCCAGGCCACATTCGTGGTGGCCGCCCAACTCAGTGTGCGAGGTCCGGCAAACCGCAGCTCGGAAGCTCCGGGCCCTTGCGGCACGGCCAGTCGGACCTGCCCGGGCTCGACCGAGAAGCCGGCAGGCTGGGGCAGGACCGCCTGCAACATGTCGTACGGACCAGAGGCACCGGCCGGCCGGATCTCGGCCGCCACCGCGGCATGCAGGCTGGTCCAGTTGACGAACGGATTGATCGGCAGGTCGGCGACCACCATCGCGCTTTCGCCGGGACGCACGGCCCGCGGCACCGGAACCCGCACCGCGGCGCGCGTGTACATGCCGGTGACGCCCAGGGCGGGGTTGCTCTCCCAGGCCAGTCCCCAGACGGCTGCCTCGTTGGCCGCGGGGTCGAGCACCAGCCCCGAGGAGTTCCGAACCTGCGCGTATAGCCGGAGGGTCGTGGCGTCGGCCTTTCTCCACCACGCCTTGATCTCGGCCTCCGGCGCTCTTGCCTGGTCACTCTCGATCATGCCTTTGAAGACCTTGTAGTAATCGGCGGGTCCCTGCGAGTACCGGTAGCCGCTGCCGACGATCGCCTCCGGGACACTGAATCCCCAGCCGCCGAACGCCGCGACGAAGCGCGACTCGCGGCTGAAGTCCATGACGCCGGCGTAGTACTCCAGGAACACGACCCGCTGGCCTGAGTACTCGCCCGCAAGCCTCTTGACCGCCGCCCCGGCGGTCTGACACACGCCTCAACCGGGGTGGTAGAACCCCTCGAAGACCGTCACCCTCTCCTGCGCGCGACTTACTCCGCCATTCAGAGCGGATGCGAGAGCGACCAGCCCCACAATGGCGAACCCCCGTCGTGACCGCACCTACCCTCCCGAAGGGCCTGCTCATGCGCCCCGAGGCGCTTCGGCCGCGCTCAGTCTGTGGCCCACGGACCGGAATCGCAACCCCGGAGCGCCCGTCTCTCCATCAACCTGGCGGGTCCCCACAGGGGTCGGCCTCCTGCCCGCGGGTCCGCTCGTGGTGTTTGCGCCGTATCATGGTTGCCATGGCCGACCGCGTCGGGGCAGCGGCCAGGGAGCGCGTATGAGGGCATTTCCAGTTGCTGTCCTGTTGGTCGTGGGACTCGTCGGTCTCGTCGGGACGGCCCTCGCCGGTCCCGAGGGCGGGCCAGATGAGCTCGCCCGCGAGGAGCAGGTGCGGCGGATTCTGCGTGAGTCGCCGCTCGTGGACGGTCACAACGACCTGGCCGAGAACCTGCGGGAAATCCTGGGCAATCGCCTCGACCGGATCGACCTGACTGCCGACACCTCGAAGCTCGAAGAACCCATGCAGACCGACATTCCCCGTCTGCGGAAAGGCATGGTTGGAGGCCAGTTCTGGTCGGCGTTCGTGCCTTCGGAGCTCGATGGCCCGGCAGGGGTGCAGATGCTCTTCGAGCAGATCGACGTCATCAAGCGGATGGTGGCGCGTCACCCTGATATCTTCGAGCTCGCGTTGACCGCCGGCGACATCGAGCGTATCCACCGCTCTGGCCGCATCGCCAGTCTCATCGGCATCGAGGGGGGACAGGCGATCGGCAGCTCCCTCGCGGT
>DAONEV010000369.1:0-4148 GCA_035403265.1 Thermoanaerobaculaceae bacterium | reverse complement strand
CTCATGCACTACGGGCAGATGTTCCAGTCGCACGCCCTGCATTTCTTCCACCTCTGCTCGCCGGACCTCCTGTTCGGCTTCGACGCAGACGTGGCGATCCGCAACGTCATCGGCATCGCCGCCAAGTTCCCCGACCTCGCCGTGCAGGGCGTAATGATGCGCAAGTACGGGCAGGAGATCATCAAGGCCACCGCCGGCAAGAAGATCCACGGTACCGGCGCGATCCCGGGTGGGGTCAACAAGAACCTGTCCATCCAGGAGCGCGACTTCTTCCTGAAGGATCTTGACCAGATGCTCACCTGGTCCCGCGGCGCGCTGGCGATCGCCAAGGACTACACGGTCACGAACCTGGAAATGCTGGCGCCGTTCGGCTCGTTCGACTCCAGCCACATGTCGCTGGTCCGCAGTGACGGCGCGATGGACCTCTACGACGGCAACCTGCGCGCGATCGACGCCGAGGGCGGGAAGATCTTCGACCAGGTGGACTGCCAGGACTACGTTCGCTACATCGCCGAAGAGGTCCGCCCGTGGTCGTACATGAAGTTCCCGTTCATCAAGTCGTTGGGGCCGGAGCACGGCTGGTACCGCGTGGGTCCGTTGGCCCGGCTCAACACGGCGGACTTCATCGACACCCCGGAGGCCGAAGCCGAGCGCCGGACATTCATGGCCGTGACCGGTGGCAAGCCCAACAACCTCACGATGGCCTACCACTGGGCCCGGTTGATCGAGCTCCTGCACGCGATCGAGAAGATTCAGGAGCTGTTGCACGACCCGGACTTGCAGGGCACCGATCTGGTCGTCAAGGGCGAGCGGCGTGGGGAGGCGGTCGGCATCATCGAGGCGCCGCGCGGGACGCTGATCCACCACTACAAGGTCGACGATCAGGACCAGGTGGTGATGGCGAACCTCATCGTCTCGACGACGCACAACAACGAGCCGATGAACCGGGCCATCCAGAAGGTCGCCAAGGACCACCTCTCGGGCGTGGAGATCACCGAGGGGCTCCTCAACCGGGTGGAGGTCGCGATCCGGGCCTACGACCCGTGCCTGTCGTGCGCGACGCACGCGCTCGGCCAAATGCCGCTGACCGTGGAGCTGCTGGACCACGCCGGCCAGGTCCTGGACGTCAAGAGCACGTGATGAGTCCCAGGCGTGAGACTGTGCTGCTGTTGGGCTTCGGCAACCCGGGCCGTCTCGACGACGGCCTGGGCCCGGCGCTGGCCGCGCAGGTCGAGCTCCTGGGATTGCCTGGCATGACGGTGCAGTCGGACTATCAGCTTTGTCTGGAGGACGCCGAGGCTGCAGCCCGCCACGACGTGGTCATCTTTGCGGATGCGGCCACCTCGGGGGTCGAGCCGTTCTCGTTCCGGCGGGTCGTGCCGGTTGCCAGCGTGGGTTTCAGCACGCACAGCCTGCAGCCGGAGCAGGTCCTGGGACTGGCGCACCGGCTCTTCGGTGCGCGAACGGACGGGTACACCCTGGGCATCCGCGGGTATGCCTTCAACGAGTACGAGGAGTCCCTGACCGAGCAGGGGAAGGCGAACCTGGCGGCCGCGGTCGCATTCATCAGGGAAGCCCACGAGCAGGGGAGCTTCATCGAGCTTCCCGCCATGGGACCTGCTTCGGGGCAAGCGACCACTTCGGTCGATACAGTGACATCAAGGACCTAGGTGAGGTTGAGCCATGAAAGACGGAAGGCACGTAGTCCTTTACATCGATGACGACCAGGACGCCCTATTCGCCATCAGGGCGGTCCTCGAGGCGAGCGGCTACGCCATGGTGGAGGCGTCCAGCGCCGAGGATGGCCTGAAGGTCTACAAGACGGCGAAGCCCGACTTCGTCATCGTCGACCTCATGATGGAGGAGGTCGACTCCGGCGCGAGCTTCGCCAAGGAGCTGAAGGCCCTGGGCAACAAGGTCCCCGTCTACATGCTCAGCTCGGTCGGCGACGACCTCAGCACCAGCACGGACTCCGTGGCGCTCGGCTTGGACGGCGTCTTCCAGAAGCCGCTCGCCCCTGCCACCCTCCTGAAAGTCCTCAAGACCAAGCTCCAGTAGCTCACGTTCTCCCCGTAGCTCTGCGCGTGAGCGGACCACCGGTGTGCCGGTTGGTGCGCCCATGGGGGTGTTGCAGGGCCTCCCGAACGACCGGCTCCTGGCCGGCGAACGACTGACGGTGCGCCAGCATGAGACGGTTCCAACCACACTGGTGGGCCGGGATCCGATCGGGATCGTAGGCGCCGGGTGCGAGCACGACGGACAGCGGGCAGACCGAGCACACGCCAAGCCAGGTGCAGTCGACGCAGGCGTGGTGTGCCGAGCGTTTGCCCTCCTGGCTGGCCCCAAGCGGGTGCCCCGAGATGAGCGCCTGGCGCCCGGCGAGCCAGACGGCAAGGTCGGGGTCCCGCACCCGGCATCCCGCAAGATCCGCCAGCGACGCGTTGAGGACCGGCGGGAGATCGGGCTGGCACGAGGGGACCACGGCGCCGCAGAGTGCGACCCTGCCGTCGACGTCGACGACCGTCACGTCGTACTGCTCGCTGAAGGTCGAGTAGACAAGCCGTGAGCCGTCCCGCGACACGGCCGGATGTGACTCCGGCCCGGTCCCCATCGTCACCCGCTGCGGTACGCCGCCCTGGCTCGCGACCCGCCACACGGCGTCGGTCGCGCCCCGCTTCGAGGCGAAGTACACCCAGCGACCGTCCGCGGACCACTCCGGCTCCCGGTCGTTCTCGTGCTCGCTCGTGAGAGGCCTTGCCGGACCGCCCCGGGTGGGCACCTCCCAGAGGTCACGCTGGTCGGCGTAGACCAGTGTCAGACCATCGGGTGACCAGGCCGGATCCACGTGCTCCCAGAGGCCATCCCGGTCGGTGGTTATGGGTATTGCTTCGTCGGGGCGGCTGATTGGCGCCATGTGGATGCGCAGCCTGCCCGCCACGGAGCGCGAGAACGCCAGGAACCGGCCGTCCGGCGACACGGCGGGGTAGTCAGCGTCCTGGATGAGGAGTGTCGCGCTGCCGCCGAGACGGGGAACCCTCCAGATCGAGCGCGACCCGCCCCGGTCCGAAGCGAAGAGGATCGACGCGCCGTCCGGCGACCACCCGGGGTGCAGGTCGGCCGCGGGGTCGGCGGTGAGCCTCAGCGGTTCGCCGCCGCCGATGTCGAGCACGAACACGTCGGCGCTTCCTTCCCCGTAGGTCGTGAACGCCACCAGTGTGCCGTCGGGCGAGAGCGCCGGCTCCGCTTCCCAGCCCGGCCCGCTGGTGAGCCGGTGGGGCTCGCCGGAGCTGAAAGGGACCTCTCCCTCTCGCCGGTGCAGCGCGCTCCACGCCAGCGCGACGACGATGGCCGTGCCTGTCGCTGCCAGCCCCACCAGCAGCCAGGATCTCGTCCTTGGCCTTCCCGGCACGCCGGGCGCCGGGCCCGACTCGAGGGAGAGCGTTTCAAGCGCCACGGCAAGGTCATGGACACTGCGGAAGCGATCCTCGGCGCGCTTCTCGAGACACCGGCGAACGACCGCCTCGAGCCCGGGGGTGACCCCCTTGTGCCCCGGCCGCAGCGGTGGTGGGTCGTCATGGAGGATGGCCGTCATCGTTTCGGCCTGGGAGACGCCCTCGAACGCCCTCTGCCCCGAGAGGAGCTCGTAGAGGACACAGCCGAGCGAGAAGATGTCCGCCCGCCCATCCACCGGTTGCGCCCGGACCTGCTCGGGCGACATGTACCCGGCAGTGCCCATGACGGAACCGGACTGCGTGGTGTCGATGCTGAGGGTGTTGCCGTCCCTTTCTTGCGGGCAAGCCAGCTTGGCGAGGCCGAAGTCGAGGATCTTGACGATCCCATCCCTGGTCAGGAGGAGGTTCTCCGGCTTGATGTCGCGGTGGACGATTCCCTTCTCGTGCGCCGCCGCGAGGCCCGACGCCACCTGTCGGGCCAGTGCCACGGCCCTCGTGGGCGGGAGTGGGCCGGACGACACCAGATGGCGAAGGGTTTCCCCCTCGAGCATCTCGGTGACCAGGAAGGGCGTTCCGGCGTGGGAGCCGATGTCGAAAACCGTGAGGATATTGGGATGGCTCAGGGCACTCGCCGCGCGAGCCTCGTGCTCGAACCGGCGGAGTCGATCGGGCACCGTGGCGCATTCCGGGGGCAGG
>DAONEV010000368.1:0-4163 GCA_035403265.1 Thermoanaerobaculaceae bacterium | reverse complement strand
CAGCGGCCCTGGGAGTTCGAGATAGCCGCGACCACGATGAAGACCCTCCCGGTATGGTTCCATGTCTTCACCAGCGCCGGCAAGGGTAACGTCACCAGCACGCAGATCAGCAACCAGATCACGATCCTCAAGAACGCAAACGCCAGCAAGGGCTTCGACTTCACGCTAGCAGGCGTCGAGTACATCGAGAACGCCACCTGCTACGCCATGTCCTAGGGCACCACCGCCGAGACCACCTGCAAGAACACCTACACCAAGGACTCCTCGCTCTACCTCGACTTCTACACCGCCAACATCGGCGGCGGCCTGCTGGGCTGGGCCACCTTCCCGTGGGACCGTGCCAGCAAGCCCAAGATGGACGGCGTGGTGATCCTCTACTCGTCGCTGCCGGGCGGCTCCGCGGCACCCTACAACCTGGGCGACACGGCCACCCACGAGATCGGCCACTGGCTCGGCCTCTACCACACCTTCCAGGGTGGGTGCACCAAGAACAACGACTACGTCTCCGACACCCCCCAGGAGCGAACCGCCACCTACGGGTGCCCGTCGCCGGTTCCCGACACCTGCAAGAAGGACCCGGGGCTCGATCCCATCTACAACTTCATGGACTACACCGACGACGCGTGCATGAACCAGTTCACCTCCGGTCAGTCCACCCGGATGCAGTCAATGGTCTCGCAGTACCGCACCGGCATCCACTAGACCGCGAAACTCTTCGACCTTGCACGGGAGGCGCTTCGGCGCCTCCTTCTTGATGCCTGCGCCGATCTTGCTGGCAGATGTGGTGGCTTGTCGTGGCACTCGCTTGGTCCGGAGCTTCCGGACAGAGTGGGCCGGTGGGGATAGCTCTGTCTCGCCGACCCGCTCTTGACGCTGATTGGGGCAGCACGGCATGGCCGCAGGGTTGGGTTCAGGCAATCAGTGCCTTGCTGCAGCGTGCTCCATTCCCGCTTCGACCTCACCGATAGCCTGGTTCACCAGCGCGATGGCCCTGACGCGATGGCCACCTTTGTCGGTCGTGGCATCCTGCAACTCCGCCTTGGCTCCCTGCAGGTGGGCGAGGGCCGCTTGCATGTGGGGCTGGCCGCGGCCAGTCACGCAGCCGATGACGAAGAGCATGGCAAGGCCCGGAATCACGAGAAGGGAGGGACGCCAAGATGTGGTCCGGAGTCCTGAGCCCATCGTCGTACCTCCCGCGCTAGCGCGCAGCGCCGGCGCTCATTCCGAGCTCGACCTGGGCGATGGCATCATTGACCAGGGCGATGGCCTTGACGCGATGGCCACCCTTGTCGGCCTCGGCGATCTGGAGCTCGGTCTTGGCCGCCTGCAGATGATCGAGCGCAGCCCGCATATGCGGCTGGGCGGCGGTCGCGCGGCCGACGAGGAACCCGCCGGCGAGCACCGCGGCGCAGACGAACGACATGACGATGGTCTTGCGAGTCGGGGACGTGCGGATCTTCTGTAGCATTGTCTGCCTCCTCCTTTTCACATTGAGCGGAGTGCGTGACCGGATGGACCCGTTGACACCAGTCGAGGGATAGCCGGATTTCCGAAGTTGGCAGACATCTGGTTTCCCGAACCGGTCATCTGGGGCACGTTGTCAGGCCGAGAGGGTCGTTGAAGTGGAATCCTCCCTTCGCGCGGCTCCGGCAAGAGGGGCTTCGTACTGCCAGCTCGGCTCCGGAGCGCGAGTCGCGTGGTGTTGACACAGCATAACGCAGGTCTGGCCCGCCCATCTCTCAGGCAGGAGCGCCGCTGTCTCGGGGCGCAGGTGGGTTCCCCGCTCATTCACTGGCCAGGCGCGTTGAGTCTCGAACGGGCGCAACCGCATCCACGCCCGCGGTTGAAGATCGCTGAGAAATGCGGGCTAGTGTTTGGGTTCCTCGGGGCGGGAGAGGATGTCGCCGCGCTCCTTGACGATCGTGCGGTACCAGAAGTCCGGGTACTTGGGGTGGTCGACCTCGCGGGACGGCGACTTGAGGTTGCCGTCCATGTACTTGACCAGGAGCTGTTCGCCGAGAGTGCGCCAGCGGGCGACGGTCATCTCACCCTGGGCCACCGAGTACCTGGTGAGGTAGTCGCGGGCCTGGCCGGGAGACTGTTTGAAGAGGACCAGGGCCTCGGCCTCCACGTCCTTCTGGTCGGCCAGGAAGGTGCCCTCCAGCTCTCGCTGCACATGCTGGACGTCGCGGATCATGTCCGAATAGCGACTGTAGGCCCAGTTGGCAACCCAGTTGAAGACCCAGAACCCCGAGTCTGGGGAGTACCTGAAGAGATCCGCCACGCCGACGGCGAAGGGCTTCGGTACGGCGCGGATGCTGCAGTACATGGGGATGTAGACGGTGCTGTAGGTGTCATCGACGCCGAACCACTCGATGCCGCCGACAGTGTCGGGCAGGCCCGCGCGCATCTGCGAGATGAAGGAATACCCGGTCTGTTGTGTGGAGATGGCGCGCTCGTGAAGGTACGGCTTGCCGTCGACCTCCCAGGTCATCGGGCGCCACCGATACGGGCAGGCAAATGGCCCAGCGCCGATCCCCTGCGAGAGGTCGAACTCGGTGCCCTCGAAGTGGTCGCGCATGAGGGCGAACATGTCGGCCACCGAGATCTTGTGGTCGGGCTTGATCCACAGCGGAAGCGGCTCGGCCTTGGGGTTGCCCTTGACGTACTCGAAGTCGAGCTTCTGGGAGGGGGCGGCGCGGCGGAATACGCTCCAAACCCGCGACTCGCAGAAGCGCAGGGCGCCGAAATCCGGAGGCGCATAGGCGTCGACGAAGGAGAAGTCCTTGTCCTCACCCTTGAAGTACCCCTTCTTCTGGGCGAAGGTGACGACGTCCGGGGCGAACAGCGTGTCAGGGTCGTTGCGGGGGAACTGCCGGATCCGCGCCTGGTTGGCGTGACCTGAGATGAAGCCGTCAGGGACGCGGCGCGCCACCCAAACGGCGCCCTTCTCATCCGGGCCCTTGCTGATGAGGTCCATGATCCAGGCCTCGTTGGGGTCGGCGATGGAGAACGTCTCGCCGGTCGAGGCGTAGCCGTACTCGGCGACGAGGTCGGTCATCACCTTGATCGCCTCGCGGGCGGTCTTCGCCCGTTCGAGGGCGATGAACATCAGCGAGCCGTAGTCGACGATGGCCTTGGGGTCCTTGAGCTCCTCCCGGCCGGTAAACGTCGTCTCACCGATCGAGACCTGGTGCTCGTTGATGTTTCCCACCGTCCAGTAGGTCTGGCGCGCCTGCTTGATGCGGCCCAGGAACTTGCCGGTGTCCCACTCGATGATGTCGCGGGTGGCTCCTTCCGGGAACTGGCCACCCGAGGTCAGGTAGAGCTCGCCGTACAGCTCATGGGAGTCGGCGGCGTAGGAGATGAAGGTCGAGCCGTCGGTCGAGGCTCCCCTGGTGACCAGGATGTTGGTGCAGGCGGCGCCCGGAGGGGGCGCGGCGAGCGTCACGGCGACAAGGGCGGTGGCAACGCTGAGCCAGGATGTGCGCATGTGAGATCCCCTTCTCGATGTGGCGCCCGGGGGTGGCGCCGGCCCGCCGATAGTACCAGCCCCCAGGCGGAGGCGAAACCGACCCGGATCATGAACCGACCTACGCCGGGCGCGGGGTGGTCGGGCCCAGTGGCCGAAGACCGATCACTGCGCACGGGTCGGTCGGGAGGCGCGGAAGAGATCGAGGACGGCCGGGAAGGGGGCGAGGGCGCGCTCGAAGATGCCGAGAGAGTAGGCGATTGTCAGGCCGTAGTTGGTGATTGGCACGCCCTGTTGGCGGCAGCGCAGGATGCGGGACAGCATCTCGCGGCGGTTGCCCATGCAGTTGCCGCAGTGCACGACCAGCTTCCACGCTGAGAGGTCGTCAGGAAAGTCGCGGCCTTGCACGGTGTCGAACTCGAGCTTTGCCCCGGTGTACTGGACGAGCCAGCGGGGGATCTTGACGCGCCCGATGTCCTCGCCGATGGGATGGTGCGTGCACGACTCGGCGACCAGCACCCGGTCGCCGCGCTGCAACCCCTCGATTGCCAGGGTGCCGCGCACCATCTCCGTGAGGTCGCCCTGGAAGCGGGCGAAGAGGATCGAGAAGGAGGTCATGGGAACGGTAGGCGGCGTGTCGGCGGCCACCTTCAGAAACGCCTGGGAATCGGTCACCACGAGGCGAGGCGGT
>DAONEV010000367.1:0-4187 GCA_035403265.1 Thermoanaerobaculaceae bacterium | reverse complement strand
ACCGTGATCTGGAGGCCATCCTCGCAGACTCCTCTGACCGCCCTTGCCGTGCAGCACATCTGCAACCACGTGGCGTGCCGGCACAAGGCCGAGGGCGTCTTCAACCTGGTCATCGGCCCGGGACGGGAGGTCGGGCAGTGTCTGGTCGGGGACCCGCGGGTGCCTCTCGTCTCGTTCACCGGCTCGACCGAGCAGGGGCGCCGGGTGGCCTCCACGGTGGCGTCCCGATTCGGTCGGAGCATCCTCGAGCTCGGCGGCAACAACGCCGTGCTGGTGATGGACGACGCCGACCTCGACATGGCGCTGCGTGCCATTGTCTTCGCGGCCGTCGGCACCGCCGGTCAGCGCTGCACGAGCCTGCGCCGCCTCATCGTCCACGATCGGGTCTACGAGCAGCTCGTGGAACGGCTGACGCGCGCCTTGCGGTCGGTGCCGATCGGCGATCCGCTGGCCGAGGGCACGCTCATGGGCCCGCTGGTGAGCGAGGATGCCGTCGCCGACTATCTCCGGGCATTGGAGCTGGTGCGTGCCGAGGGCGGCACGGTCCTCACCGGTGGGCGGCGGCTCGAGCGCCCCGGCTACTTCGTGGAGCCCACCCTGGTGGCCGCGTCGAGGAGCCTGGCCGTGGCCCGCGAGGAGACGTTCGCACCCATCCTTTACGTCTACAGGGTGTCTGGGCTCGACGAGGGAATAGCCCTCAACAACGAGGTGAGTCAGGGGCTGTCCTCGGCGATCTTCACCACGTCTCTCGTCTCGGCAGACCGCTTCCTCTCCGCAGAGGGGTCCGACTGCGGCATCGCCAACGTCAACATCGGCACCTCGGGAGCGGAGATCGGCGGGGCCTTCGGCGGCGAGAAGGAGACCGGGGGCGGACGCGAAGCCGGTTCCGACTCCTGGAAGGCTTACATGCGCCGCCAGACCTGCACCGTCAACTCCTCAACCCATCTTCCGCTCGCCCAGGGCGTCAAGTTCGAAATCTGAGGCAGCGAATCAGCACGTCAGGAGATCAGGTTGTCGGTTTCCCTGCCAGCCTGATTTGCTGACCGGCTGATTCGCTGATGCGCTGATCTGCTATCTCACACCGCTCGCAGCTCGCCGCGAAGGCGGTCGAGGACGCCCCGGACACGGCCGCACGTCTCACAGTCGTTGGCGGCCGTGGGACAGGGGACTCCGTCGGCCTGCACCTGGCTGCACCCGGGCTCGCGGACCAGCGCCACCAGGCCCCAGACCAGCTCATCCAACATGCCCTTCAGCTCGCCCTCGGGGATGTCCCGCAGGCTTGCGACCAGGCTCCATTCCCAGGGGGTAAGGGCCACCTTGACGTCCTCGTCGTGCATCGCACTCCTCCATCCACGCCACGCCGTCACTTCCGACCGGCTGCCGCCATGATCTCCACCGCCCGCATGCGAATGGCGGCCAGATACTCGTCAAAGCCTCCCGAGGGTGCCACTGATTCCACCGGTACGTCGAGCCGCACCTTCGGGTCGTCCACCAGCCAGCGGGGCGTCACCCGGTCGAGCCACGGCTCGATGACCGGGGCCCGCCGCGGGACCAGGACGGCACTTGCCGTCGTTCCGGAATCCTGGGCCTTCTGGCGGTCGCGGGCAATCGCCGTCGCCACTCTCTGCCCGAACACGAACCCCTCGAGGAGGCCGGTGCCCATCATCCGTCGCCGTCCCTGCACACCCCCTGCCGCCTCGCCGCAGGCGTAGAGCCCCGGGGCCGAGGTGCGGCCCCAGGAGTCGATGGCGACTCCGCCGATCCCGTGATGGCAACCCACCGCCAGAGGAATCGATCGCCCGGCCGGGGCAATGGCGTCGAGCGGAAAGGCCGGCGGCAGCAGCTCGCGTGTCGCCGGGTCGAGGTCGGCCGTGACGCCGAGACTGGACCGTGCGGCCTCGCGCATGACGGCGAGCATCCCCGCCAGGGTGCCGTCGTGCCCGACCTGCCGGCCGTCCACGCTCAGGCGTGCCGCGACCAGCACCTTGCTGGTGAGGAAGAATCCCCGCGGCCGGAGAGTCAGAGGCAACGCCTGCAGAAGGCCTGCGTGGTGCAGCAGCGCCCCGGCCAGCTCGCCCAGCACCAGGTTGGCACCCCGGCACCAGCGCGGCCCGGTGGCAACCGGAAACGCCCCGGCCGGTCCCCCGCACGCCAGCACCACCGCGGCCGCGGGGATCGACTCCGGCTCCCGGGACCCTGCCCGCACCACCACCACCCCGGTGACCCGCTCCCCTCCCCTCCTCAGACCGATGGCGAGCGTGCGCCCTTGAAGGCGGACCCCGGCGGCCTCGCAGGAGGCCAGGGCCGGCTGCATGAGTGCGCCGCGATGGGCAGGCATGCAGGGCATGCCGCGCCGGAAGTCCTCGCCTGGGAGTCTCACCGGCTCGGCCGCGATCGGGCGGAGGTCGAGCCAGGCCATGAGCTCTCGCGATGCGGCGTGGGCCTCGTCAGCGAGCACCTCGGCAAGCCCGGGGCGTCGCAGACCATCTCCTCGACGGTCGAGCTCGGCGGCAAAGCGCTCCGGGCTGTCGCCCTTCAACCACGGCGCCGCGACCAGGATGAATGGCGCCATTCCGTGCAGGCGGTGACTTGCACCATCGCGACCGGGGCTCCCGGGTGAGACGACTTCAACCTCGAAACCGGACTTGGCAAGAGCGCGGGCACAGCTCAGACCGGCAATCCCCGACCCGACCACCACGATGCGAGACAGGCCCGCGTCTCTCATGACCCCGCCAGTGTGCCAGAAACCCGAGGCCCGTGCAGCCCGCGACCGGCCACTGGCACGGCCGCAACAGGAATGTCGCTCCTACTTGGCGCGAGCGGTGGGGCCGGACTCGACGATCTTGCCGTCGCGCAGGCGGACGCGGTACCTGGCGAAGGCGGCGATGTCCTCCTCGTGGGTGACGAGGATGATGGTGTTGCCTTCGCGGTTCAGGGTGTCGAACAACGCCATGATCTCCTCGCCGGTCTTGGAGTCCAGGTTTCCCGTGGGCTCGTCGGCGAGGAGGATGGATGGGCTGTTGACGAGGGCTCTGGCCACCGCCACGCGCTGGCGCTGGCCTCCGGATAGCTCGTTGGGCTGATGGTGCATGCGATCCCCGAGTCCCACCAGCTCGAGCATCTCCTTGGCCTTCCGGTGCCGCTCGGTGCGCGGGACGCCGGCGTAGATGAGCGGGACCTCGACGTTCTCGATGGCCGAAGTGCGTGCCAGCAGGTTGAACGTCTGGAAGACAAAGCCGATCTCGCGATTGCGAATCCGGGCCAGCTCGTCGTCGTCGAGTGACGAGACCTCCTGGTCGTTGAGCCGGTAGGTGCCTGACGTCGGGCTGTCCAGGCAACCGATGAGGTTCATGAGGGTCGACTTCCCGGAGCCCGAGGGGCCCATGATGGCCAGAAACTCTCCTCGCTTGACGTCCAGGCTGACCCCGTCCAAGGCCCGCACCTGGGTGTCGCCCATCTCGTAGATCTTCGTCAGGTCGCGAATCTCGATCAGCACTGGCCGTCCTCCACCGCTTCACAGGCTGGCGCGGCGGACCTCCCGCCGCGCCGATGACACAGCCGCTCACACCATCGTCACTTCTTTGCCGTCTCGTCGGCTCGCTTGACGTCGGGGTCCCGGGACCACGTCCCGTACCTGAGCCAGCTCGGGCCCTGGAAGGCGACTCGCGGTGCCGGGGGGACCTCGTCGGCAATGGTTACACCCATCGTCTCAGGCAGCCGGCCGATCGCGACCTCGTACTGCACCCGGGCGATGCGGTACCCCACCTTGGCGTAGAGCTCCGAGGCGAGCGCTGCCGCGAGGTCTTCCTGGATTTTCAGCACCTGATAGTTGGTCGACATGCCGTTGGCGAACTTCTTCTGCTCGGCATCGAGGTTGCGCTCCGCGAGCTCGCGCGCCTTGATCGCGGCGGCGATGGACTTGGAGCCCGCCTCCAGCCCGCGAACCGCCGAGCGGACCTCGGCGATGACGTTCTGCTGCTCGAGGGCGAGAGTCTGCCGCGCCGAGGCGAGCTCGTAGCGGCGTTGCGCCAGCCGCGCCTTGGCGTCGTGGTTGCCCAGCGTGTAGGTGAACGCGAACCCGGCCGACCACTGGCGGTAGTCGAGGTCCCTGATCTGGGTAAGGGCATCGTCCCAGCCACCCTTGAGGACGCGGATGCCGCCCATGCAGCGCAGCAGCACCGAGGTCA
>DAONEV010000366.1:0-4196 GCA_035403265.1 Thermoanaerobaculaceae bacterium | reverse complement strand
GAGGTGGAGAGTCGCGGCACTCCCGCGATCGGTCCGACTGGTCGCCTCCCGATCAACCTCACCAACGGTGCTGGCCTGGTCGTCGTGGTTGCCGGGCCGGAACGGCCGACCGGCGGATGGGAGGACCTGCGGGTACGGCTCGAGGCACCCTATCGCGAAGGCCTCCTGCTCGAGACACCCGCCGCCACGATCAACCGGGCCGTTCCCTTCAATCGGTACCTCCTGGACCTCGGCTTCGACGGCCGGTTCCACGTCTGCGAGCTGTTCCGCTGGCGCGACGTCTGGTCCCGCGACCTGGGCTCGGGGCTGGTGCCGGGGGCCATGGCGAGCGGGCGTTTCGCGGCTGCGCGCACCACCCTCGATTACGACCTGCGGCGCTATGCGGCCGCCCACCCGACTGGCCTGAAGGTGACCGGGGACCCGTCTCAGGGCGGCTCGGCGGAGGGGACCGCCTGGCTGGCGCGCGCGGTGTGGCGCGAGTACATGCTCACCGGCGACGAGTCGTTCCTTGAAGAAGCCGCAGACACGCTGCGGCCATGGGTCAAGGCGTGGATTGACCGCGACTACGACGAGCGGGGTCTCCTTGTCGACGTCACGGAGTGGATGGACCACTCGCGGTTTCTGCTCTTTCCGGACGGTGCCCGCGTGCTGTATTCGAACGCGCTCTTCACCGGACTCCTGGGCACCTTCTCCAGGATCGAGGCCGCCCTGGGCCACACGGAGGCGGCACGGAGTCTCGACGGGGTGCGACTGCGGTTTCTCCGTGGCGTCAACGCCGGACTCTGGAACGAGTCGGCTGACGCGTATGACAACCTCTCGCTGTGGGGAGATCGGGACGAGCGGCTGGCGTCGGGTGAGAACGCGCTGGCGGTGCTGTGCGGCGTGGCGCCCTCTGACCGCGCCAGGCGCGCGCTGGCAAGCGTCCGTGCCCGCAACTGGCGGGCGGCGGGCTCGGTGACGATCGCGCCGCCAATGAGCCACGTCGACCTTCACAACGACCACAACTACAAGGTGTGGCCGTGGTGGAACGCGGTCGAGGCACGGGCACGGCTCAGGAACGGCGACGTTGATGGCGGGCTGGAGCTCCTCGACCACTGCGCAGCCACCCTCCAGGACAGGCACGACCCAGGGCTCGTCGAGGAGCTCCTCACTCCGGAAGGGGTCAGCGAGGGCGGCCACGCATTCCTCACGGCGGCGGGCGCCTACCTCGACGCCGTCTACGAGGGGCTGCTCGGCATCGAGGTGCTCGAGCCAGGTTGCGCGAGGATCCGGGTGGCGCCCAACGTTCCCGAAGGGTGGCGCAACTGGCACGCGCAAGCTCCCCTGCCACAGGGGATGATCGTGATCCTTGAAAACGACGGCAGGCTGCACATCCGCGTGACAGACCCCCGGGTCAGAGTGGTCGAGGCACCTGAGGGGGCGGCAGTCGAGGGCGCACAGCGCGCGCCGTTGGCCCTGCCCGCGTATCCCAATCTCGACGAGGGGACGGCGCCCACGCCTCTGGCTGCCGCCTCGCCGCATGCGCGCACGACGGCGGTGCTTTCCGAAGACGGAATCCCCGCCGTCGCCCCGGCCGACCTTCCCGGCCGCCTCATCTCGGCAGAGGACTTGCTCCACCTCGACGCCACCCAGACCGGCGCACTGATCGTCGCCGGGAACGCCCTGCCCCGGCGGACCCGCACCGGCGGCGACGTGCAGGCATCCCTCGCGCGGTTTCTCGATGGTGGCGGCGCCATCGTGTTCTTTGGAGCCACGACGGGAGATCGCGGGACGATGGGAGAGACCGGCGGCGTGATCGACTGGTACGAGGTTCGCCCGGCCATCCGCGCCGTGGAAACCGACGGCTGGCGCTTTCGCACCTCGCAGGATGGCCCGGCGGTGCAGCGCGAGAATGAGCGTGGCTTCCGAGAAGCCTGGGAGCGTCCCGGGCTGGTCGAGAACGGCTGGGATGCGATCGAGGTCCCGGAGCCGTGGGAAAAGCACCTCGGAAGGGACTACGACGGTTGGGGGTGGTATCGGACCAAGTTCAGGCTTCCTGCTGCCGCCCGCGGCCACGTCGTGGTACTCGACCTCGGTCGAGTCGACGATGCCGACTGGACCTCCGTCAACGGCCTGCTGGTGGGATCGGAGCGGGACTGGAAGAAGCCACGGCAGTATCGGCTGGCGCCGGGCGACGCGGCCTACACCGGCCTCGTGTTCGGTGGGGACAACATCCTCGCCGTCCAGGTCCTTGACACCGGAGGAGCCGGCGGGCTGCTCCTCGACCCGACGCGGGTCGGCATCGAGACGGCCGATCTCGCGTGGACGCCTGTCGATCCCGGCAGCGGCGCGGCGCTGGACCATTCCGTTCGGCTCGGGGTCGTCTCGTGGGGACCTGGAGGCGACTTCTTCAACTCCTGGGAGACCTCGCGCGGAGCGTTCGGCTTTCGGATCGAGGGCTCGGGCGTGGAGTTCGTTGGTCCCCTCGCCCGGCTCCAGCCGCTCGCCGTCGGCGTTCTCGAGGCGTTCACAGACTTCGCCGTCAGCCGTCCGTGGATGTTTGAGCCACTCGCCTACACCCACACCGCGCGACACCTCCTCGTGCCCGACCACGGCGAGCGGTATCCCTGCGCGGCCCGCCTCGTCAACACCCAGACCGGGGGGGAGATCATCCTGGTCGGCGCCTCGATCGCACGGACACCCAGTGGGGTCGCCGTCCTCCAGCAGCTCCTGCTCGGAACCGCATCGAGGGGGCCGACGAGCCAAGCTGTCGGCCGCTGACCTCTCAGTTCAAGGCTGCGCGAATCTCGGGAACCAGGGCGTCGGCCCAGATTGCGTAGCCCGTGGCGTTGGGATGTAGCAGGTCGGGCATGACAGACGTCATGAGCGTCCCATCCGTCGAGAGCAATCTCCGATTGATGTCGATAACGCGGACACCCGAATGGCCGCCGAGGTGGCCGAGGAGTCTATTCGTCGCGTCATTGTTGATCCGGTCGGGATCGCTTGCGCTGGCGGCTCGCGGGAAAACGGCAAAGAGCAGAATCCTGGCCCGCGGAAAGCGCCTGTGCAGCACCCTGGTGACCTCGGCGACGCCGGCAGCGATCTCCTCCGGGCGGTCGTGGCGCTGCCCCGTGTTGTTGGTGCCGAGCATGACGACGATCGCTTTGGGATCGAGAGCGCCGGTGAGGTTGCCGTGGGTGAGCCGCCACAGCACATGCTCGGTACGGTCGCCGCTGATTCCAAAGTTGGCGGCGCCGAACGGCGCGATCTTCTGATCCCATTCCTGCTTCCCGGCGCCCTCCCACCCCTGGGTGATGGAGTCGCCCACGAACATGACGTCGAAGCCGCCGCGACTGGCGAGCTCGTTCAGCCTCTCGAAGCGCTGCCGCCACCATCCCTCGTCGAGCCGAGAGGTCGGGACAAGCGCGGCTGCGTGAGCCGGCACCGACGGGATCGGCGATCCAGCCCCCGCGCAACCGGCCCAAAGAACGAGAGCACCCAGACCCCCAACGACGAGGACCTCACGGCCTGACCTCTGCTTGCTGGCGAAGAGACGACTCAGCCTCGATCGATGCATCAGCGTTGCTCCCTACTCCGGCAGCTTGAGCGCCCCGAGCTCCAGACAGTAGTGGCCTGAATCGTCGGGATTACCAAGCGCCTGCGCCTTCACGCTAAACCCACAACATCCGTGTCGCCGACTTCGAGCGCGAGCTTGCCAGACCCCTTGCCGAGCCTGGCCCTTGTCGCGGGCCGGGCCTGCCTTCCCCGCATTCCGACGGCTGTCCCGCAAGGTCGCCACCTTGAGGCTTATCCGCCCATCCCGAGCCAGCAGAGGCCGCTCCCGCAGGAGCTAGGCGCCCGGCGAGACGAAAACGCTCTGGCCCGCAGCACTGTCGTCGAACGGCCCAGGCGATTCCTGGCCGTCTTCAAGGATCTCGACCGACGGAGTCAGGCTGAACTGCTCCAGACTGCTGACGAACATCGCTCGGAGCCCTCGTTCCATATCCGGCGGTGCAACCTGTTTCAGGCTCCTCCAGAACACGGACAGCGCCTCCTGGGGCGCCACCTTCACATCCGTCAGCGACCCCGAGAAGAAACGGAAGAAGGTCGTGAACCCGTGTGGAGCCTCGAGCTCCTGGATTAGCCGACGATGGAGCTCGGAATCGCGGGTACGCAGCGAGTCCAGGTAGACGTTGAGGTACAGCAGGACCAGGTCC
>DAONEV010000365.1:0-4197 GCA_035403265.1 Thermoanaerobaculaceae bacterium | reverse complement strand
GACCGATCGCCTTGAGCATGCGCTGGAGTGTCCGCTCCCGGCCGGCCAGCTCGGCGTTGAGCGCGGCAATCTCCTCAGCACGCGCCTGCAGCTCCTCGTTCTGGGTGGCCAACTCCTCGCCCTGCGCCTCGAGCTCCTCGCGTTGGCTCTGCAGCTCCTCGTTCTGGGTGGCCAACTCCTCGGTCTGCGCCTGCAGCTCCTCGGTCTGGGAGCGGAGCTCATCCTCGTTGGAGCGAAGCTCGTCGCGGGCAGCAGCCGTCTCGAGGAGGGACGCATCGCGTCGATTCAACATGGAAACGATGAAGTGGATGACCCCAACGCCAAGACCGATCTCGGCGAACGATGCATCGAGAGTCGCCCGCTGCGCGGCCGGCATGAGGGTCCCTGCCGGGAGGACCCAGAGGATCTCCGCGTAGGCCTGGATGGCGCCGATGGCTGCCATGAGCCAGAGCATGAGCCGGTCGCGGGTCCAGACGCAGACGAGCATGGGTATGACATAGGTCAGCGGGAAGACGACCCAGTCGAACACGTAGAGCCGAATGATGGCCCAGAGCAGAAGCAGCCCAAGAGAAATCGCCACCGAGACCCAGCGAGGGGGCCTGGCCGGAAGCACACGCTCGACGTCACGCATCCGAGCCTCCGCTCTTGCGATAGATACACCGATTCAGCAGCGTCAGGTCAGGAATCGCGGGCCGCTCGGCGTCGCCAACCACCAGCAGCCCGCCGGGGCGCAGGCACGAGACCAGGGTGGTCCAGAGATGGTCGCTGGATCTTCTCTTCAGGTAGATCGCAACGTTCCGGCACAGGATCACGTCCCACTCCCCCTCGTCCCGTTCGCCGAGCGCGTTGCGCACCTCCCAGGTGATCCGTCCCTGGGCTGGCAGCACCACCCGAAAGGCTTCGCCTTGAGGCCGGAAGTACCGATCTCGCACCGCCGCTGGCACCTTGCCCATCTCCCGCTCGTGGAACACGCCGCGGTTGGCCTCTGCGATGGCTGTGGCCCGGCAATCAGTCCCCAGCAGGATACTCCCGGCCAGAAGCCCAGCCTGGTCGAGCAGGATCGCCAGCGAGTACAGCTCGGCCCCGCCTCCGCACCCGGCGCTCCAGGCTCGCAGGTGCCGGTCTCGCTGCCGCGCGATCACGGGCAGCCACTGCGCCAGAGCCGCCACCACGCCCGGGTCCCTGAAGAACTCGCTCACGCCAATGAGCAGGGTATCCAGGGCGCAGGCCAGAAGCTCGGGCCGCTGGCGGAGCCTGTCGAGCGCCTGCTCCGGCGTCTGCACCCCAAGCGCCCGCAGGCACGCCGGGATCCGTCGGATCATCGAGGCAGAGCGGTAGTGGTCCGGATCGAGCCCCGACGCCGATAAGACCACGCGCAGGAGCTCGTGAAGTGGCTCCGGGTCAACCTCGGGCGAGAGATGCTGCGACGGGGGCTCGGCCGCTGTGGATCGGGAGGGGCGAGGCAGGGCCGCCGCAGACCATCCCGAGAAGCGGATGTGCTCCAGCTCGCGAGTGTCCCCGTGGCCGGTGTCGGGATGCTCCCGAGCCGCGGCCTCGCGGCCCCCGTTGTCCCCAGCGACATCAGATGTGACCGTGGTTCGGGTCGGCCCAGGCTCCCTGTCGTGACGATGGCGTCTCACGGTGTGACGTCCCGGAACGTGACCGTGACGCGCGTCCCGGCCTCACGGCCGAGCCGCGCCTGGGCCCCGATCTGCCTGGTCAGAATGCTGACGATCTGCAGCCCCAGCGACTCGGGGTCGCGGAGGTCGAGTGCCTCGGGGAATCCCACGCCGTTGTCGGCCACACTGAGCTCGTACTCGCCTGTGCCAGTGCTGTGGAGGCCAACGACGATGCGGCCCTCGCGGCCGTCGGGGAAGGCGTGCTTGACGGCGTTCGACAGCAGCTCGTTGGTCACCAGGGCGAGCGGGATGGCGTTGGCGATCCCCAGCTCGACGGGCTCGAGATCCAGGTCGAGCGAGACGCCGTCGCGCCGCATGCCGGCCATCAAGGTGGCGCCAAGATCGGCCACACACTCGTCAAACGGAATCGTCGAGAGGTCGGGTGTGTGGTAGAGCTTCTCGTGAACCAGCGCCATGGCGCGGACGCGCCCCCGGCTCTCCAGGAGAGGCTTGCGCGCCGCCTCGTCGGTGGCCTCGGCCTGCAGGCTCAGGAGGCTCGCGATGACCTGGAGGTTGTTCTTGACGCGGTGGTGGATCTCCTTGAGCAGGGCCTCCTTCTCGGCAAGAGAGGCGCGCAGCGCGGACTCGACGCGGGTGCGCTCGGTGATGTCGTGCCAGACCGTGACCGAGCCGGCGACGCAATCTCCAACCCACATCGGCCCGGAGGAGACCTCCACGACCGTTTCCTGGCCATCGCCTCTGCGGACGAGGAAGCACTGGCCAACCACGGGCTCCCCTCCGTTCGCGCGCGGCGTGGGCTGCTCCTCCAGCATCAGCGGTCGCCCATCCAGGGTGCGGCACCGGACCCTGGCGATGATCTCACTGACGTGGAGCCCAACGGGATCGAAGCCGTACCTCGCCAGGAAGGACGCGTTGCCTCGGGTCACCCTCAAGTCGGTGTCGTAGGTGAGCACCGCGTCGTTCTGGGCCGCCAGCACGGCCTCCAACTCTGCGGCGTGACGGGCGGCCGCCTCCTCGGCGAGCCTCATGTCGGTCAGGTCCACCGTCGCAACACCAACTCCGCTGATGCCTCCACGCTCGTCGTGAAGCGGCTCGAGGAAGAGGTCGAGGAACCAACGGCGGCCGCCACTCGAGACCCACGCCCGCTCCCGGAGCTCGGTGTCGGTCGCCAGCACGTGCCGTTTCAGCGTCGTCAGGTACGCTGCAACCTCCGGAGGGAAGATCTCGGTATCGGTCTTCCCGACGATTTCCTCCGGGCGCACGCTGCGCTGGTTGTAGGCCCAGAGAAACCGGAGGTCACGGTCCTGGGCCGCCACCGAGACCGGCGCGTTGGCGAGCAGAAGGCGAAACCGCGCCTCGCTCTCGCCCAGCGCCTGCTCCGTTCGTTTCCGCGCGGTGATGTCGTGCGCAACCACGAGCACGCTGGAGGGGCTCCGGCCCCGATAGGTGAGAGCCCCTGCGTTGACCAGCAGCGACTGCTCGGCACCGTCCTTTCGCCTGACCGTGACCTCGATGGGCTCGTCGACTCGCTCGCCGCCCAGTCTCCTGGCGACCCTGTCCCGTAGCCGTTCCCGGCCCGTCTCGTCGAGGAGGTCGAAGGGGCTCATCGCCAGAAGCTCCTCCCGGGCGTAGCCGGAGAGCTGGCAGACGACCTCGCTGACGTGAAGGAATCGCGTGCCGTCGAAGGCGATCTCGAACATCGCGGCGGGGGCTGCCTCGATGAAGCCGCGCAGGCATTCGTCCACCGAGTCACACTGTCCGCTCTGCGGCAGGCTGACACGTCCCTCACCGTCGCGCGGCATCCCGATCGGGCGGACGTCGTGGCCCTCGGCAGGTGCCCCAGGGTCGCCCGGCACGCCCCCGACTCCCTCCTCGATGCCTGGCCTCGATTCCGCCTCCGGGGGCCCGGGGGACGCGTTGCCTGGCCCCGTCCTCTCGGTTCCTCTCGAGCTGCTCACAGGCGCTCCTTTGGAGCAATCGTTAGCTGTGTGCCCACTCACCGAACCAATCTTACCGTTGCCCCGGCCCGGGACTCCGGGGGGCCGGGGACCCGAGGCTCCCGGTGCCAACGGTACCGGCGACGGGCGCCGCCGGTATCGCCCTAGGCTACTACGCCGTTGCACGCTCGACGGTGGCCTCCGGGAACTCCCTCCGCGGTGCAACCGCCCGTCGCAGCTCGAATCGCTTCCACAGCAGATAGACCGGTGGGTACACGAGGAGCTCGAGGAGGAACGAGGTGGCAAGGCCGCCAACCATCGGTGCCGCGATGCGCTTCATCATGTCCGCGCCGGTGCCG
This sequence comes from Thermoanaerobaculaceae bacterium, assembly GCA_035403265.1. Classification (GTDB taxonomy): domain Bacteria; phylum Acidobacteriota; class Thermoanaerobaculia; order Thermoanaerobaculales; family Thermoanaerobaculaceae; genus JAAYVZ01. The sequence continues at coordinate 261 of DAONEV010000365.1, read as the reverse complement.
ATCGACCACATGATCGGCATCAACCCCATGAAGCTCGTGGTGACGGTCATCAGCTTGGGGCGGATGCGCTTGACGGCACCGTGCACAATAGCCTCCTGGAGATCGGCGTCGCTGTTCAGTTGCCCTGCCCTGCGCGCTTCCTCGAACGAAAGGTCCAGGAAGAGCAGCATGAAGACGCCGGTTTCGGCGTCCAGCCCCATCAGGGCGATCATCCCGACCCAGGCGGCCACGGAGACGTTGTAGCCGAGCGCCCACATGAGG
>DAONEV010000364.1:0-4200 GCA_035403265.1 Thermoanaerobaculaceae bacterium | reverse complement strand
GGAGATGGTGTCCGTCACAGGTCACGGCCATGGGGAGTCTCCTTGGGCGCGGGACCTTGGTCGGCCCCCGGCGCAATGTCCGGGCATGATACGCCTCCTCCGACCCGGTCGAGAGCTGTCATCCCCCTGCCTCGGGCTCAAGGCTCCTCCGCCCTTGCTCCGACCAGCTCATGAACGGATCAGCGGCGATGTGCGGGCTCGTGGTTCCCGAGCAGCGGATTCACTGACCCGCTGAGCTCCTGGGTGATGGTGGTTGTAGTCTCGGTGGTGCAGACCGAGAATGGTCTCTGATGAGTCGCGGGCATGCCATTGCCGGCACCCCAGGGCGGGAGAGCTGATGGAGGTGACCAGATCCCGGTCGCTGGTTGGCCCCTCGCTGTGGCTGGACGGCTCCGGCGCCGTGGCAGACGTGTGTCTCGCCGAGGGCGACCCCGACCCGGTCCCAGCCTGGCGTGCAGCCCTCAAACGCGCCAACGCCGCCCTTGGGTGGCCGCGCCGGGCCCATAGCCGGCGTTCGGGAGACCTCTTCATCGCGCTCGCCATCGAGGCGCCCCCGGACTGCCTGGCAGCGGCGACTCGCCTCAACGACTGGGCGATCACCGGCGGCCCCGAGGTGGAGTTCCCCGCCCTCCTCGAGCAGGTGGTGGCCACGAGGCGCCCCGACCAGGCCGCCGCGATCGCCGAGGCGGAACGGCGCGAGCTGCCGTGGCTGCTCGACGAGGTCGGGCTGACCCTGGGGCTGGGCTCTGGCGCGGTCACGGTGCTCGCGGCGTCCGAGGGCGAGCCGGTGCCGGCCGGGCGTGTCATGGCGAGCCTCGACGAGGTCGCATGGGACGACCTGCGCGGGGTGCCCGTGGTGGTGGTGACCGGCACCACCGGCACGACCGCCACGGCGCGCCTGCTCGCCCGCATTGCGACCATGGCCGGCCACACGGTCGGGCTGGTCTGTCAGGACGGGATCGTCGTCGGAGACGAAGGCATCAATAGCGGTGACCGCACCGGGCCCGAGGCGACCAGGACCGTCTTGCGCGATCCCCGCCTCACCTTCGCCGTCCTGGAGGTGCCCGTGCCTGAAATCCTCGCTCACGGCCTCCTGATGTCGAGGATCGACGTCGCCGTGGTCACCGGCGTCACCGTCGATCCAGATGGCGACCACGGCGTCTCCACCCGACAACATCTCGTCGAGGCGACCCTGGTGGCCGCCAGGGCAGCGCGCCACGTCGTCCTCAATGCCGACGACACGCTGCTTGCAGAGCAGCAGGCCGACACCTGGTTCAGCCCCGATCATCCCGTCGAGGGCGCTTCCAACCTGGACGGTCAACTGGCGGCCGGCAGCGAGCCGCCGAGGGAACCTCTGATGGCGCTGGAAACCGGGGATGTCACGCGGCCGGAACGGGTAAGCGCCTCTGCCGCGGCCGCCGCGGCCCGCGCGGCGGGTCTGCCCATCACGGCCATCGCCAGCGTCCTGGACCTCTCCCCGCGCCGAGCCCTGGCGGGCGGGCGCTCCTGGTAAGCTGGCGCACCATGCACCACTTCACCTGCGAGGAGTTCTCACCGAAACCAAACCGCTCCCGGTGGAGGGTGTTCTGGGGTGTCGTGTTGACGATGGTCACCGTCCCTCCGGTCATTCTCGTCGGCCTGCTGGCGATGTCAGGCCCTTCCATCTGCTACGACATCCACGACGGCGTCCTCGACATCCGGGGTGGCAAGGGGCTGTTGTCGAACCATCGCACCGTGACGCTGGGCGCCATCCGGGAGAGCGGCGTATTGCGACTACAGGGCGGCCGCCGGGTCTTCGGCACCGGCATGCCGGGGTTCTGCGCCGGGCGCTACAGCTACGATGCCCTGGGCAGCGTCTGGCAGGTCACCGACTGCCGGCGGGACGTCGTGCTGCTGCGGGTCGAGGGAGAGGCCCTCCCCATCCTCGTCAGTCCTCCCGACGAGGCCAGGTTCCTCGCCGCCCTGCGCGAGCGACTGGACGGAGACTATTCCCCCGGCCGGGCCTCGACGCCGGTGTCGTGGCGCCTCTTCCCCCTGCTCCTCCTCATCGCCTTGTTGCCGGCCGCGGCCTACGTGCCGCTGGCGGCCTTCGCCGCTCCTCGGAGGCTCCGCTACAGGGTGGCGAACGGCGAGCTTGAGGTGCAGCTCCTCGTCTTCCGGCGGCGCTTTCCCCTCGCCGGACGGACGGCCCGCCGGTACACTCCCCGCTCCGCCTGGAAGGTGGCCGGCTCCGGGCTCCCCGGATACTTCGCGGGCTCGTTCGCGGTGGACGGGCAGACGGCCCGGGTCTACGCCTCCGTCGTCAAGAGCGAGGGGGTCATGATCGAGGGCGAGCCGAGGGTTTTTGTCGCCCCGGCCGACACCGAGGGCTTCCTGGCTGCCCTGCAACGGCAGGGCGTGCATCTGGCGTAGGCCCGGCATCCTCTTGATCGTCTCACCCTGCCCTGCTTAACTTGTGGCGGAGCTTGGGTTACAATCCCCGCGAGGGGCGAGGGGTGATGCTGGGGGAGACACCGTCTCGGGTGTCTAGCGAACCGGGTTATCTCAAGCTGCCTCCTGTTTGAACAGGGGGAGCCGTGGCACGTGTACTCATCGTCGACGACGAGGAAGGGATCCGGCAGGTTCTGTCGGCGTTTCTTGTTTCCGAGGATCACGATGTCCGAACTGCCGCAACAGCCGATGAGGCACTCGGCCTCATGGCCCACGAGGATATTGACGTCGTCATCTCCGACATCCTCATGCCTGGCAAGGGTGGCCTCGAGCTCCTTGAGCTCGTCCATGAGCTGGCTCCCGAAACACGCGTCATCCTCATCACCGGAAAGCCCACCTTCGAGACGGCTGCTCAGGCGGTCCGTCAAGGCGCCTTCGAGTACATCGCCAAGCCCGTCAGTCGCGCCAACCTCCTCCGTTGCGTCGCGGCGGCGGTGAACGTCAAGTCGCTCGAGGCGCAGGCCCGGAGCTACCGGACTCACCTCGAGGACCTGGTCGACCAGAGGAATCGACAGCTCCGGGACTGGCACGATCGCCTTCAGCAGATCGCCGATCATGCCCGCGATCTTGGCTCGCACCGCGCCTTCGAGGAGCTGGCACCCCAGGTGCTTTCCCTCTTGGCGAGGGGCACCCTGGCCGGAGGGGCCACGTTCTACCTGCGCTCGGGTGACGCGCTCGAGCTGGTGGCGGCGATCGAAGCGCAGCACGCGGCGGCGCGGATCCCGCTCCCTGCCCGGGAGCGCTCGGTCGTGGCCCGATTGCTGGCTGACGCACAAGCAGTTCTGGTGCAGGACATCGCACAGGAGGGGTTGATTTCGGCTGGCGCCGAGACCTACCGGGATGGCTCCTTCATCGGGCTTCCCTGCGTCGGGGTGGGCAACCAGGTGGAGGCACTCATCTTCCTCTACAACCGCCGGGAAGGCGCCTTCTCCCAGCAAGACCTCGCAATGGGCCGGCTCATCGCCGCTGGCGCCGAATCGGCCATGCGTGCCGCCGCCCTGTTCCAGACCATGCAGGAGCTCGAGGCGCGCCAGCAGCTCGGCCACCCGCAGGTCCTGGTCGACCAGGCCGAGCACATCTTCCGCACCGTCCGGCACGAAATTGGCAATGCCCTCAACACACTCAAGACCACGATGAGCGTCCTGCGGAAAAACCTGGCGAGCTTCGACGACGCGAAAAGGGAGGAGTACTTCGCGCGGTGCTTCGAGAGCTTCCGCCTGGCCGAGCAGATGCTCCACGCCCTGCGTGCCTTCCAGCGCTTCGACCAGGTCCAATCGGTGGAGTTGGAGCTCGGCAAGCTCCTCACCGAGAAGGAGGGACTGATCTTCGAGGCACCTCGCGGGCTCGGCGTCGATTGCGCCCTCACGGTTCCGGAGGAGCCTGTCGTGGTCAGCGCCGATCCAGATGCGGTGCTGCGAATCCTCCTCAACCTTGTTGACAATGCTCTCGCCGCGACGAGCGGCACTGCCTCGCCACGCATCCACGTCACCTGCCGCCTGATCCCGTCCGACGCGCTGATCGAGGTGCGGGACAACGGGTCAGGCATCGCTCCCGCTCACCTGGACAGGGTTTTCGAGCCGCTCTTCTCGACCAAGCCCGAAGGTTCGGGCATGGGCCTCGCGATCGTCCAGAAGCTCGCGGTCAAGATGGGTGGAAGCGTTGATATGACTTCCATTGTCAAGTGAGGTGAGGATCTGCCTCCCGGGTGGG
>DAONEV010000363.1:0-4220 GCA_035403265.1 Thermoanaerobaculaceae bacterium | reverse complement strand
CCGGCCGCCACCACCGAGACGGCGTCGTACCGCCGGCCGCAGTCGCCCTCCAGGCGGGCGGTCGTCAAGGCCTCGTGCCGCCAAAACACCCGGGCCGGTCCGTGGGCCGCCGCGGCCCGTTCGCCGAGGTTGGCGCCCAGGGAGTCGATGGCGTCGAGGATGCGGCGGGACCGGGGCAGGATCCCGAACACCCAGGGATCCAGCCGTGCGAGCTGGACGATCGTCGTGTCGAACGGCCCGCCAGCGAGCTCGGCGGCCCGGAGCGCCCGCTTCCAGTCGAAGCCAGCGGCCAGCAGGGACGTCCACGGCAGCCCGCGCGCCAGGACTCGGAGCGCCGCCAGCGGGTACCGGCCCGGGGCGCGGGTCGCGGGGACGAGAGTGCAGGCAGGTCCATCAGTCGGAAGCTCGCCTGACGGCGCGACCAGTGTGACGTCGGCGCATCCTGCGAGGGCTTCCAGCCAGGCCACCGCTCGCACCCGGTCGCCGGTGTGGGGCGGCCAGGGAAAGCGCGAGGCGACGAGGAGGACCTTCACCGCTTCACCCTGGTCCACCGGAGCAACGCCCGTGGCACCATCACCACAGCCCCCAGCCATGCCCAGACCAACTGGGCCGCTCCCCGCCAGTCGATCCGTCCGGCCAGACGCAAGAGCACCAGGTCCCCGACGACCGAGCCGACGAGCGCCGAGGCAACCGCCAGTCCGGCGGCCGAGTTCGTCGTCCCCCGACAGAGACTCGCGATCACGGCCCCCGCCACGACCATTCTCAGCAGCGCGGTCAGCGAAAGGGGCCGGCTGGCGAGCTCGAATGCGAACGCCGTCCCCTCCCCGGGGTTCCGGACGAGCAACCGAACGAGCGAACCGACGTGTCGGACCGCGAGGTGTCCCCGCCCGACCAACCAGCGAGCCCTTTGCCTGGAGGCATCGCCAACCGTTGTCGGCTTCTCGTCCATGACCACGGCCGGGCTCAGCTCCAGCCGGAATCCGGCGGACGTAAGTAGCAGTGAGGCTTCCAGGTCCTCGATCCGTGTCCTGAGCCGCGGCGCCACCCAGGAGAGCGCCTGGGGCGTCAGCGCCGTGCCGGTGCCCCGCAGTCGCACGCCCCATCCGAGGGCCTGCCGTCCGCAGTCCTCCCACTCCTGGGCCGCGCGCTCGGAGTGTGCGACGGCTCTGCCCGCCCCTGATCCGACGCCCGCCAGCCGGGTCTGCAGACCTGCGACGCCATCTGGCCATTGCAGGAGGGCGAAGAGGTCGCTCGGAGCCGTCGACCCGACATCCAGCAACAGGACGGCGTCCGCCTCGACCAAGCGCCGCGACTGCTCCCGGACCAGCCAGGCAAGTGCCGCACCCTTGCTCGGGCCGGCCGGCTCCTTGAGCACGGTCTCGACGCCCAGCTCGCGAGCGCACCCTTCGGTCTGGGGATCGCGGCCATCCAGGAGCACGAGAACCTGCACTGAGCGACCGCAGGCCGCCGCCGCCAGTGACCGCAGCGTCGGCTCGACGAACTTGCCTTCGCCTCGGGCGGGGACCACGACCAGCCACCGGACCGACCTCGCCAGCCGGGTCACGCTCTCCCGGACCCGCCCAGCCGCCAGGGCCAGCCGGGCCCGAACCAGCGTGTCGAGCACGGCCGGGACAAGCGGCAACGCCAGCCAGAGAGAACTCAGGCAAAGCCTCCCGGAGATCGGCCGAGCACGTGGGCGCAGACCAAAGTGGCCGGCATTATACAGTCCGCGGCCGTGCTTCCAGGACGGCCCTGACCAGCTCCTGGAGCGTGTCCGCATAGGAGCTCCAGCTCCAGCGCGTAGCGGCACGGCGAGACCCCTGCGCCAGCCGTGCCACGAGACCAGGCTCGAATACCTGCCGCAGGGCTGACGTCAGGGCGGGAACCTCACCGGGCGGCACCAACAGGCCGCTGACGCCGTCGTCGACAACCTCGGCGATCCCTCCTACCCGGCTTCCCACGACCGGCAACCCGGCGCCGAGGGCCTGGGCAGCGACCGCGGACCCGGTGGCAGAGAGGTACGGCAGGACCGCCACGTCGGCGGCGGCGAACCACTCCGGCGCCTCGCTTTCGGGCAGCCACTCGAGGCGCGCCACGACCCTGCCAGCAAGGTCCGGCGCGGCCAGCCGGGCACGCAACCGCTCACCCGCCTCGTGCCACGGTTCCCCCGCCAGCAGGAGCGTGACCGGCAGCTCTCGGGGAAGACCGGCCAGGCTATCGAGGAGCACCTCGACCCCCTTGTAGGGCCGAATCAGGCCAAAGCAGAGGAGCGCCAGGTGATGCTCGGGCACCCCAAGGTGGGCGCGGGCCGCGGCCCGGTCGGCCGCCGGCGGAGGGTCGGGCGGCAAGGCGTGCACGGCGCTCGGCCGGTTGGGAAACTCCAGGCCGATGCGCTCCCCAACGGCGCTTGCATGGCAGAAGAACCCCGAGGCTCGGCTGAGCACCCGCCGCGCCGCGAGACGCGACAGGTAGGAGGCGTCGTGATCGGCGGGATTGTGCACAATGGCCACGACCGGCACGTGCAGGCGTCGGGCCAGCCACGCCTCGAGCGGCGCCCAGGCCCAGGTCCAGTAAGGCAACAGCAGCGCGTCCCCCGCCGCGGCCCGGGCCTCGCGCAGGAGACCCGGCCATGTCCAGGGCTCAAGGGCTCCGAAGCAGGGTCTGGCGAAGTCCAGGCGTCGGCAGGCTTCGGGGTCGATGTCGCTGACCCCCGGATAGAGCCACTGCGGGTACTGGCGGGCAGCCGTGAGGAAGCCCGCCAGTTCTCCACGCGACTCCAGCGTCGCCGCCAGGCGCGTGGTCGTGCGGGCGATGCCGCCGCGCAGCGGCCACGAGGGCCCGACCAGCAGATGACGCGCCACGGGCTGAGGGTATCACTCCCATGCCGATGGCTGCCGCTACAATGGTCCACGGAGGTTGATGTGCCATCTCTCTTCGAGGCTGTGCTGACCCACCTGCAGGCCGACAACGTGGAGTATCGTCGGGTCGGCAACCACATGGCCGTGGAGCTGGGTGTGGCGGGCGACAACGGCTCCTACCGCATGGTCATCGTCGTCGACGCCGAGCGCTCCGTGGCCCGCTTCCTGACCTTCGTGCCGGGCAAAGTCCCGGAGCACCGCCGCCGGGAGGTCATGGAGTTCCTGACCCGTGCCAACTACGGCCTGCTCCTCGGCAACTTCGAGATCGACCTCTCGGACGGCGAGGTGCGGTTCAAGGTCGCCAGGGAGTCCGAGTCCGGCGAGCTGACCCACGACCAGTTTCAGAGCGACCTCTATCTCTCTGTCGCCCTCATGGATCGCTACTTCCCGGGCCTGCAGCGTGTGACCCAGGGATCCGCCGACGCCGCAGCAGCAATCGCCGACATCGAGACGTAGGCCGTCGCCTCCCACGCCGGGGACGGGAAACCGGGCACCGCGGGGCCGGCCGGGTGGTTCCCACGTGTCTCGTCTTCCCGAGCAACTACCTGCCCGGCGGACAGGGAGCGCCAGCCGGGGCCGCCAACAGGGTGCCGGCTCTGCGGTGCTCCTGGCAGACCACGAGACCCAGCTCCCGCACCACCGCCCTGTCCTCCTCGAGCAGGTAGTAGAGGTCGCCGCCCGGCTGGGGGCGGGCCCGACTCACCGGCGCGAGCCCCTGGAGTGAGTGCGTGACGCGGTAGAAGTTGACCGCTGGCTCCAGGGGCCAGGAGACAAACATGCGGACGCTCTCCTTCGGTTTTGCGCCGACGAGCGTGGCTACTGACCGGACCACGGCACGGGTGGCCGCATCGTGAGGCCACAGGAACGTCCGTGTCAGATTGGCCCCGGCCAGCTCGACGACCGCCAGCAGGACCACCAGCGCCCCCGCAGCCGTCGCGATGGTGCGTGCCATCGGCACAGCCGACCGGCTGGCCAGCTCCCAACCCGTAATCAGAGCCAACAACACGCCTGGAATCAGCACAATAGCCGAACGGTCCAGCGGCCAGCGCATACCCGCGATGGCGTGCGCGACAGCGATCTCCGCCCACACCAGGCCGACGAACGCCGTGGTGAGCGCCACCGGAGCGGATTCCTTCCGGCGCCACAGCACCCAGCCGCCGGCCGCTCCACCGACTCCCAGCACCAGGGCGAGGCCCATGGTCCCGACCGTCGCCGTCCAGGCGCCCCGGGCCCCGTACAGGCTCGCTTCAACCAGGCTCCTGACGGTGTCCATCCAGAATCCTCGCGCGCCGCCCCAGTCGG
>DAONEV010000362.1:0-4249 GCA_035403265.1 Thermoanaerobaculaceae bacterium | reverse complement strand
TCAGCAGAACGGCGGCAGCGGCTCCGCCAGGTCGGGCGGCAGGTCCACCCCGATGAGGGCCGCGAGTCGCTGCACCGCCCCACGGTTGGCGATCAGGTCCGCCCACCAGGCCGGGTTGACCCTGGCGTGCTCTGCCCACACTGGCAGCGAGTCGAGTAGACGCTGGCGCGCTACCTCAGGGTCAAGCTGGCCCGCGCGAACGTCTCGCCCCATCACGAGCACGTCGAGAGCGTCGAGAGCTTGCCCACTGCCACGTCGCGAGGTCCGCATTCGCATAGTCACCTCCCCGTGCCCGGTGCGGGCACGTCAAGCCCGAGCTGTCCGACCAGCCGCCCGAAGAGCGCCCGCTGGTCCCGCTCTACGACGGTCGCCGGGTTGGCTCGGAGCTGTCCCCAGCGGTCCGCCACGACAACTCCGTGCTCGTCTACCGCGCGACGGGCTTCCTCGGCGCGGTCCCAGGCCAGGCAGGCACCCTCGAGCACCCGCAGGTGGTGGGCCTCGAGCTGAAACAGGGCCAGCACGGCCTTCCACCAACGCCGGGTCGAGGGCGATAGTCCCCGTGGTGGGGGGGGCAGTGTCGGCGCCGATCTCGACGCCGCCGCCAGCTTCATTGCCTGCTGTTTTGCGGGTCGATTCGTCATCGGTCACACCTCCAGTTTTCCAAAGGCAAAATGGCGTCCATGCGCGTCGAGGGCACACGCCGTTCCATCTCGGATCGGTCCTCTAGTTTGACCACGCCCTCTATCCCATTCACCGGCAATGACTTGCCCGGCGGTCATCTTCCACCCCCGAGAACAACGCCGCTCCGCGCGGCATTCACGAGCGCGGCCTGGTGGAGGTTCACGGCCGGACCACCCGGCGCCTCGACCGGCGGCAACGGCGGTTCCACCTCGGCCAACAACGACTGCATCTCGCCCTGGGAAATGAGCCCACGCGCACCGAAGGACCGGACCATGCCGGTCAGACCGTGCACGTAGGCGGCGGCGCCGTTCAGCTCGCCGACGGAATCGATCGTGTAGCCCAGCTCGGCCGCTTTGGCGCGCCAGACGCGAGACGCCTTCCGCGCGCGATGTAGCTCCAAGGCCGCGGCAAGCTGGCGCAACAGGATCTTGTCGTGCTCGCTCTGGAGCTCGGGGAGGGCCTTCCGTGTCAGCGCCACCCGAATGGATGTCGTCTTCTCCTTCTGGAGCCGACAGGCAGCCTCCAGGGTCCGCCGCCGGTCCCGCAGGCCGATCACCTGCGCCTCGAGCTGCGGGACGGGCACGCGTGCTGGGACGGGCTGGCCGGCGAGGAGCATCGCCCCCCGCTCGTCTGCCGTGAGTCGCTCACCTCGGAGGGCAGCGGACAGCTCGGCCGACGCTGCGGAGCACTCGATCTCGACGGCGGCCTCGTCGGTTTGAAGCTCGTTGAGACGAGCTTCGGCAACTTGCAATTCCCGATCAGTCAGCGGTTTCATGGGTTCTCCTTTCCCCGGCGGTCGGTGGCCGAGGGCACCTTCTTTGTCGATGCGCGCCGCGGCAGCAGTGACAAGCCGTGGTCGCACAGGTCGATCGATCCTTCCCGCAACGCCGCCGCACAGCGACGGCAGACGAGCGCGTGCTGCACCCAGCGATCCTCTTGCATCTTCGGATCAGCCATGCTCACCCCGCACGTGGAGCTCGGGCAGGCAGTTGCAGGCGCCGAGCCCGTTCAAGAGGTCGCAGTCGTCGTCGTGCAGCACCTCGACGTCCAGCTCGGCGCCGGGGTGCAGGTCGATCACGCCGGCCTCGATGGCCGCGAGCAGCGCGGACAGGTAACGCGGTGGTGTGGTGGTGGTAGTCATCAGAAGGGCTCCGGTGGTGCGACATATGCACCCACCGTACCTACCGTACCTACCGTACCTTCACCCCCGATTAGCTCGCTAGAATCTGCACTTTCGAGAGGTACGGTACGTCTACCACCCACCGTACCTCTCCGTACCTCCTCACTAGGTACGCTAGGTACGGTAGGTACGGTAGGTATGTGGGGTACGGTAGGTACGGTAGGTAGTGAGTAGCTCCCCGGTCCGAACCGGACGATCTTGGCGCCGTCCAGCATCCGCAAGACGAGCTGCTTGGTGGCGCCGACGTTCTTGCCGCACACGAGGGCGAGGTCGGAGATCCGCAGACCACCAGCGGTCTTCCGCAGCGCCTCGATGATGGCGGTCTGCCCCTCGGTGCGCGCCACCTCGCCCGCATCACCTACCAGCGTCCACCATCCGGTGCTGGGCTCAAAACGCAACGCCAACTCGCGCTCTTCGATGTCTCGTCCCATCACCGCGAGCACCGCCGTGGCCTTGAATCGTCCTCTCCGCAACACGAGCACCGCGTCGGCACTGCCGGTCAGGCCCATCGTGCCGCTGACGGTTTCAAGAGCGTCGGAGTCGGTCTTCAGGACCTTCCGGGTGTGTGTCACGATCAGGATGCAGATGTTGTGCTTGAACGCGAGGGTCTGGAGCCGGGCGACGAGTGCAGCGTCTTCCGCGTAGAGGTCGCCGTTGCGCTTCCGGTCCGGCCGCACCCTCACCAATGTGTCGATCACAACGACCCGGAGCCCGTCGATGCCGCCGAGCATGGCGTCGAGGGCCGTGAATCCAGCGTCATCGAGGCGAGGGCAGGTCGTGGCAAGGAGCAGACGAGCCGGTGGGGTCGCGCCGTCGCCGATCATCTCGAGGCGAGACTTCAGGCGTCGGAGGTTGTCTTCGAGCCCCAGGTACAGCGCCGTGCCGGGCGCCACGCCGACGCAGCCGAGCACCGCCCCGCCCGCTGCCACCGCGTAGGCCACCTCGAGGGCGAACCACGATTTTCCTACCTTCGCTGGGCCGGCGAGGATCACGGCGCCCTCGGGGAGCAGGCCAGGCACCGCCCATCGAGGCTCAGGGAAGTCACGGGCTGCCAGGTCGGGAGCAGACACCAGCTCGATGGATCGTGTGCCGGCCGGAGCCTCGGCGCCCTTGCCCAGCCGATCCGGTTCCTTCAGGTCGCGGAGGGCGTGCCAGTCGTGTCCCTGGCAACTGTTGTGCTGACACCTGAAGGCCAGCGCCCCGCTTGCCAGCTCGAGCACGACCGCGGAGTCGAGGTGCTCCGCATTGAACGGGCAAACGTGCTGCTTGAAGCGAGTGCCGCCCTCGTACATCTGACCATCGGCGTCGAGGTCGTGGGCCTTCAGCCATCCCGCCGTGTCGAAGCCGCTCGGCTTGCGGCCGGTGCCGTCGGCCGATGCGGTCTTCGGCGTGCTGGGCGTCTGCACCGCAGTCGCCGCCAGGGCCGCGAGCTGCTCCCGCGTGACGGTCGCCCATGCGGCCGGCGCCTCCAGAACGCGCGCCCGACGATGCGGCCGGTCCGGCGTCGAGTCGCCCTTCATCGCCAGAGTGCCGTACGTTTTCCAGATCCGCGCCGCGTTCTTCACGGTCTGGTCGATCTTCACCAAGTCGTCGTCGAAGCGGTGCGCCAGGGCCTCCAGGCACCCGGCCACCAGTGTCAGGGACTCGGGGTCGTTGGGCAGGTCGATCCGTGCGTCGAGGTGCCCGCCGTTGCCGCTGTCGGCCAGCACGATGCCGTCAGCGGGCCAGCCGAGCTCACCGATCAGATATGCCCGGCACTGGCGCGCCAGGCGCACGGCCGCATCGTGCTCGGCATCGTTCGCGGAGATCCCAGCCGGCCGCACCGCATCGAAATCCACGGGCAGGAAATGCCGTCGGATCACGTTGTGGTCGGCGGTCGCCAGGGCTCGCTTGCCGGCGCGCCGCATCCGGTTGGCCGACCGCGCGAGCAGCGCCGGATCAATGACGTTCAGTGTGTGGTAGACGGCCGCCTGCCCGTCGAGGGCCGCACAGGCGTGTGCGGCTTGCCCCAGGTCATCGAAGTAGCCGTAGGTCACGGCGCCCGCGCTGTCGAATGCCCGGAGCTCGATTACCTCACCGGGATCATGGAAGAGCTCCAGGCCAGCCCGGATCTCGGCCTGCCGGTCGGCGCTCACAGGTCCCCCTTGGGGATAGGCTGGTAGTCGTCGTGCTGACGAGCAAAGAGTTCGTCAAGCGCGTCGTCGTCGCCGGCCTCGGCGAGTCGCGCCAGCTCGGCGCCGGTCAGGGCCTCGCCGGACTGCCACCGCTCCCGGAGCTCCTCCAGCTCTTGCGGATTGATCACCGATGGGTTATATTGCGGTCGGGAGTTGCTTTGTGGCACTGGCCGGGGAGGGCGCCCCGGCCGTTCTGTTTTCGGCATGGGTCACC
>DAONEV010000361.1:0-4265 GCA_035403265.1 Thermoanaerobaculaceae bacterium | reverse complement strand
TCTTTGGGGCGTCAAGGGACCCCACCACCTCCGCGGCCCTAGGCTGCTCGTATCCCAGACGCAGGAAATGACTTGGAGCGGCCTCGACCGGGTCGCGAGGGGCGGCCGGAGGGGTCGAAGCCCGGATGCGAGTTTCCGGATAGCTGGGCGGCTGGGCGGGTGCGAGGGCGGCGGTGTGGGCGCTGGTGCCGGTCGTCGTCGCCGGCGTGGTGAGGCTGGCAAGGCCGGGCGTGGCACCCAGCAGGGCGACGACAGCCACCAGGAGGGCGGCGACCTGACTTCTTTCTTTAGCCGCGGGTCGTTCCACGTCGCCGATTGTAGCGGCTCTGGCGGCTAAAGAAGGAAGCGGCTCCTGGGCGGCGGGGCGGGGGCCGCGGGTCTACCCTTCCCCGGTCCCGGGAAACGGCTCCTGGAGGCGCTCACGCGGGCCCGCTGGGCGGGGGGGCGGGGCTGGCCACCCCGGAGCCCGAGCCAGCCCCGTCCGCCGTCGCCGCACCGCGGCGCTCGTGCCGCGCACAGCCGCGGTCAAGGCCGCCCGCAGGGCGCCGCGCAGCGGCCGGAGCGGCGCGTAGCGACGCGGAGGGCCTTGACGGCGGCGCGCACGGCGCGACCGTTTCTTGGCGACGGCGGACGGGGCGCCCCGAGGGCGGAGCGGAGGCCCCGCCGCGCAGCGGTGGGGCCGCAGCCGCCCGAAGGCGACCCGGCCGATGCGCGGCCGCAGGCCGCCACCGCTGGATGTTGTCTTGGGGCGGGCGGGGACGGGGGGCGAGGGAGAGCCTTCCCAGGCAGATGCAGGCGGGGCCGGCGGGAAGGCGACATAATGCAGGTTATGTCGAGCGGAGCGAGGGCAGCCGGAAGGCGCGGCGGTTGCAGCCCGCGCGGCGCGGCCACACTCTGAAGAGCCTGCTGCAACCGCCGTGACTGGAGGCCACGTCCGATAGGCGCGCCTATCGGACGTGCCGAGCGCAGCGACTTCCCGCCGGTACCGCCGGCCCTCCCCTGCCGCCTGGCTCTCCCTCGCGGGTGGGCGGGGGTGGGCGGGGACGAGGCCGAGCACCGCGAGGCCAATGCCGGGCGGCGCGCGCAGCGGCGGAGGCCGGTCCGCCGGCCGCAGCGCGAGCACGCCGACCCTCCGCTGGGTTGTGGGCGAGGGTTCGTAGGGTCAAGCGGTGACGGTCAGACAGGTGGAGGCCGGCGCCGCCCTTGCGGGTGGGCGGGCGCTGCAAGGGCGGTGACGGCCGGTCGGCGGTCAGGCGGTCAGGACGCCGCCGGCGCGGTCGCGGCTTCCGGCTGGTCGTCCGCGGGGTGGGTCGCGGCGTGCGGGTCGGCGGGTGCCTGCGCTTCCGCCTCCTGGCTCCCGTCCCCCGCCTGGCTCCGGCGCAGCTTCGCGCCCGGGTGCGTGGCGCTGTGGATCGCCTTGAGCTGGCGGATCGAGACCTGGGTGTAGATCTGCGTTGTCTCGAGCTTGGCGTGGCCGAGCATCTGCTGGATGAAGCGGATGTCGGCGCCGCCCTCGAGCATGAGGGTCGCCATGGTGTGCCGGAAGAGGTGGCAGGCCCCCCGCTTGCCGATTCCCGAGGCGTCGACGTGGTCACGCACGAGCTGGGTCAGGCGGTTCGGGGTGAAGGGCAGCCCCTCGTGGGTGAGGAAGATGGTCCCCTCGTCCGGCTCCAGGACCAGGCTCGGCCGCACCTCGACGAGGTACTTGTCGATCCAGGCCAGCGCCCGCTCGCCGATTGGCACCATGCGGTCCTTCTGGCCCTTGCCCTGGCGGATCATGACGGTCCCCCGCTCCACGTCGAGGTCGTAGTGCGTGAGGCCGAGCAGCTCGGCCCGTCGCATCCCGGTCGAGTAGAAGGTCTCGAGGATGGCGCGGTCGCGGATCCCGAGGGGATCGGACAGGTTGGGCTCGGCGAGGACCTGGTCGGCCTCGGCGGCGGTGAGCACGTGCTTGGGCAGCCGGTGCCCGAGCCTGGGCAGCTCGAGCTCGGAGGCCGGGTTGAAGAGGATGAGGTTCTCCCTGGCCAGCCACTTGAAGAAGCTGCGGATCGGCACGAGGTGGCTGTGCTGGCTCCGGAAGCTCAGCGGCTGGCCGTCCGCCTTGCGGGAGTGGTAGAGCGTCCGGGCGTAGCGGTCGAGGACGGGCTTGGTCACGTCTCGGGGCTGGGTGAGGCTGCGCTCGGCACACCAGGCGATGAACACGCCGAGGTAATGGGCCCGGCCAACCACGGTCGCTGGGGAGAAGTTCTTGATGGCGAGCCACTCGAGGTACCGCGCCAGGAGCGCAGGGAATCCGTACGGGTCGGTGGGATCGCCGACGGGGACCTTGGGCCTGCTCTGGCCTCGCTTCGGCATGGTCTACCGACCTCCGAACCGGTTGATGGTGGTTGGTGGCTGGTAGCTGCAAAGAGAAGGAGAAGGAGAAGGAGAAGAAGAAGGAGCAGCCGTCGCAGCTAAAGAAAGAAGAGCTGGGTTCCGATGCGTCTCGGGCGGGTACGACGCGGCCGGTGGAGTGGTGCCCAGAGGTGCCGTGTCCAGCGTCGAAGGGCCGATTCCCGGGGATGCGTCAGGTTCTGCCGGGCGCTCCGCGCTCCGCCACCCCGGCGCCATGCCCCCGCCATGACCCCGTTTTGACCCCGCCAGGTGGCCGTCTTCCCCCGCCAGGTGGGGCGCCGACCCCGCCAGGTTGGGGTCGTAGCTCTGACGGGTGATCTTCGCGCGCAGCGTCTCGACGTCGAGCAGGCCGAGGACGAAGGGGTGGCCGTCCTGGCCTTCGCCGGCGTAGAGCAGCTCGTAGACGAAGCTCTGGCCGCGCCCGCCCTTGTGGACGAGCAGGTACTCCATGTCGACCAGGCGATCGAGGTGGAGCCGGAGCTGGGTCAGGCCCCACCCGGTACGTTCCCGGATCTGCCGCCGGGTGAGCCGGTAGTCCCGCCGCTCGAGCTTCTGACGCTCGCAGTCCGCCTTGACCATGGCCTCGATAAGGACGAGCAAGCGCCGGGTCTGTGGCGGCAGCGCGTCGAGGGTGCGGCCGAGGACGTCGTGCGCCAGGTGGTTGGCGGCGGCCAGGTCGTCCAGGGTGACCTCGATGTACGCCTCGCGCTCGCCGTCCACGAGGTCGGTCTTGACCTCCCGCTGGTGCTGGTGCAGCAGCGCGATGGCGTCGATGAGGGTGAGGTACTTCTCGTGGTCGCGCCGGGTGCGCGTGGCGTCGTCCAGGAAGGTGAGCTGGCCGGCGTAGTGGTTGCGCACGGCGAGCGGCCGGAGCAGGCGCTGGGCGTTGCGGTGGACGGTTAGGATGTGAGGCTTCTTCCGCCTGGTCACGGCGCCTTCCCGGGTGCGCGAGCGGCGCTGCAGGTCGTGGATGGCTCGGGTCTGCTCCCGACTCTCGTCGACGGCGAGGACGATGCAGCGGTTCAAGAGCTCCTCGTCGAGGTCGATGGCGGTGGTGGTGAGCAGGATCGCCGAGGGGCCCTCGACATGGTACTCGTGGGTCACGAGCCGGCCGGTCGCGGGGTCCTTGCCGGTCGAGGCAATGGACAGCTCGCCTTCGGACTGCAGGAGCTTGAGGGCGTACGACGCGCGCTCGGCCCCCTCCTCCTCGGCAATCGCGAGGACCTTGTGCTTGAGGTCCACCTCGCCCATGTAGAACAGGCTCTGGCCGGTCATGGCGGAGTACGCGACGCGCTCCTCGGGGGGCACGAAGGCGAGGGCGGCGTCCATGAGGGCGGACTTGCCGGCGGCCGACGAGCTTTGCACCATCACGGCGAGGGGCCGCTCGAGCTTGCGCGACACCGTGGCGAGGTAGGCCACGAGGGTGTTGGTGCGCTCCCCCACGAGACCGCAGGTGGCGAAGTCGGCGCTGATCCGGTCGAGCAGGTGGGGGTCCCGGAGGAAGGCCAGGGCCTCGGCTTGCTCGTGGTCGGGGATGGTGACGGTGGTGGCCCTGGGCGCGAGGGCCTGCTTGATGAGCTCGTCCTGCAGCGCCTCGAGCTTGAGGAGGACCTTGCCCAGGTCGTGGGCGATGACCTCCTCCTTGACGCCGAGCTCGGCCGCCGCCTGGCCCGCGAAGATGGTGCGCTGGCGGGCCGAGTAGAGGTTGAGGGTGTCGACGTGGAGGGGCTCGCCAGCGGTCACCATGAGGTTGACCTTGAGGACGTCGTACGCGGTGTTGGTGGCCAGGCCACGGACGCGGTAGCGGCGGTCACCAAGGCGGATGACGACCTCGGAGGCGGTGATCTCGGCCGGGATGTCGGGGCGGGGGC
>DAONEV010000360.1:0-4310 GCA_035403265.1 Thermoanaerobaculaceae bacterium | reverse complement strand
CCCGTCTGTCGGCGCGGCGCAGGCGATGAGCTGGGCCGCGGCCCTCACGACCCGTCCATAGGTGCGCGCCTGGCCCGTGCCCGGGAAACGCGCATGGATCGAGAGACCGGCCACGTGCTCGTCGACCGGCGAACCGCTGTCCGGCTTCTCGGCCCGCGCCGCCGTGAAGACGATGGCCGGCACCGGCCCGCCGTCGGTCAGGATCTCCACCTCCAGGCACGGCAGGCACTCGAAGAGCGCCGCGCCCACGGCCCGGGCCATGGTCGGCCGGTCGGCTCCCTGCGCGAGCCGCTCCACCAGCATTGGCAGGACGTCAAGGGCGAAGGCGACGAGGGAGCCGACCGAGTCCGTGGAGCCGCCGACCGGCGGCGGGAGGCCCGGGTTCCGTTCGCCGGCCGGGGAAAACACCACCGCGGCTTCCAGGTCCCCCTCCGGCACCTCTTCGACCACCGCGGGCAACCCGCCGAGGACCAGCGGCGCGCCCACCGCCAGGGAGCGGGCGCCGGCCAGGCGCTGTCCGCTGACCAGCGTGCCGTTGCGCGAGCCCAGGTCCTCGACCTCGATCCGCCCATCGGCAACCCGGACGACGGCATGGCGGCGGGACACCGTGGGCTCGACGAGCCGGATTGCACAGTCCCCTGCCGAGCCGACGAGGTTGTCCCCGGCCGCGAGGACGTGCCGGACCTCGCCGCCGGCGGCCCGAATCACGAGACGATAGGCCATTCCACCCTGCTCACGTTGCCTCGGAGCCTAGCACAGGGATGACATCCGGACTCAGGCGGCCGAGGCAGTCAGCCTGCGCACGCCGTCGTCCCGCAGCAGCGGCTCGGCCGCCAGCGCCGCCCCAGCGGCGTCGCGGGCCTGACCGACCAAACGCTGGCGCTCTTCCGGGTCCCCGGCCAGTGTCGCCTGGGCCTGGAGCAGCGTCGCCCGGGCCGCCAGGGCGCGGGCCAGCTTGGGGCTGATGGCGAGCGCCCTGGAGGCGTGATCGAGACCACGCCGGCAGGCCTCGGCGATCTCCGTCCGAACCGCTCCTGATCGCCCCGACAACGCCTCGACCCGCGACCGCTCCACCTCGGCGAGAAGCATCTCACCGCTGGGCTCGTCGGGGGCGAGACGCAGCAGCGTCGTCGCATGAAGTGTCGCCTTCTGCAGGTGTCCGTCGAGGCTCCGCCCCCCGGACTGCCGGGCCCACGCCGCCCGCAGCAGCTCGGCCTCGCCGCCGTCGAGGTGGAAGTCCCACGGGAACCGCTCGCGAGTCACGGCCAGGTGCGCGTCCACCGCGGCCAGGGTGGACGCAGGGTCGACCCCCTCCAGGAGCTGCCACCGTGCCTTGCCGAGCAAAACTCCGGCCAGGTTGGTGTGCGCCACCATGCGTGACGGGTCGATGCGGAGCATCCTGCCGAACGCCTCCTCGGCTTGTCCGTAGTCGGCGAGGGGATCAGCCCCGGTCGCCGCCGCATATTCCGCCAGCTCCCAGAACGCCAGGCCACGGGTATTGAACGCCGTGACGTAGCTCGGTGACATCGCGATCGCCTGGTCGGCGGCCTCGATGCCACGCCGCAGGCTTTCGCGCGGGTCCTCACCCCGGAGGCGTTGCATCCACCCGAGGTCCGAGTGGGCCACACCGAGGCTGTTGTAGGTGCGGCGGGTCCGCCCCTCGGGGAGGGCCAGCGCCCGCTCGAACGCCGTCAGTGCGGCCCTGATGGTCGGAATCGGGTCCTCGCCCACCGCCTTCTCCCTGTCCATGAGGTCGAGAAGCGCGTTCCCCTGCAGGTGAAAGGCGTCCGGGCGGTGGGGATCCAGCTCCTGGGCGCGTCCCAGGACGGCAATCGCCTCCCGCAGCAGCCGCGCCGACTCCCCGGTTCGCTCGTACAGCCACTCGGCACGGATCAGCAGAGACGTGCCGTGGAGGGTCGCCGCCTCATAGCTCACCGCGTCGGCCCGGCGGGCGCTCTCTGCCAACTGATCCGCCCGCTCGAGATCGGATGCCGGGTCATGGCCACGTCTCGAGCTGAACTGGGCGGTCGTGGTGTGGGCGAAGCCCAGCTCGATCAGAGGCGAGGGATGGGTCGGGTCGATGTCTGCGGCGAGGCGGCACGCTTCCTCGGTGCGGGCGAGGCTGGCGACCGGCTGGCTGCCCGAGTCCGCCTCCATCTCCACCGTGGCGTTCCATGCCCGGCAGAGGCCGAGATGCGACGTGGGATCGGAGCGCAGCGTCTGGATCGCGCGGGCGAAGGCCTCACGCGCCTGTCCCAGAGCCTGGTCCTGGGAGCTCCGGTCCTTCCCCCAGCGCAGCTCCTTGGCCTGCTGGAGGTGCGCCTCGCCGCGCAGGCAGTCGGCGCGAGCCGCCGCCTCGGCCGAGCCCGGATCCAGCGCTGCCAGCTCGTCGGCGCGCTTCAGGGCGATGGACGGCTCGCGCGCCGCCAGCTCCAGCAAGCCGCGCACGAGCACGACCTCCTGGGGCGACTGTGCGCCAACCGTCTCGAGCAACCGGAGCGCCGGCTGCCTGAGCTCGCAGTCCGCCAGCTCCAGCCCGGCCTGCCGCGCCTCCTCGTCCCGTTGCCGCCGCACGCGATCGAGCCGGTCACGGAACAGCTCGGCATGGGCGCGAGCCGACGCCAGCGCCACGTCCGGAGTCCGGTAGCCCTGCCGCCACGCCTCCTCGATCTCCCGGCGTGCGGCCTCCGGCTCCCCCAGGGCGAGGTGGCCACGCCCCAGGGCATAGTGTCCGGCGGCGTGGGCCAGCCCCCGGAAGCGCCCCATTTCGCCCCGAACCTGGGTCATCTCCTCGCGCACCCGGCTTCGCTCCCGACCGATGTCGTGAGGCGGCAGCAGGTGGGCGATGCGCATGACCGCGTCCGTGCGAGCGACCCGCTGTCCCAGCTCCTGGGCCTCCCTCGCCTGTCGGCGGCCACCCGCGACCGAGGCCATGGCCACGCCTCCCGCCACGATCACGGCGAGGGTCGCGGCCGCAATCGTGGCAGCCACGGCGGGATGGTGTTTCGCCCGCCTCCACAGGATCCCGAGGCGCGTCACGTGGCGCGCCTCCACGGGTTCGCCACCGAGGTAGCGACGGAGGTCGTCCGCGAGCGCCCGTGCCGAGGCATACCGATGCTCGGGCTGCTTCTCCAAACACCTGAAGATCACCGCCTCGAGGTCCGGCGGGACGTGTGGCGCCCGGACCCGTAGCGGCGCCGGCTCGTCGTGCATAAGGCTGACGAGCTTCTCGACGGCACTGTCACCGCCGAACGGATGCCCGCCGCCGACCAGCTCGTAGAGAATCACCCCGAGGCTGAAGATGTCGGCCCGACGGTCGAGCGAGAGCACGGCACCCGAGGCCTGCTCGGGCGCCATGTACCCGGGCGTCCCAACCACCTGGCCGCTCACCGTGAGGCCGGGCGCCGACTCTTCGCGCGCGATCCCAAAGTCGACCACAAAGGGCTTGAGCCCCTGCTCCGGGCTCTCTTCAACCAGAATGTTGGAGGGCTTGAGGTCCCGGTGGACCAGCCCGATCGCATGCGCGGCCTGCACCGCCTCGGCCACGGTGACGACGAGCTGGATCCTCTGGTCGAGGGTCAGCCCCGGGGCAACCTCGTCGAGGGGCTTGCCCTCGATGAGCTGCATGGCGATGAACGGACGCCCGTCCTCCAGATAGCCGACCTCGTAGACCTTGGCGACGTTGGGGTGGTCCACCGCGGCCTGGGCGCGAGCTTCCCGCAGCATCCGCTCCGCGAGCTCGGGCTCGTCCCGGCGCAGGATCTTGATGGCGACGTGGCGTCCGAGGACCGGGTCGAACGACCGGACGACCGTCCCCATGCCTCCCGAGCCGATCGGCACGCCGGTGTCATATCTCACTGCAGGCGACCGTTGACCTTCTTCCAGGGAGCTGCGCAGGACATTTCCCGGCTATTCTACCCAAGCCGCGTACTTGACAGGCCCCACCGGAGAGGATCGACGATTTCCCAACTTCGGGAATCTCGTCCCGCAATCGGGACTTCGCCCGGAGTCCCGAGACCTCGGACTGCCCAGGCGGCCCCTCCCAGGACACCACTGGACCTCTCCAACATTCTGTCCATCTTCATCTTCGTGCGGCCCGGGTGACCTCCGACGGGGCCTGGCACAGGGGTTGCTCTCTCCCCTCTCGGTTGACGGCACGAACCGAAGACGGGGAGGAACGATGAGAACACACATCTCGACCAGGATCCTCACGACGATGATCGGAGCACTGCTGGCGGTGCTCGCCACCAGTCATGCCCTCGCCGGCTTTTCCGGCACCGACGTCTTCCTGCCCTCGGTGGGGGCCAAGC
>DAONEV010000359.1:0-4335 GCA_035403265.1 Thermoanaerobaculaceae bacterium | reverse complement strand
GTGGGTGGGCACCGTGGGGCAGGGGCTCTTCCGGGTCGACCTGGCCGCAGGCGCGTTGTCGCACCTGGCCCATGACCCGGGAAAGCCCGAGAGCCTGGGGCATGACGACGTGCACGCTCTCTTCGAAGACCACTCGGGCGTGCTCTGGATCGCGACGCACGGCGCGGGTGTCGACAAGCTGGACCTCAAGCCGGCGAAGTTCCGCAATATCGTCTTCGACTTCAGGGACGCGGGGAGTCTCACGCCCGGTCGGATCTGGGATTTCATGGAGGACCGCGAGGGGCGTCTGTGGGTGGCCACGGAGGATGGCCTCGATCGCTTCGAACCGGCCACCGGGCACTTCCGTCACCACCGGCACGACCCGGCCGACCGGCGCTCACTCCCGCCCGGTCGTGTACAACGTCTGGCGCTCACCGAGAGTGGGGACCGGTGGGCGGCGGTCGGCGAGACATGGTTGGTCCGGTTTGACGCCGACGGCAGGGTCCTCGACCGCCATCGACTCCCGGGCGCCGAGCGCGGCGTCACCCTGGAGGAGGGAATCCTGGCCCTTGCCCCCGACCCTGGCGGCACGCTTTGGATTGGCACGGCCCTGGGCCTGTGGCGGCTCGATCCAGGCTATGGCCTGTCGCAGGTCGTCGCCTCGGGACTTGCAGGTCCTGGGACAGAGCCCATCACGTCGCTGCTCCGGGCATCGAACGAGGACCTGTGGATTGGAACCGACGGCGGAGGGCTCTACCGCTGCGATCCCCTCTTCCGGGACTGCCGCCACTTCTCCACCAGCCCTTCCACCCCCACGTCGCTGAGTCACGACCGGGTCTGGTCCATCCATGAGGACGGCTCAGGCACGCTCTGGGTGGGGACCGCCAACGGCTTGAACCGCTTCGAGCCGGCCACCCAGGGCTTCGCCCGCTACCAGGCAGGTGAGGGCTTCCCGAGTGACAGCGTGAGCGGGATCCTCTCCGACCGCCAGGGGGCGCTGTGGCTCTCGACCAACCGCGGCCTGACGCGCTTCGACCCCACCGCCGGGACGTTCCGGACCTACTCCCCTGGTGATGGCCTCCAGGCCAACCTCGCGACCCCGGGAGCCTGCCTGCGCACCACCGACGGCACTCTGCTCTTTGGTGGGTTCGCCGGGTTCGTGGCCTTCGACCCCGCAGGGGTCCGGGACAACCCGAACGTGCCTCGGGTGGTGATTCGGACTGTCACGAGCCCCGACCGGGACCAGAGCCGCCCGCTGCCTCTCTCCAGGGACGGTGAGCTGGAGCTCGACTACTCCGAGAACTCCTTCTCAATCGGCTTCGCGGCTCTCGACTACACGGACCCGGCGCGGAACCGGTACCGCCATCGCCTCGAAGGGTTCGACCGGGTCTGGGTCTCGGGGGAACAACAGCGGGTCGCCGCCTACACCAACCTCCCTCCGGGGCGTTACCGGTTCCAGGTCCTGGGAAGCAATAACGACGGGGTCTGGAACGAGGCTGGAGCCGTGCTGCCTGTGACCATCGCGCCGCCCATCTGGCGCACCTGGTGGTTCCAGGCGGGAGGGCTGGCCTCACTGGTCGGCCTGGCCTTCATCTGGTACCGCGCCCGCATTCGCCGGCTCCAGGCCGAGCGCCGCACGCTCGAACGGCTGGTGGATGAGCGCACTCGCGAGCTGGCCGGCAGCCGCGACCAGCTCGCCGAGCACCGGGACCAGTTGCAGCAGATCAACGAGATCGTCAAGGCGATCAACTCACCACACGAGTTCACCGAGCTGCTGGCCTCGCTTCTCGTCCAGATGCGCATCATCCGGGGCGTCGACAAGGCCACGGCGCTGATCTGGGACCGCGAGGCCGGGGCGTTCCGGTTCCGTGCCGCTTGGGGCTGGCCGATGGAGGATCTGGCGTTCATCGAGATGACGGCAGACGAGGCGCATACCCGCTACGAGGCCGAGGCCGACGAGATCTACCCCGACATCTTCGTGGTCCGCAACAACGGTCACAACACGGGCGAGGAGAGGTTCCGCCCCAGCGGGGACTGGCGCTCGATGCTGATCATGCGCATCCGCGTCGGGGATCGGGTCGAGGGCTACCTCATCCTCGACAGCCTGCGGGACGAGAACGCCTTCGCCGAGCGTGACGTACTGCTACTGGACAGCCTCAAGGAGCACATCCGCTCGGCCTTCCTCAAGGCACAGATGCTCGCCGAGCTGCAGGCGCTCAACGCCAAGAAGAACGAGTTCCTGGGCATGGCGGCGCACGACCTGCGCAGCCCCCTCGGTCTCGTCGGGGCCTGGGCGGGGATGCTCATGCGGAGCATCCAGAACGGGCGCTGGCAGCCGGAAAAGGCGCTGCGCGACCTTGGCCGCGTTGTCGACGTCGCCGAGCAGATGAACCGGATGGTCACCGAGCTCCTGGACATCTCGGCCATCGAGTCCGGCAAGGTACAGATACTGCCGAAGTCACAGGATCTGCAGAGCCTTCTCGACGAGTGCGAGCATCTCTTCGGTCGGCTCGCCAACGACAAGGGCATCAACCTGGTGATCGAGCGCAGCACCCGGCCGGTCCATATCCTGGCCGACCGGGACCGCACCATCGAGGTTCTCTCGAACCTCGTCTCGAACGCCATCAAGTTCACTCCGACCGGCGGCACCGTGCGACTGTGGCACGAGGCCGGGCCGAGCGAGGTGGCGACGCACGTCGAGGACACCGGGCCCGGCCTTTCCGACGACGACCTCAAGGCGGTCTTCAGACGCTTCGGCCGCCTCTCGGCGCGGCCCACCGCAGGTGAGCCCTCCACCGGCCTCGGGCTCGCCATCGTCAAGAAGATCGTCGAGATGCATGGCGGCCGCGTCTGGGCCACCTGCGAGAAGGGCAAGGGTGCCCGCTTCTCCTTCTCCCTCCCTGCCGCACCCTGAACCCCTTCCACCCAGCTCATCAGCGCATCAGCCGATCAGCGGAACCCAGTCGTTGCTGACCTGCTGGTAGGGGTAGCGGGGGGGAGGGGGTTCCCTTTCCCGGGGCAATCGGTATGATTCGCGGTCTGAGGTGAAACGCATGACCAAGACGAGTACGAAGAGAATCGCCGTCGTCGCCATCGGTGGCAACTCGCTGATCAAGGACGAGAAGCACAAGAGCGTCGAGGACCAGTACCAGGCCGCCAAGGAGACCACCCGGCATATCGCCGACATGATCGAGGCGGGTTGGGAGGTCGCCATCGGCCATGGCAACGGACCGCAGGTCGGGTTCATCCTGCGTCGCTCGGAGATCGCCGCTCGCGTCGAGGGCATGCACGAGGTGCCCCTCGAGGTCTGCGGCGCCGACACCCAGGGCGCCATCGGCTACGCCCTGCAGCAGACCCTGCAGAACGAGCTATACCGGCGCGGCATCAAGAAACCCTGCGCGACGGTGGTCACTCAGGTCCTGGTCGACGTCAACGACCAGGCGTTCTCCAGCCCCACCAAGCCCATCGGCTCATTCATGCCCGAGGCCGAAGCGATCCGCCGGCGGGATGAGCTGGGCTGGAGCGTGGTCGAGGATGCGGGCCGCGGCTGGCGTCGCGTCGTGGCGTCACCGCTCCCCAAGGAGGTCGTCGAGCTCGATTCCGTACAGGCCCTGTTGCGCTCGGGGATCGTCGTGATCACCGTCGGCGGCGGCGGCATCCCCGTGATCGACCCCGGTAACGGCGAGTACAGAGGCGTCGCCGCGGTCATCGACAAGGACTACGCGAGCTCGCTCCTGGCGCAGCTCATCGGCGCCGAGCTCTTCCTGATCTCGACGGCCGTCGAGAAGGTCGCGATCAACTTCGGGAAGCCAAACCAGCAGTGGCTGGACCGCGTGAGCCTGGCCGACGCGAAGCGCTACCTCGCCGAAGGCACGCACTTCGCCAAGGGCTCGATGGCCCCCAAGGTCCAGGCCCTCATCTGGTATCTGGAAGCCGGCGGGAAGCACGCCATCATCACCAACCCGGAGAACATCGGGCGAGCCCTGCGCGGCGAGACCGGCACCCACTTCACGGCCTGACCCTACCTGCTCCGCTGTCAACGGCGCGAGCAGGCGTCACGCCTCCACGTGTGCGAACGTCGCGGTGAAGTGCGGCAGCACGACGGGCCGATGCACGAACCGCAGGCCGCGGATGCCCTCTCGCCCGCCAAACAGCTCGATGATGCCTTCCACCACGTAGTCCATGTGGCTCTGGGTGTAGACCCGACGCGGAATGGCGAGGCGCACCAGGTCGAGCCCGGGCCACTCCCAGCCGGTCCCGTCCTTGGCCGGCCGGCCGAACATCACGTTCCCGATCTCGCAGGCGCGCACCCCGACCTGCTCGTACAACGCCACCGAGAGCGACCACCCAGGCAAC
>DAONEV010000358.1:0-4336 GCA_035403265.1 Thermoanaerobaculaceae bacterium | reverse complement strand
AATCCCGGTCGTCGGGCTCAACTCGCTGCAGTACTTCTGGAAAGCCCGAACGCCCGACGGCGCGGCGGCGGACCTCGCCCGCGTGCTACGCCACTACCTGGCAGCCTGGAACAAGAGCTCGGCCGTCGTCGTCGGCTACTCGTTCGGCGCCGACGTGGCGCCGTTCCTGGTCAACCGTTTGCCGGCCGAGCTGCGCCAGCGCATCGGCCTCCTCGCGCTGCTCGGCCTCGACGCCACCGCCGACTTCGAGTTCCACGTCGGAGACTGGCTCGGGAGCTCGGGTGGGAAGAGCCTGCCGGTCAAGCCCGAGATGGAGCGCCTCGCCGGGCTGAAGACGCTCTGCTTCTTTGGTGCCGACGAAAAGGACGCGTTCTGCCCGACCCTCCCTGCCGCGCTCGCGACCCAGGTCAGGCTCGAAGGTGGTCACCACTTTGGCGGCAACTACAAGGTGATCGCCGACCGCATCGGCGGCGACTCCCGCTAGGAGCCAGTCCCCTCCTAATTGGCCGAGCCAAAGTCACGGCCCCCATCCCCTGTGATAGATTTCACTGGCTGCCGGTGACCCGGCCTGGAGGTTTTCCGCATGTCCGACATCCGAGCATTCCGAGCCCTGCGGCCCCGGCCCGAGCTGGCGGCACGCGTGGCCTCCTACCCCTACGACGTCATCAGCTCCGACGAGGCCCGGGAGCTCGCCAAGGGCAACGACGTCTCCTACCTGCACGTCGTCAAGCCGGAGATCGACCTGCCGCGCGAGATCGACCTCTACGACGACCGCGTCTACGCCCAGGGGGCGAGGAACCTGCGCCGCCTCATCGCCGAAGGTGTGCTCATCCGCGAGGATGAGCCGCGCCTGTACGTCTACGAGCAGCGCATGGGTGACCACGCCCAGGCCGGGATCGTCGCCGCCTGCTCGTGTCAGGAGTATGCGGACGGCCTCATCAAACGCCACGAGTTCACCCGCAAGGACAAGGAGGACGACCGTACCCGCCACACGAATGAGCTGAACGCCAACGACCCGGTCTTCCTCACCTACCGCCAGCGCAACGATATCGACGCCCTCGTCAGCCGGGTCCGGAAGAACGAGCCGGTCTACGACTTCGTCGCCGACGACGGGTTCGGTCACACGGTCTGGGTGGTCCCGTCCGAGCTGACGGCACCGCTGGTCGAGGCCTTCAAGGCGGTCCCCGCACTCTACGTCGCCGACGGCCATCATCGCGCCGCGTCCGCGGCCCGTGTGGGCCTCGAGCGCCGGGCGGCGAACCCCGGCCACACCGGCGACGAGCCCTACAACTACTTCATGGCGGTGGTCTTCCCCCACGACCAGCTCAAGATCATGGACTACAACCGGGTGGTCAGGGACCTGCACGGCCACACCCCGGAGTCGTTTCTCGCCGCGGTCGCGGAGAAGTTCACCGTGACGCCGGATGCGCCGGCCCATCCCGAGCACGGCGACGAGTTCGGCATGTACCTGGGAGGGCGGTGGTATCGGCTCGACGCCCGGCCTGGCTCGTACCCCGAGCTGGACCCGGTGCGATCGCTGGACGTCGCGATCCTGCAGGAAAACCTGCTGGCACCCATCCTGGGGATCGCCGATCCACGCACGGACAAGCGCATCGACTTCATCGGCGGGATTCGGGGCCTCGGCGAGCTGGAGAAGCGGGTCAACACCGGGTGGGCGGTGGCGTTCGCCCTTCATCCCACCTCGCTCAGCCAGCTCATGGCCGTGGCCGACTCCGGCCAGGTGATGCCCCCGAAGTCCACGTGGTTCGAGCCCAAGCTACGCTCGGGCCTGCTTGTGCGCACCCTCGACATCTGGTAAGACTGGGCACAGCCCCAAGAAGGAGGTCAGCATGTTGATCCTGATCTGCGATGCCTTCGACAAGTCGCTCCCCAAGCGGTTGGAGCCGTTCGGAGAGGTGACCGACGACGTCTCGCGCCTGGCGGACGCAGAGGTCGCCCTCGTCCGTTCCAAGACCAAGTGCACGGCCGAATGGATGGAGCAGGCGCCCAAGCTCAAGCTCATCATCCGCGGCGGCGTTGGTCTCGACAACGTGGATGCCAAGGCCGCGAAGACCAGGGGCATCCAGGTCGCCAACACCCCGAAGGCCTCCTCGGTGGCCGTGGCCGAGCTGGCATTTGCCCTCATGATCGCCGTCCCCAACAAGCTCATCGAGGCACACAACGCCCTCAAGGCCGGCAAGTTCCTCAAGAGCGAGATCAAGCGCACCGAGCTGTTCGGCAAGACCCTCGGCCTCGTCGGCATCGGCCGCATCGCCCGGGAGGTCGCCCGGCGCGCCGCCGCCTTCGGGATGCGCGTGCTGGCCTTCGACCCGTTCGTCAAGGAGTCCGACGTCGCGATCATGGTGCCGAGCCTCACGGACCTGTTCGAGAAGGCCGACTACATCTCCCTGCACACGCCACTCACCGACGACACCCGCGGGATGATCAACAAGGACACCATCGCGCAGATGAAGGACGGCGTCGTCCTGGTCAACACCGGGCGCGGCAAGTGCATCGTCGAGGAGGACCTGGCGGCGGCGCTGGCCTCGGGCAAGGTCGCGTGCTACGCCACCGACGTCTACTACTCCGATCCGCCGGATCCGAGCTGCCCCTTGCTGGCCGCGCCGAACACCATCATGACCCCCCACATCGGCGCCAGCTCCAAGGAAAACCTGCTGCGCATCGGCAACGAGGTGGTGGAGCTCCTGACCGGGTGGGCAAAGAAGTGACCCTGGAGAAGCTGTCAACTGAGAAGTCTCGACTTCAGTAGGGAGGTGAGAATGGCCAAGAGAGTGATCAACTTCTACGCCGGCCCGGCTGGTCTGCCGCTGCCGGCCCTCGAGCGGGCGCAGGCGGAGCTGCTGGACTTCTCCGGCACCGGCATGTCGGTGATGGAGATCTCCCACCGCTCCAAGGAGTACGAGGCCGTCCACAACGAGGCCATCGCCCTCGTCAAGGAGCTGCTCGGCCTCCCGTCCAATTACCACGTCATCCTCATCCAGGGTGGCGGCCACCTGCAGTTCGGCATGCTGCCGATGAACCTCCTCTTCAAGGGCCGGGGCGCCGACTACATCTGCACTGGCACCTGGGCCGAGAAGGCCTACAAGGAGGGCAAGATCGTCGCCGGCGAGCTGGCCCGCTGCGCGGCCACCACCAAGGACGAGAAGTTCGCCCGCCTGCCCAACCCCGGGGAGATCAAGATCAACCCCGAGAGCGTGTACGTGCACTTCACGTCCAACAACACGGTCGAGGGCACGCAGTTCCACGCCTGGCCCCAAACCGGTGGCATCCCGCTCGTCTGCGACATGTCCTCCGACTTCATGTGGAAGCCGTTCGACGTCTCGCCGTTCGGTCTGATCTACGCCGGCGCGCAGAAGAACCTCGGCCCTTCGGGCGTGACCGTCGTCATCATCCGCGACGACATCCTCCAGCAGTGCCTCGACAAGGAGCTGCCGAGCTACCTGCGGTACCGCATCCACGTCGAGAAGAACTCCCTCTACAACACCCCGCCGACCTTCGGCATCTACATCCTGCGCAACGTCCTGGCGCACAACAAGGCGATCGGCGGCCTCGACGCCATCCACCGCAACAACCTCCGCAAGGCCGAGCTCCTGTACGGGTGCATCGACCGGCACGCCGGGTTCTACCGGCCGTTTGTGACCGTCAAGGAGCACCGCTCGACGATGAACGTCGACTTCTTCCTGCCCACGCCGGAGCAGGACGACGCCTTCGTCAAGGCTGCCAAGGCCGCCGGCATGGTGGGTCTCAAGGGCTACCGCGACGTTGGCGGCATTCGCGTGTCGATGTACAACGCCGTCTCCGTAGCGAACGTCGAAACCCTCGTGGCGTTCATGGAGGAGTTCGTCAGCAAGCAGGGGTGAGCCCCAGCTCCCCCGCCCGGAGGACAGGGAACCGGGGACATTCCCCCACCCACCCGGTAGACAGGACACGACGTGACAAGGGCGGGGTCACCCCCGCCCTTTGGTTTATCGCGCGAAGCCGCAATGCCTACGCGCGGCGCTCCTGGACGAGGAGCTTGCGGGTGTAGGGGATGAGGCCGCCGGCGTCGACGATCGCCTGGCGCGCCTGGGGGAGCGGCACCACCGGGTGGCTGGTGCCCTTGGTGACGTTCTTCACCTCGGTGGGCGTGACCTCCAGCTCGTCGCCCTCGGCGGCCTCGATGGTCGGGCAGATCACGGTCTGCAGGCCGACGTTGATCGAGTTCTGCAGGAAGATGCGGGCGAAGTTGCGCGCCACCACGACGAGGCCGGGGGTGGCCAGGCAGCTTGCCGCCTGCTCGCGACTGCTGCCACAGCCGAAGTTCTTGCCGCCGAGG
>DAONEV010000357.1:0-4342 GCA_035403265.1 Thermoanaerobaculaceae bacterium | reverse complement strand
GCCGACGCGCCGCTGTGGATCGACGACACGGCAGGCATGTCGATCCTCGAGCTGCGCGGCAAGTGCCGCCGCCACGCCATGGAGCACGGCCTCGACCTCGTGGTGGTGGACTACCTCCAGCTCATGTCCGGCGGTGCTCGGGCCGAGAACCGCACCCAGGAGGTCTCGGCCATCTCCCGGGGCCTCAAGGCGGTCGCCAAGCAGCTCGATGTGCCGCTCCTCGTCCTGTCACAGCTTTCGCGAAATCCCGAGCGACGAGGAGATCAACGACCTCAGCTTTCGGACCTTCGAGAGAGCGGATCGATCGAGCAGGATGCCGACGTCGTGCTCTTCATCAACCGCAAGCATCGCGGTCAGGCGCCCCCGGAAACCCCCGAGGAGGAGGAGGACCTGCGCATGGCCGAGATCATGGTCGCCAAGCAGCGCAACGGCCCCACCGACCTGTTCAAGCTGGTGTACTTCGACGAGTTCACCCGCTTCGAGAACCCGGAGCTTTCCGGTGAAGCCCCCTGAGTCATCGGCACCGAGCCTCGTGCGCCACTTCCTCGAGGCCGTTGGAGCGAAGGTCATGGCCGCCTGCGAGGAGGTGGGGCGCTTCTTCTACATCCTCTACACGACCCTGCACTGGATGTTCCGCCGGCCGTTCGACCTCAAGGAGTGGGGCCGGCAAATGGTCAGGGTCGGCGTCGACTCGCTACCAGTCGTCGGGCTGACCGCCCTGTTCACCGGCATGGTCATGGCACTGCAGACCTTCCGCGGATTCGAGCGGTTCCACGCCGAGGGATTCGTGGCCTCGGTGGTGTCCCTGTCGCTGGTCCGCGAGCTGGCCCCGGTGCTGTCGGCCCTGATGATGTCCGGGCGCATCGGCTCGGCACTCGCCGCCGAGCTGGGCACGATGCGCGTCACCGAGCAGATCGACGCCCTCTACGCCATGGCCACGGAGCCGATCCACTACCTGGTGGTGCCGCGTGTCGGGGCCTGCGTCATCATGCTGCCGCCGCTGGTGATGTGTGCCAACGGCATCGGCATCCTGGGAGGCTGGCTCGTCGCCGTGAAGCTGCTTGGGGCCAACCCGGTCGTCTACTGGCAGCGCACCTTCCAGTTCCTCGACCTCAACGACATCATGTCGGGCCTCATCAAGGCGGCGGTGTTCGGCCTGATCCTCTCGGTGACAGGGTGCGCGAAGGGGTACTTCACGAGCGGCGGAGCGGAGGGCGTGGGGCGCGCCACCACCGCGGCCGTGGTCATGGGCTCGATCGTCATCCTGCTGTCCGACTTCTTCCTGACCAAGATCCTCTTCTGACGCCGATGGCCAACAACCCTCCCCCGCCTCGCGATCCGGCCAGCACCATCCCGACGCTCCCCAAGATCGCCGTCATCGATCTCTGGAAGGCGTTCCGCGGCAAGGAGGTCTTGCGGGGGGTCGACCTCGCGATCGCCCCCGGGGAGTCGTTCGTGATCCTCGGCGGCTCGGGGGCCGGGAAGAGCGTGCTCCTCAAGCACCTCATCGGCCTCATCCAGCCGGATCGTGGACATGTCATCGTGGACGGCGAGGATCTTCCGTGCGCCGAGCCCGCCGTCTGCCTGCAGATTCGCCGCAAGTTCGGCATGTCGTTCCAGGAGGGCGCGCTCTTCGACTCCATGAACGTCTTCGAGAACATTGCCTTCCCCCTGCGCCGGCATACCCGGAAGTCCGAGGCCGAGATTTCCGCCCGCGTGCAGGAGTGCCTCGAAGCCGTGCACCTGCACGATGTCGGGCGGAAGGCCACCAGCGAGCTCTCCGGCGGCATGCGTCGGCGGGTCGGTTTCGCCCGTGCCATCGCCTTGCAGCCCGAGATCCTGCTCTTCGACGAGCCGAACACCGGCCTCGATCCCCTGACCTCGGCGGTCATCGACGACGTCATCATCGAGATGCGCGAGCGTCTCCCGGTGACCATGGTGACCATCACTCACGACATGCGCTCGGCATTCCGCATCGCCGATCGCATCGCCATGCTGCGCGACGGCAAGATCCTCGCCGTGGCGCCGCCCGAGGAGTTCCGCCAGCTCCCCGACCCCTACATTCAGGGCTTTCTGGCCGGCGAGCCCCTGGAGGAGGAAGTAGCATGAGCCCCACCGCCCGCATCGGCCTGTTCATGATCGTCGCCCTCGCCGTTCTCGGCGTCTTCATTGTCAAGATCGAGGAGATCCCCATCGGCTCGAAGGGGGGCCGCGTGAGGGTGCAGGCGTCGTTCCCGTCGGTCGCGGGCCTGGACGAGAAGAGCCCTGTCCGCGTCGCCGGCGTGCGGATCGGCATCGTTGAGCGCATCGCCTTGCAAGGGGACCACGCGCTGGTCACGCTCGCCCTCGATCCCGACCTCGCCCTGCACCAGGGCGCGCGCGCCGAGGTGACGAGCCTCGGGATGCTCGGCGACAAGTACGTGGAGCTGTACCCCGGAAGCCTGAGCGCCCCGACGCTCCCACCCGGCACGGTCCTTGGAGGCGCGAGCCCGGCCGGGTTCGACAAGCTCCTGAGCAGCGCCGACGCGATCCTGGGCGACATCAAGGTCGTCACCGAGTCCCTGCGCAAGTCCATGGGCGGGCCCGAGGGCGAGAAGCGCCTGGACGAGATCGTCGAGAACATCCGCCAGCTCACCGGCGACGTCAAGGCCATGGTCGCGGCCAACCGCGGCAACGTCGACCAGACCATGGAGAACTTCAAGGCGTTTTCCGAGACCCTCAAGGTCGAGCTGCCGAAGCTCGCCGAGCAGCTCAAGGGACTGGCCAGCCGTGCCGACTCCGTGGTGGCCGAGAACCGGGAGAACCTGAAGGGCTCCATCGACAATATCCGGGACCTCTCCTCGCGCCTCAAGGTGGCCGCCGACAACATCAACGACATCAGCGGCAAGATCAGCCGCGGCGAGGGAACGATCGGCAAGCTCGTGAACGACGAGGAGACGGTCAAGAACCTCAACGCCACCCTCAAGTCGGTGGAGGGCGGCGCCGATAGCCTGAAGAACACCCTCGGCCGGTCCGAGAAGTGGAAGCTGGACATCAACCTGCGGACCGAGACGCTGCCGGACATCGACGAGTCGCGCTCCACCTTCGGTCTCGACCTGCAGACCACCGAGCGCCGCTTCTTCCGCCTCGAGCTCGTCGACTCGCCATGGGGCAAGCAGCGCAAGACCACCGAGGTCGTCACCGTCAGGTACCCCGACGGCCGGAGCGAGGTCGTCACCTACATGAAGGACAAGACCACCGACTCCTACACGGTCAATGCGCAGGTTGGCTACTACTTCAAGGACCTCACCCTACGAGCCGGCATGTTCGAGTCGAGCGGCGGCGTCGGCGTCGACGCCAACCTGCTTCGCAAGCGCCTGCGCCTTTCCCTGGAAGCCTATGACTGGGGCCGCGACGAGAAAGCGCCCCACCTGCGCGTGGAGACCAGGTACTTCCTCAGTCGCAACCTCTTCGCCTACGCGGGCTGGGATGACCCGACGTGGAAGGCGAGGCGTTCGCTGCTCTTTGGAGGCGGCGTGATCTGGCAGGACGACGACGCCAAGTACCTGCTCGGCACCGCGTCCGCCCTGGGGCGCTGACCTTGGGGAAGGACGCCGCCACCTTTGAGTGCACGGCCTGCGGCCAGCAGAGCAGCAAGTGGCTGGGGCGCTGCCCGGGGTGCGGAGGTTGGAACACCCTCGATCAGGTCCCGGACCGTCCCCGCACCCGTCGCGCCGAGAGCAACCGGGCGTCGGCCGAGCCGATCTCCCTGTCCGACGCCGAGTTGGCCGACGCACCCAGGGTCTCCACCGGGCTGCTCGGCCTCGATCGCGTCCTCGGTGGCGGGCTCGTCCCCGGCTCGGTGGTGCTCCTGGCCGGCGAGCCGGGCATCGGGAAGTCCACCTTGCTGCTGCAAGCGGCGGCCAACCTCGCCGCGGACGGCCCGGTGCTCTACCTGACGGCCGAGGAGTCGGCGCGGCAGGTGGCCATGCGCGCCCACCGACTGGGATGCGTTGGGGAGCGAGTCCTGCTCCTCGCCGAGCCGATCGTCGACGGGCGCCGCGTGCTGGCGATGGTGCGCCGCGGCACCCAGATCGTCGCGTCGGCCACGGTGCCGCTGCCGACCGGCCCGCACCCGGCCGGTCAGACGATCCGGATCCCGCGGATCATGCTGCGGGTGCCCGCGTATACAGCCGGCGGCGCCGCCTCCGTGGAGGTGGGCATCGAGCACTCGCGGTACGAGGATGCGGGCATTCAGGGGTACCGCGTCGCCAGTGTGGAGATCGCACCGCGCGTCCACCCGAGCACGATCACCGAAGCGCGGATCGTCCGGCGCAACGGCTCTCCCACGCTGCTCGTGAAC
>DAONEV010000356.1:0-4342 GCA_035403265.1 Thermoanaerobaculaceae bacterium | reverse complement strand
CGCCGGAGCAGGACACGATGACGAGTGGCAGGCGGTATTTGACGCAGCGCTCGACGGCCCGGGTGAGCTTCTCGCCCACCGCGGAGCCCATGCTGCCGCCCATGAAGGCGTACTCCATCGCGCCGACGATCGCCTTGACACCGGCGATGCGGCCGAAGGCGACGACCACGGCGTCGTCCTTGAGCCCCTTCTCGAGTAGGCCCTTGAGCCGGTCCTTGTAAGGTTTGGTGTCGACGAACTCCAGCGGGTCGGCGGAGAAGATCTTGGAAAACAGCTCCTTGTACGAGCCGTCGAAGAGCTGCCCGAGGCGCGTCCGCGCCGAGATTCGGTGGTGGAAGCCACAGCGTGGGCAGACATGGAGGGTGCGTTCCAGCTCCTTGTGGTAGAGCGTCTCCTTGCACCCCTCGCACTTCACCCAGAGCCCTTCCGGGATGCGGGAATCACGCGAGCGGTCGGAACGCCGGAACCACATGGCCCTCTACTCTACCGCCCACGCTTCCCGCGGGCAACCGCGGCTTCCGCGGGCTCGGGGCATCGCGGACCGGTCTGGTAGCATGGCGCCTGGGATTGTGGCCTCTCCATGGAGGGCGCAGGTTGGCGCGGAGAACATGGTGGGATCGCCGATGACGACGAGCGAGGACAACCCGAGAGCCAGCAACATCCGTGAGGCCCGGCCCTGGCTTGCCCACTACGAGCCTGAGGTTCCTCCCCATCTCGACCGTCACGAGGGGTGCCTGTCCGAGTTGCTTCCGGCGGCCTCGCGTCGTTTCCCTGGGCGGCCGGCGATCGTCTTCTCGGTGGCGGTGGGCGGGCGCCTGCACACGACCTCCATGACCTACCGGCGCCTGCAACTGCTCGTCGATCGTTTCGCCGCATCGCTCCAGCGCCTGGGTGTCCGCAAGGGCGACCGGGTGGCGTTGATGCTCCCAAACTGCCCCCAGTTCGTGATCGCGTATCTCGCGACCGTGGCGGTGGGCGGGATCGCCGTGCCGTTCAACCCGCTCTACTCGGCGCGCGAGGTCGAGTACCAGCTCAGGGATTGCGGCGCCGTCATCGCGGTGGTGCTGAGCCAGTTCTACCCGGTCGTCAGCCAGGTTCGCCCCGGAACCACGTTGAGGCGGGTCATCGTCACTCGTATCAAGGAGCACTTCCCGCCACTGCTGTGGTGCCTGTTCACCCTGACCCGCGAGCGCAAGCTGCCTTCCGCGCCGCTTGCTCCGGGAGACCTGAGTTTCCGATCGCTGCTCCGGGCCGGGACGCCGCAGCCGGCCGTGATGCATGAGGACGAGACGGCGGTCCTGCTCTACACCGGCGGCACCACCGGGATCTCGAAGGGCGTCGAGCTCTCCCACCGCAACCTGCTCGTCAACGCCGAGCAGAACCGCGCCTGGGCGAGGCTCGAGGACGGGCAGGAGATCACGCTCGCCGCGGTGCCGCTGTTTCACGCCTTCGGGTTGACCTGTTGCCTCAACCTTGGCGTCATGACCGGAGCCACGCTCGTGCTCCTTCCCAACCCGACCGACACGCACGGGCTCGTCCTCGCCATCCACCGTCATCGCCCGAGCGTCTTCCCCGTCGTGCCGACCTTCCTGGTCGCCATCACCAACCTGCCCGGGCTCGAGCGCTTCGACCTGCGGTCGGTCCGGGTGTGCCCGTGCGCCGGCAACCCGCTCGCTCCTGCCGTCCAGCGGAGCTTCATCGAGAAGACCGGCGTGCGGCCGGTCGAGGGCTATGGGCTGACCGAGGCGTCGCCGGTCGTGATGGGGAACCCGCCGTTTGGAGAGGACCGTCACGGCACGGTTGGTCTGCCGTACCCGGACACCCTCGCTCGCATCGTCGACCTGGAGACCGGGCAGCGGTCGGTTGGGCTCGGCGAGGGCGGCGACTGGACCGTGCCCGGGGAGCTGGTAGTGCGTGGGCCACAGGTCATGAAGGGATACTGGGGTCGCCCCGAGGAGACGGCCGAGCAAATCCGGGATGGCTGGCTCCACACCGGGGACATCGCCCAGATGCACCGGGACGGCTACTTCCGGATCGTCGACCGCAAGAAGGACATGATCATCCGCAGCGGCATGAACATCTACCCGGCCGAGATCGAGGCGGTGCTGCTCGAGCATCCCAAGATCCTGGAAGCGCTCGTGGTGGGGATTCCGGACGAGACTCGCGGCGAGCTGGTCAGGGCGTTCGTGGTGCCGCGGGAGGGAGTCGAGCTGCAACCCGACGAGCTGCTCGCGTTCTGCCGGGAGAACCTGGCCAAGTTCAAGGTCCCATCGGCGGTCGAGATCCGGGAGGAGCTTCCCAAGACCGCGGTCGGGAAGCCGCTGCGTCGCGCGCTTCGAGACGAGGCAGTGGCGCGGGCGGCCGAGCAGTGAGCGGGGTGCCACGCGGCACGGCGGTGCTGGTCACGGGTGCATCCGGTTTCCTCGGTTCCCATGTCGCGCGGTCGATGGCCGGAAAAGGATTTCGCGTGCGCGCCATGGCGCGCTGCCCGGGTGACATCCAGCGGCTTGGCGAGCTTGGCGTCGAGGTCGTGCCCGGCGATCTTGAGGACGTACCGTCCCTGGCCACCGCGGTGGCCGGCCAGCAGCTCGTCGTCCACACCGCCGGACGGGTTTCCGACTGGGGGCCTCGCGAGGAGTTCTGGAGCGCCAACGTGCGCGGCACCGCGAGCCTCATCTCTGCATGTCAGAGCGCCGGAGTGGAGCGGCTGGTCCACCTCAGCTCCTTGACCGTGCTGGGGTTGCCGAGGGATGGCCGGGTCGTCGACGAGAGCGCGCCGGTCGCGGTTCCGGCCCGCGGCGACCACTACAGCGAAAGCAAGGCGGCTGGCGAACGGCTGGTGATGGACGCCCACGGACGTTGCGGACTGGCGACGACCGTCATCCGCCCGGGCGCCATCTGGGGGCCCGGCGACCCGAGCGTGGTGCCGCGCATCGTCACGCTGCTACGGCGGGGCATCATGCCGGCCATCGAGCAGGGTGGCAATCTCCTGGGCCTGTCTCATGTGGAGAACCTCGCCGAGGGGGTCGTGTTGGTGGTCGGCACGCCTGCTGCGTCGGGCCAGCTCTACCACCTGACCGACGGCGAGGAGATCACGGCCCGACAGGCCATCGACGCCCTGGCCGAGGTGATCGGCGTGCGGCCGCCACGAGTTTCGTTGCCATATTGGGCCGTCCACTCACTCGCGGCTGTTGTCGAAGGAGCGGCGCGCCTGCTCGGCCGGGCTTCTCCGCCTTTCCTGACCCGCTATGGCGTTCGCTTCGTGGCGTGCAACTGCCGGTACGACATCACGAAGGCCAGGCGCGAGCTGGGCTATCGACCGCTCGTTTCGTTCCGGCAGGGCATCACGAGGCTCGGGCTGAGCGCTTCCGGGGCGATCGGGTGAAGATCAAGATCGAGAGTCTCGGGGTGTACCTCCCGGAGCGGGTGCTCACCACCGAGGCGCTGATCGCTACCTGCAGACGCCGGCCCCGGCTGGATCTCGAACGCATCACGGGGGTTCACGAGCGCCGCGTCGCCACCGGCGAGTGCGCCCTGGACCTGGCGTTGGCGGCCGCCCGCCGTGCCCTGACGATGTCCCGCTACCGGCCCGAGGACCTCGGCGCCATCATCTGCGCCAGCATCTCGAAGCACAACCGCCCGAACGAGTTCAGTCTTGAGCCGGCCACCGCGGTGCGGGTGGCGGAGGCGC
The DNA here is from genome assembly GCA_035403265.1 of Thermoanaerobaculaceae bacterium. Lineage (GTDB taxonomy): Bacteria > Acidobacteriota > Thermoanaerobaculia > Thermoanaerobaculales > Thermoanaerobaculaceae > JAAYVZ01. Next base: position 651 of record DAONEV010000356.1, on the reverse strand, counting down.
TCGGGGCACGCTCCGCCGTGGTGTTCGATGTCGTCAACGCCTGCGCCGGGATGATCACGGGGATCTGGGTGCTCCAGGGCCTGATCCGGGCGGGCGTCGTGACGACGGGGATGGTCGTGAGCGGCGAGCACAACTCGCCGGTGGCGGAGACCGCGACGCGCGAGATCCGCCACAGCCTCGACCGCCAGCTTGCGGCGCTGACCCTGGGCGACGCCGGGGCGGCGCTCATCCTGGATCGGTCCGACGACGACTGCGTCGGCTTCCATGTCATCGACCTGGTGACCGGCGCCAGGCACGACCACTACTGCACCTCCCGCCCGTCGTCCCGGGGGCCCGGCGGCATGCTCCTGACCAAGGCCAGGGGACTTCAGATCAAGGGAAACCAGCACTTTCCCGCCTACCTCAAACGGACCCTCGACAAGACGGGGTGGACGCTCGACGACGTGGACCACCTCGTCCCCCACCAGGTCTCGGTACGGGCGATTCGCAAGGGCACGCGCGCGGTCGAGGCGTACCTGGGCTGCAAGGTTCCCGATGTTGTGCGCTGCCGGGCGGAACGCTACGGCAACACCACGACAACCAGTCACTTCGTCGTCCTGCATGATCTCGTGCGGGAGGGTCTCGCGAGGCCGGGTGACAATGTGCTGCTGG
>DAONEV010000355.1:0-4379 GCA_035403265.1 Thermoanaerobaculaceae bacterium | reverse complement strand
CGACCCCTACCCCACGCCCTACGCCAGTTCCGGAATGGACGTGACCGGAGTCGGCGTCATCCATCAGGGCTCGTTGCCGACGCCGACGGTGGCAAAGTCCTGGGGCGCGCTCAAGGCCCTGTATCGGTAGTGCCTGGTCGGGCGCGCGGGGCAATTGCTCGAAGCTCCTCGCGCCCGGTTCAGCCTCGCCCTCGCACCCTACGTCTGACGTCAGAACCACGGGGCGACCCTGCTTCCGCGGGTGACCCGATGGGTGACACTCGATGTCCAACCGGGTCAACTTGAGGCCATTTGAGGCCACCAGCGAAGAGCGCCTCCGCGGGGGCTCACCCGCGGAGGCGCCTGTGCTTCAACGTCTTCCCGGACGTGACGACGATTGAGCCGTTTCGGATTAAAAGGCAGGTGCTCTACCGACTGAGCTAACGGGTCACGCTTCCGCTGGGCAGCAGGTTAGCGCAGGGGGCGCGGTGCGCGCTATGGTGTCGAACCCCGGCTGTAGGGAGCACATGATTCGGCCGCTCCCGAGAGCAAGTGAGTTTGCCGCTCCAGAGGGTGGTGGGGGGCATAGTCCGGGCTGGCTTCTGCCAGGAGGTCAGCCGTGGACTACTACCCGCCCACCACCGTGGAGCGCGCCATGAGAGTACAGGAAGTGATGCTGAAGGCGATGAGTGGACAGATGAAGTGGCTGGAGGCCGCGGACGTGCTGGGCGTCCGACCCCGGACCATCCGGCACTGGAAGTGGAGGCTGGAACACGAGGGCATGGGCGCCCTGCTCGACCGGCGCTGCCGGGTGCCCTCGCCCCGGCGCGTCCCGGGCAACGAGGTGGAAGCGATCCTGCGGCTCTACCGCGAGCGCTACACCGGGTTCAACGTTCGCCACTTCCACGAACGGGCGGTGCGCGACCATGGGCTCACCCGTTCCTACACGTTCGTCAAGCACGTGCTGCAGGCCGCCGGCCTGATCCGCCGGCACCGGACCCGGGGCAAGCACCGGCTGCGCCGCGAACGCCGCGCCTGCTTCGGCGAGATGCTCCATCTCGATGGCAGCCGTCACCCCTGGCTGGCCCTCGTGCCCGAGCTGCGCCAGAGCCTGATCGCCGTGGCCGACGATGCCACCTCGCGCCTGCTCTATGCTCAGCTCTGGCCGTCCGAGACGCGGACCGCGGTCTTCCATGCGCTGCGCGCGGTCTTCCAGCAGCATGGCCTGCCGCAGCAGCTCTACACCGACCGCGCCGGCTGGGCCACCCGCGTGCCCAAGGCCGGCCGGCGCGAGGACCCCCAGCACCCTACCCAGCTGCAGCGCGCCCTCGAGGCCCTGGGGATCGAGCAGATCCTCGCCTTCTCCCCCCAAGCCCGCGGTCGCGGCGAGCGGCTCAACCGCACCCTGCAGGACCGCCTCGTCAACGAGCTGCGGCTCGTCGGCATCCGCACCGTCGAGGCGGCCAACCACTACCTCGATCACACCTTCCTGCCCGACTACAACGCCCGCTTCGCTCGCCCCCCGGCCGACCCGGCCACGGGCTTCGTCCCCCTCGGTAACGTCGACCTCGACCAGTACCTATGCGTCGAGGCCAGACGGCGGGTCAACCGCGACAACACCGTCGTGCTGGGCAAGACCGTGCTGCAGATCCCCAAACAACCTGGCCGGCGCAGCTGCGAACGGCGCCTGGTCCTCGTCCGCCACCACCTGCAAGGAGGCTACAGCATCCACCTCGGCTCGAGACGTCTGGCTCGTTACGACCGCCTCGGCCGCCTCCGCACCCCGTCCACCCCGCTTCGCCTCCTCCCGGCCGAGCGGCAAGATCACTTGTCAAAATCGAGCGGCAAGATCACTTGCTAACAACATGGTGTCGAACCCCGGCAGGCTGGTGGCGAACTAGCCCCAAGTGAGGGCCGTGCTGGCCCAAGTACCGGGGGGAGCACACCACCCACGCAGGCTTCCAGCAGGGCCTCCAGCAGACGCGGGACGCTGCGGAGGTCGCAGGCCAGGATCCCAGCGCTCGCCGGTCCGCGCTCCCGGAGCGAGGACACTCCAAGGCGGCAGGCCGTGCCGATCACGCTGGCCCGCCACGAACCGAACACCGTTTCGAGGACGGGGTTCGCACCTACTGCAAGCGGTTCCTTGCGGCCTGCAGCATGGAGCGCTTCCTCGGAGGCGACCCGTCAGGAGACAGCGGCACTGACCGCAGCCATCGTCGCGGCGAGCATGGCCGCTTCCTCGTCCATCTGCTCGAGGACGAGCCGATACCAGCCCACCACCGCCAAGAGGACCAGCGTTCCCGCCGGAACATCCGTGCTCCCGATCGTCATCAGGCCCGAGAGCGGTCCACCGCGCGTGGAGGGCGAGAACGACACGATCGGCCTCCCGGCCTGGTCGGCGAACATGCGGTCCTTGCCGCGAGAACGGAGGCGTGCCCAGGTGAAGGCACTCCCATCGCCGAAGCGGAGGCTCGTCACGCGCCCCGCGCGCTGCATGCGCGCCAGATCCCCCTCGGAGCCGGCCGTTCGCACGGTAATGTACGGGCGGAAGAAACCCATGCGCTTCAGCGTCCATTCGCCGTGCCTGCAGCTGGCCAGGGCAAGCGACCCACAGGTGCTCCGCCAAGTCACGCGCGCGACGCCGTTCCCGCGGGCCCGCAGCTCCCAGTTCCAGTGGCCCTCCGGCTGCCACTGGAGCGCTTCCCCGGTCAATGCCGTCCAGTCCGTCATGACGCGCCCCCTGCCCGTGTCTTCGGCCTTGCGTGTCCGATTCGCACGCCGCGCTCGTCGTGTCCCCAACGCGAGGCGCCGGACCTAGTGACGATGCATCATCCAGACCACAACCATAGCCGCGACGATGACCGCCGCGCCCATCGAGAAGAGCAGCACCGGTACGCGGGGCCGATCCACGCGGCTGTACAGGGCGATGCCCACGACCATGGCAACCAGCGAGCACCAGAGCAGCGCCCAAGCGTTGTTGAGCGCTGTGCCGATCAACAGCCCGGCCAGCACGACACTCCCTGCAACGCCGTCCACCGTCTTGCGCGACAAGGCGGCCATCGTCACCTCCCGGATCTGCCACCCACCACGGCATTGGACACTACGATCACTTCCAACAACCCAAGCTGACCCTAGCGCGGGGTGCGTGTCAAAGCAGTTGCATACACATTACGGCATCGTTTCAAGTGCCCGCCTCGCCTGGGATGTCCCGGCGGCCGACGCACGTCGGGCTGCACCATCGGAGGCGGGTGCAGCTTCCGCCTCAGTCACCGCCACGCTAGAGTACGAGCGTGCAGCCCGCGCGGCCTGGAACGATCGCCACGTCCTGGCCACGATTCCGTCCGGGACTGCGCCCTCCGCGGCGTACCGCAAGTGGGAGACCGCGATGAAGGCTCTCGTGGACGAGGAGTGCGGAGTGCCGGACGCCCTGATGTTGGTGGACGGGGAGCCGCCCCAGCCCGGGCACGGCAAGGTGCTGGTGCGGGTCGCGGACGATCCCTCCTCGTGCGAGCGCGGGGCGGGGCCGACGGGCGCGGTGGTGGAGATCGCACGTGAACGCTGAGCCTCTCAAGATCGCGTTGTTCGGTGCCCCGGGGGCGACCGGCCACGAGGTCATCGCGTCAGCCTTGCGTCGCGGATGGCGAGTGAACGCGCTGGTGAGTCACGGGGGGGAGCTGCCCCCGGCGGCGCCCCACGTCCGCGAAATCGTCGGCGGCTTCGACTCGACCGACGCAGTACGCCGGACCCTCGAGGACGCCGATGCAGCCGTGATCGCGATCGGCGCGCGCCCACCGTACCGCGAGGTCCTCTGCGCCGCGGCGACCCGCGCGATCATCGGGGCGGCGCGCGACGTCGGTGTCGAACGGCTCGTCTGCCTGACCGGCGCGCTCGTCGGCACCTATTCCGAGAACCAGGGCCGGCTGTTCTTGGCGATGTTCCGCCTGGCCACCGGCGGCCAGCTGCCAACTGCGCAGGACCGCGTGGACCAGGAGGACGCGGTCCGGGACAGCGGCCTGCGATGGTCGATCGTGAAGCCCCCACGGCTCACCAACGGCGCGCGAACGGGGCGCGTCACGCTGGGCGCGCGGGTGAAGGTCGGGCTGCTGTCGTCCATCTCCCGCGCGGACCTCGCGGACGTCCTGCTCGACCTGTGCGCGCGGCCCGACGGGGGCGGGGTCCTGTTCGTGAAGCGAGCCTGAAACAGCGGCCTCGTGCGAGCGCCCGACCGGGAACGACGGGCCAAGCGGACCGGGACCCATCCGCTCGCCATGTTCGAGCGTGCGATTCAGAGCACCTGCCCACTGAGCAGTTGGCTCACCTCGGCGCCCGCGCTCAGACCCGTGTACCTGAATTGCGCTTGCTTGAAAGTCCTTACCTGTCTGCTCCTGTCACCTCCTGTC
>DAONEV010000354.1:0-4380 GCA_035403265.1 Thermoanaerobaculaceae bacterium | reverse complement strand
CTGGTCGTTGGCGAAGGCAGCCGGGTCCAGATCGTCAACCGCACCCTCGAGCGGACCTTCGGCCCCCTCGCCGGCCGCCTGGACGAGCTGCTGGCCGGCGACGTCCTGCATTGCCACGAGGCCATGCAGGGCTCCGGTGCCTGCGGGGCACTCGAGTCGTGTGAGGCCTGTCAGGTCAGCCGGGTCGTGCGGGAGGCGCTGGCCGGCCACGAGATCCACCGCCGGCGGGCCGAGTTCCACATCGGGGAGAACGGTTCGTCTCGCTCGCTGGTGCTGCTGATCACGGCCGCCCCCCTGGAGTACGAGGGCTCGCGCGGTGCACTCGTGATCCTTGAGGATGCCACGGAGCTCAACGGGTTGCGAGCTCTGATCGGGGGCGAGAAGAGCTTCTCGGGCATCATCGGTCACGATCGTGCGATGCAGGAGGTTTACGAGGCCATCCGGGAGGTGGCCGAGGTGACCAGCCCGGTCCTGATTCAGGGTGAGAGCGGGACCGGCAAGGAGCTGGTGGCGCGGGCCATTCATCGGGAGGGACCTCGCGCGGCACAGGCCTTCATCGCCGTGAACTGCGGGGCGATCCCGGAGACGCTACTCGAGAGCGAGCTTTTCGGGCATGTCAAGGGGGCGTTCACCGGAGCGATCCGGGACAAGAAGGGGCGGTTCGAGCTTGCCGACGGTGGCACGATCTTTCTCGACGAGGTGGCGGACCTCTCTCCGGCGATGCAGGTCAAGCTCATGCGCGTGCTTCAGGAGCGCACCTTCGAGCGGGTCGGCGGCGAAAGGACGCTCTCGGTTGACGTCCGCGTCATCAGCGCCTCCAACCGGGACCTGCGAAAGGAGATCGCCGCGGGCAAGTTCCGGGAAGATCTCTACTATCGCCTGTGTGTGATCCCGATCCATCTGCCTCCTCTCCGCGAGCGTGCCGTCGATGTTCCGTTGCTGGCCGAGTACATTCTCGAGCGGATCGCCACTTTGGGCGGCCGTCCGAAGGCCAGCATCGGTCCCGGCGCGATGGCTTTGCTGATGGAGCATCCCTGGCCCGGGAACGTGCGGGAGCTGCAAAATGTCCTCGAGTTCGCCCTCGTGAAGAGCAGGGGCGAGGTCATCGAGGCGGCCCACCTGCCAGCCGAGCTGCGAACGCAGGGGCGTGAGCGGCCGACCGTCAACTGGCGGCGCAGGCAGGTGACGGCAGCCGACCTGGAAAGAGCGCTGGCCGAGGCAGACGGGAACAAGGTCCGGGCCGCCAGCCTCCTGGGCATCTCGCGCGCCACGCTCTACCGGCTGCTGAACCAGGGGTCTGACCCTTCCGGGACCTGAGACCCGGCCGCCAGAAGCCGCCCGCGTCGATCCTGCCTCGAATCCCGATGGAGCGGGACGGCTGCCTCGCCGTGCTGACTCGGCCCGCCCGCCTCCAGGTCCGCGGTGTTTCAACCGTCTCGCGCCACCGTCGTGTTTCACCCGCGTGACACAGACTGAACGAGAGAGGTCGGCCTGGTCCCGAGCCGTGGCCGGCGGCCGGGAAGACTGACAGCCAGGTGGTTTCCGGGCTCCCAGGACCTGGCTTTCGGAGCGCTCTCCCCGTCTCACATGTCTGTCCGGTTCGACCTGCGCCCGGGCTTCGCAAGCATACGTAAGTGAAATCTCGTGAATATGTTAGACACGATCTTGAGACCCTCTCCCGAGCCTGGCCCGGTTCTTGCTTCAGCGCCACCTGACCTCAGATCGAGGCTACGGAGTTGGTCGCAGGAGGAAAGGAGGCGCGGACTTGGCGCACGAGCACTTGGAGGGGGGCAAAAGTGATCTGCTCAACCTGGCGTCTTGCTGTGGGATGGAGTTGAAGACCTGGAAGCACAACATCAACGGGTGTCTGGCTGCGGCCCTGGCTGCAGTCGCGTGGCCGCTCGAGAGGTCCACCAAGGAGAAGAGATGAGAGACTCCACACGAAGCACGCATGGCGGTCGCAGGTGGAGCCTGCGGCTGCCGCTCATCGGGGCGCTGGCCATGGTCACGGCGCTTGGCGCCCTGGCGCAGGAGCGCAAGCCGGGAGTGGCTGGCATCCCCGGGCAGATGCGAACCGTCACCAGGGCCGAGCGTGAGGCCGCTCGCGCACGCCTGGGCCCGCAGAAGAAGGGCGTGTTCAAGCTCTTCGCGGGAATCAACCCGGCTACCGCGACCCTCAGCCCCATGGCTCAGGTCACGTCGATCGGGAAAGCCGGCCCGAAGGAACCCGCTTTGATGGGTCCGGCGCTGTCGATGCCTGACTATTTCGGCATTGGGAACTACGCCAACAGCCCGCTGCCGGTCGGCGTCCCGGGAAGCTTCACGGGAGGCATGAGGAAGTTCGTCGACACCCTGCCAGGTCTCTGCGGAGTCTCGGCGCCCAACAACCTGGGTCAGTGCATCCCGATCGCGACCGCGGACACGACGACCTTCCCGGGCAGCGACTTCTACCGAATCGGGCTCCGCGACTTCGCGCAGCAGATGCACAGTGACCTGCCGGCGACCCGTCTGCGCGGCTACGTGCAGCTCGACGTGAACGGCAACCCCGTCGGCCAACAGCAGTACCTGGGACCTCTGCTTCTCGCCACCAAGAACCGTCCGGTGCGCGTCCTCTTCGAGAACCAACTCGGCAGCCATGCGCTGCCGGTGGGCACGGGTCCTGGCGCCAACGGCGACATCTTCATTCCCATGGACGACACCTACATGGGCGCCGGAACGGGCCCTGACGGAACGAAGTACACCGAGAACCGCGCCACCCTCCACCTCCACGGCGGCAACACGCCATGGATCAGCGACGGCACACCGCACCAGTGGATCACCCCGGCCTCCGAGACCGCATCCCTGAAGGCCGGTGTGAGCATGCGGAACGTCCCCGACATGTTCGGCGGCGACCCTGGCCCTGGCAAGCAGACGTTCTACTGGACCAACCAGCAGGGCGGGCGCCTAATGTTCTATCACGACCACGCTTATGGCACCACACGTTTGAACGTGTACCTCGGCGAGGCAGCGGGCTACCTGCTCGTCGACCCGGTCGAGGAGAACGCCCTGAAAGCCGCGACGGCTCCTGGAACCCTGGGCACCACGCCGGACCTCGCGCACCTCCTCCCTCTGATCATCCAGGACAGAACCTGGGTGCCCGACGACGGCGCCCCGGGCGGCCAGTTGGCGGCCCAGGATCCCACCTGGGATGTTGCCTCCTACGGCGGCTTCGGCAGCCTCTGGTACCCCCACGTGTACCCGCCGAACCAGGACCCGGCGGACACCGTCGGCGGTGCGAACCCGTTCGGCCGGTGGGACTACGGCGCGTGGTTCTGGCCTCCTCAGAACCCCAGCACCTACGTGAGCCCGCCTTTCCCGTGCCCGACGGCCGCGCGCCCGGATCAGGTCTGCCCGGGCCTTCCCAACCCGACGGGCGTGCCTGAGGGGTTCATGGACACCCCGGTCATCAACGGGACCGCGTATCCGTCGACCATCGTGGATCCTGCGGCCTATCGGTTCCAGATCCTCAATGCGGCCAACGACCGCAGTTGGAACCTCCAGTTCTTCTATGCCGCAACCGCGGCCGGCGTGGTCTGCAAGGGACCCGGAGCGCCGGATCCCAGCCTCTGCACGGAAGTCTCGATGGTTCCGGCGATCCCGCACACCGCGGCCACGACTCCTCGGCTGTGCACCGCGGCCGATCCCATCGACCCGGTGACTGGCCTTCCCAACCCGGTCGGTGGCTGCTGGCCCACGACCTGGCCGGTCGACGGCAGGGATGGCGGCGTACCGGATCCCGCCACGGCAGGCCCCGCGATCATTTCGATCGGCTCCGAAGGCGGCCTGTTGCCTGCCCCGGCGGTGATTCCCGCCCAGCCTGTCGCCTACGAGTACAACCGTCGTAACATCGTCGTGCTGGATATCCTCTACAAGTCACTCTTCCTCATGCCGGCGGAGCGCCAGGACGTGATCGTGGACTTCAGCTCGGTGCCCCTGGGCTCGACACTGATCCTCTACAACGATGCGGCGCCTCCCATCCCGGCGTTTGACTCCCGGTACGACTACTACACGGGCGATCTGGACCAGACGACGACCGGCGGCGCTCCCACGACGCAGCCTGGATACGGTCCCAACACCCGCACCATCATGCAGTTCCGCGTCACCGGCACGGGTGCCAACAACGGCTTCAACCTGGCCACCCTGCAGGCGGCCTTCAACTCGACGCCGACAACCACCGGCATCTACGCCGCGACGCAGGCGCCGCCAATCGTTCCGGAACCCGGGTACGGGCCTGCCTTCAACGCGACCTATCCCGAGACCTACTCGAAGATCTTCGACACCTCCCTGGCCTACTTCAACGGCGCCCTCGCGGGCATCGCGCTGGCCCCGGGTGGGACTGGT
>DAONEV010000353.1:0-4468 GCA_035403265.1 Thermoanaerobaculaceae bacterium | reverse complement strand
GAGAGCGGTGCCTTGAGGAGTGCAGGGGGAGGCTTTTGGGGTACGGGCCGACGCTGGCGGCGGAGAAGCTGGCGCTGCTGGGAGTGGCGAGTGTGGATCACGAGACCTTGCGGCGCTGGATGGTTGCGGAGGGGCTGTGGTCGCGGCATCGCAAACGTAAGCCACATCGGCAGTGGCGGGAGCGGAAGGCGCACTTCGGGGAGCTGGTGCAGCTGGACGGTAGCTTCTTTGACTGGTTTGGGCGCGGCGATCAGCCGTGCCTGATGAACATGGTGGACGATGCGACCGGGCGGACCCTGGGGAGGATCTACGGGGAGGAGACGACGGAAGCGGCGATGCGGGTGCTGTGGGCGTGGATCGAGCGGTACGGGGTACCACGGGCGCTGTACACCGACTGGAAGAACGTGTACCTGACGACCCGGGCGCCGACGGTGGAAGAGCAGCTGGCTGACGTAAGGCCACGTACGGTGTTTGGGCGGGTGTGCGAGCGGTTGGGGATCGAGATCATCGGGGCGTCGTCGCCTCAGGCGAAGGGACGAGTCGAGCGCAGCAACGGCGTCTACCAGGATCGCCTGCCCAAAGAGCTACAGCTCCAGGGGGTCACGACGATCGAGGAGGCCAACCGGTTACTTGCGGAGAGCTTCTGCGCTCACCTCAACGGGAAGTTTGCGATTGAGCCGCGCGACGGCGAGGACTGGCATCGTGCTGCGCCAGCGGCAGCCGAGCTCGCGCGGATCTTCGTAACCGAAGAGACCCGGGCGGTGCAAAACGACTGGACCATCCGCTGGGACAACCGCTACTTTCAGATCAGCGGCCCCAAGGAGCGACTGCCGCGGCCCAAGGCAAAGGTCATCGTGCAGCGCCGGCTGGACGGCTCCGTGCACCTGCTGCATTGCGACCGTGAGCTCGAGTATCGGGAGATCCATCCCGAAGCCCGCCTCGCTTCCCGCGAACCGCAGACGAAGGCCACGCCGATCCGGCCTCGGCAGAAGCCTCTGCCTCCGCCGACCCACCCGTGGCAACGCTCGTTCTCTCCACGCTCGCCATTGATCGCAGAGAGGCGCAAGGCAAACGCCGAGGCCGCCCGGCCCGGCCAAACGGGGTGATGCAACTGTGTGGGCTGTGGAAGCTGTGGAAATCCCGCCCCCAACCACCCCCGGGATTCCCACAGCTCCCACAGCCCCTACGACAACCACGGGGACATTTCTATCGAGCTAAGCACGGGGACATTTCTAAAGAGTCTTGACACTCCGGGAGCCGACTCCGGGAGCCGACTCCGTGAGCCAACGACCGCGCCGACGATCTGCCCCGGCAGGAGTCGGCCGACGACCTCGCAGTCGGAGCTCCAAGAGGCACTCGGTTGACGAGAAAGGGCAGTATCACGGCGCCAAGCGAGAGGGGGCTCATCGTCAACGGGCATCACGGGCGCCGCGACAGCCGGCTGTCGAGCTCAAGAACGAAAATGGGAGGAGCTACCTGATGCGAATGCGTGGACCTGGATTAGTTGTGTTGGCACTGTCACTGTTCGCGGCGCCGTTCGCCTTCGGGCAGTCCCAGGCGACCACCGGTGTCATCGGAGGGGCCATCGTGGACGAGATCGGCGGCCGGGGATTTGGTACAGTCCACTTCCGACGACAGCCCCCTGGAGGCCGCAATGACCGAGACCCAGCCGCCAGTCCCGAAGACCCCCTTCCAGCAAGCCCTCGGCGAGATTGCCGGGACCGTGACGGCGTTCGTCCACTCGCCGCGTGCCATGTGGGGCGTCAACGTGCCGTACTTCCTCGAAGGCATCGCCTACTTCGGCGTCCTGACCCTGCTCATGAAGTACCTGTCAGAGAACATCGCGCTCGGCGACATCACGGCCGGGATCGTCGTCTCATTGTTCACTGGCGGCATCACCTTCGCCATGTTCTTCCTGGGCGAGATGGGGGATCGCTACGGGCTTCGCCGGGTGCTGCTGATCTCCATCCTCCTCATGGCGGTCGGCCGCATCTTCATCACGGTCGCCGGGTACCTCAAGGGCGGCAGCCTGACCTCGCCGGCGTTCCTCACCACCGCAGTGAGCCTTGCCATCGTCGTCATCGGCTTCGGCATGTTCCAGCCGACCTTGTTCTCGGCCGTCAAGCAGTTCTCCACTCCCAAGACGTCAGCCATGGCGTTCGCCGTGGTGTACGGCCTCAACAACCTCGGCGCGTTCGCCGCCGGCCTGCTCTCGCCGCGGATTCGGGGCCTCGCCGCCGGCGCCTTCCCGCCCAACGGCATCAACGGCGTGTTTGGCCTTTACACCGTGCTGACGTTCGCCTCGATCGGCATCACCGCCGCGATCCTGACCCGGGCGACGGCCAAGGCCGCGCTCCAGAGCCGCCCGGAGGCGGCCGCCCGCGAGGAAGCCGCACGCGCCGAGGTCAAGCCGCGGGTCTTCTCAGGGCGGTGGTTCGCCGAGCACCCGCTCCGCGACGGGCGTTTCGCCTTCTTCATTTTCATCCTCATTCCGGTGCAGACGCTGTTCGCCCACAACTGGTTGACGCTGCCGCTGTACATCAACCGCGCTTTCGTGCCGTGGGTGGCGGATCGCTTCGAGCTGTTCGCGAACCTGGGGCCGCTCTTCGTCTTCCTGCTCGCGCCGCTGGTGGCCGCCCTGACGTCCCGCAAGAATCCGTTGAACATGATCGTCTGGGGCACCCTGGTGATGGCGGCACCGACCTTCCTGCTCGCCCTGGGACCCTCGCCTACGACACTCATCGCCTTCATCATTCTCATGACGGTGGGCGAGTCCATGTGGCAGCCGCGCTTCTACCACTACCTCACCGAGCTGGCGCCGCCGGGCAAGACCGGCGCCTACGTCGGCATTGGACAGCTCCCGTGGTTCCTCACCAAGTTCCTCACCGGCCTGTACGCCGGCTGGTTCCTGCAGCACTACTGCCCCGCCGATGGCGCGAAGCACACCGAGCAGATGTGGCTGATCTACGCGGCCATCGCCATGGTCACGCCGCTGGCGTTGCTGCTCACCAGGAAGTGGTTGCGCCAGAGCACGGGCCGAACCTGAAGCTGTCCCGTGATTGCTGATAGGCTGCCCCACGGAGGACCGATCATGTTCCCTGCGTACACCTACGTCGAGCGCCGCGAGCGGTTGCAACGCCAGCTCTCCTCCGGCCTACTGCTGTTCCTGGGCAACGACGAGAGCCCCATGAACTACGCGGCCAACACTTTCCACTTCCGGCAGGACAGCTCGTTCCTCTACTTCTTCGGAGTGGACCAGCCGGGCTATGCGGCGATCATCGACCTCGACGAGGGCCGCACGGTCGTCTTCGCCGACGACCTGACGATTGACGACATCGTCTGGACCGGCGTGCTGCCCACGGTGGCGGAGCTGGCCGCGGGTGGCGGCGTGACCGAGACGCGGCCCGCCGCCGCGCTCGATGCGTACCTCAAGGAGGCCGTGGCCAAGGGTCGCACCATCCGCCACTTGCCTCCCTACCGCCCGGAGAACAAGCTCAAGCTCCTCGGGTTGCTGGGGATTCACCCGGACCGCCAGAAGGACGATGCAGCGGTCGACCTCATCCGCGCCATCGTCGAGATGCGCGTCATCAAGAGCGCCGAGGAGGTCGCCGAGATCGAGAAGGCCGTCGACACCACGGTGGACATGCACCTGGCCGCCATCCGCATGGTCCGGCCAGGGATGCTGGAGTCCGAGGTCGCCGCAAGGGTTACCGAGATCGCCATGGCGGCGGGTGGGCAGCTCGCGTTCCCGGTCATCGCCACCGTCCACGGCGAGACCCTGCACAACCACTTCCACGGCAACCAACTCAGACCGGGCGACCTCTTCCTCCTGGACACCGGCGCCGAGACGTCCATGCACTACGCCGGCGACCTCACCAGCACCTTCCCCGTGGACGCGACATTCACGCCCCGCCAGCGGGATGTTTACCAGGTGGTCCTCAACGCCCACCTTGCGGCCGTGAACGCCTGCCGGGCCGGCGTCCGTTTCTCGGAGGTGCACGGGCTTTCGTGCCGCACCCTCGCCGAGGGGCTCAAGGATCTCGGCCTTATGAAGGGCAACCTCGACGACGCGGTCGCGCAGGGCGCTCATGCCATGTTCTTCCAGTGCGGCACGGGCCACATGCTGGGCCTGGACGTCCACGACATGGAGGATCTGGGCGAGGTCTGGGTCGGCCACGAAGGCCAGCCCAAGAGCACCCAGTTCGGCCTCAAGTCGCTGCGCCTGGCGCGAACACTGCAGCCGGGGTTCGTCTTCACCGTCGAGCCAGGGCTCTACTTCATCCCCGAGCTGGTGCAGCGCTGGAAGGCCGAGGGCAAGCTCACCGAGTTCATCGACTACGCGAGGCTGGAGAGCTTCGTCGGCTTCGGAGGGATCCGCATCGAGGAGAACGTCCTCGTGACCCCCGAAGGCTCCCGCATCCTCGGCAAGTGGCGCCCCCGCACCATCGCCGAGGTCGAGAAGGCCCGA
>DAONEV010000352.1:0-4492 GCA_035403265.1 Thermoanaerobaculaceae bacterium | reverse complement strand
CGAGCTTCTGCACCATTTGCTCCGGGCCGCCGGTGAGCCCCACCCAGACGCTCTGGTCGGGCGGGTCGAGGGTCGGGTGGTTCCGGACAGTGGCGGCGTATTGGCCGTCGGGAGACGTCGCTGAGGTGTGGATACGCGGCAACCCGAGCGTGACTGGCTTGCACCCCGTGATCGCCAGGGCGATCAGGAGGTGGGCAGAGAATCGACGTGACGTGGCCATGGCTAGCTGCAATGGGTCGCGGACGCCTCGCCCTTGATGGACTCGCCCTCCCGGCTGCAGTCGAGCTGGAGGGTGACGCGGTAGTCGTAGACGTCGTTGATCCGCCAGCCGGTGGAGTCGAGCGAGAAGTGGAAGACCTGGCAGTCCGACCGGCGGAACACGACGGTCTTGTCGAACTGGGCGTCGGTCGAGAAGACCCGCACGGCCGGACCGTCAAGAGGGTCCACGACCAGACGCAGGACCAGGGGACTGGTCGAGCCTGCGAAGTCGGCGCCGAGGAAGAGCTGGCGGTCGCCGGCCCTGCACGACGAGGGAGTGAGGACCTGGTCACCGAGCACCCGGGACGAGACGGTGAACGAGCCGAGGGGCGATGGGTTTCCGGCCGAGGCCTCCGGGCCGCCGATCGGCCGGCTGGAGAAGCAGCCGGTGAGGAGCACAGTGCCGACGAGTGGGAGGGTCAGGGCCAGTGGCGTTCTCATGAGTTGGCTCCTTCTGCTCCCTCGATTGTAGAGGAGCGGGGTGCATGCGCGGGTCGGTGTGCCGCGCCTCGCCGAGCTCTGCGACATGGCGGTCTCTTGCCCACGAGGTGGCTGCCTACGACAGCGCGGCCCGCACCGCCTCGGCGAACCCGGAGGGGTTCTCCCACATCATCGAGTGGCCGGCATCCTGCACGATCCGGACCGCGATGCCGAATCGAGGCAACCGCTCGGTATCGGGATCGGGCAGCGACCTCGCGCCGAAGATCATCGTGCGGGGGATGGAGAGGGTCTCGAGCTGCTCTCGCCAGGACGGCGCGCCGCCGCGCACCAGGGACGTGGCGCCGCGGTGCACGGCCAGCGGCGACGACACCCGCAGCGAGGCGGCCCAGGTGGGATGACCTTCGGCGATCGCTTTCTCCACTCCCTCCGCATGACCGCGGGCGACGTAGTCGGCCTCGCACTGCTCGGCGATGGGCCGGCTGAACGAGCCTCCGCCGGCATCGAGGTTCGGCTCGCTGACCACGAGCCGTCGGACCCTCTCGGGATTCCTGGCCGCCACGACAATGGCGATGGCGCCACCCATGCTGTGCCCGACGAGGTCGACTTGCCGCAACGCCAGGCCCGCGATGAGCGCGCCCACGGTGTCGGCGTGGTCCTCGACGGCATAGCCGAACTCCGCGGGCCGATCGGAAAACCCCGAGCCGAGCAGGTCCACCAGCAGCATCCGCCGTCCCGCCAGCGCGGGGTCCGCGGCGATGCGCGGGTAGTCGCACGACGACGCGCATCCCAGCCCGTGCACGAACAGGATGGCCGGGTCACGCCCCGGCAGGTCGTGGAACCTCAGGAAGCTGGAAGTGCCTGGCAGCTCGAAGGCTCGCATGGGTTCTCCGTGACGGTGATGGGATCCTCGTGGTGCAGTGTAGCCCGGACGTGTCCGGTCCTCGCGAGGTCCGGGGGTCCACCTCGGGTGTCATCGAGCCAGATCAAACGGGCCCCCTCCCCGGACGGCGGGGGAGGGGGCTGAGTCAGAGACACGGGGGTGGCGGGCAGCCGGCTGGTCACCCGCGGCACACCTGGTTACCTGCTGCGGTCCGGATACGCCGGCTTCTTCGGCTGTACCGGCGGAGTCTTCGCGAGCTGCTCCATGACGAGCGCGACGGCCTTCTCGAGCTGCGGGTCGCCGCCTTTGGCCATGAGGCTGGGGTCGTCCACGACCTCGACGTCGGGCTCCACGCCGTGGCCCTCGATGATCCATTGGCCGTCGGTGGAGTAGATCCCGAACGTCGGGACGGTGACGTTGCCGCCGTCGATGAGGGTCGGTGCACCGGAGATGCCGATGAGGCCGCCCCAGGTGCGCATGCCGACGAGTGGACCGAGCTTGGCTTCCCGGAAGTAGAACGGGAAGCAGTCCCCACCCGAGCCGCTCCAGCCGTTGATCAGCATGGCCATGGGACCGCTGTGCGCGACCGGCGGCCACTGCCAGTCGTGGCCGTCCCGCACGCCCCAGAAGTTGTACAGCGGCCGGTTGAGGAGCTCGATGAAGCGGTCGGGGATCTGGCCGCCGGAATTGAAGCGCTCGTCGATGACCAGACCTTCCTTCGTGAATTGGCCGCGGAACTGGCGCACCAGCTCGGTCTGCCCGTCGGTGCCGGTGTCCGGCACATAGATGTAGCCGAGTCGCCCGCCGGAAAGGCGGTCTACCCTCTGGCGCTTCTCCTCGACCCAGGCGAGGTTGCGGAGACGATACTCGTCCTCGATGGTCTCAACGAGGACCTCACGCGCTCCCTCCATGCTCGGCTTGGCGCTGACGGTGAGCAGCACGGGCTTGCCGGCGAGGCCGGCGAACGCGGCCCAGGGGTCGAACCTGGGGTCGAGAGGCTTGTGATTGACGGCCAGCAGGTAGTCGCCTTCCTTGACGTCGATGCCGGGTTGCAGCAGGGGCGACCGGCCATCGTTGTCGTACGGCGCGGCGCGCAGGATGTGGGCGATGCGATAGGCGCCGTTCTCGAGCGTGAAGTCCGCGCCCAAAAGGCCGACGCCGGCCTCGAGAGGCTTCTCGGTGTCGCCGCCGCCGCGGTAGGCATGAGAGGAGTTCAGCTCGGCAATGAGCTCGCCGATGAGGAGGTTGACGTCCCACCGGGTGACGCAGTCGTCGAGCAGCTTGCCGTACCGCTCGCGCATGGCGTTCCAGTCCACCTGGTGGAGCTTCGGGTCGTAGAAGTAGTCGCGCTCGAGCCGCCAGGCGTCGTTGAAGATCTGCCGCCACTCGGCCGGCGGGTCGAGGGTCATGCCGAGCTCGCCGGTGGGGAGCTTCTTGTCGATCTTCTGGTCCGCCTTGATCTCGATGATCGCCCAGTCGTCCTTCTTGCGCACCAGGGCCTTCTTCCCCGACGCCGCCAGCAGGAAGGAGTCAGCGTCGGCGAGGACGGTCTTCTCCTCGCGCTCCTCGAGGTCGTAATAGACGATCGGGTGGGTCTCGTCACTGCTGCCGGTGCGTGGGTTGCGGCGGTACAGGACCTTGCCGGAAACGGCCGAGAGGCGGTCGTAGTTGCCGGGCTTGGGTGGGAGGATCACGAGGCGGGTCTCGAAGCCGTCGAGGTCGATCTCCACGGGCTTCGGTGGCTTGGG
The DNA here is from genome assembly GCA_035403265.1 of Thermoanaerobaculaceae bacterium. Taxonomy (GTDB): domain Bacteria; phylum Acidobacteriota; class Thermoanaerobaculia; order Thermoanaerobaculales; family Thermoanaerobaculaceae; genus JAAYVZ01. The sequence goes on along the minus strand of DAONEV010000352.1, from coordinate 1,165 downwards.
AGGCTCGGCCTTCTCGTCCTTCTTGGCGGACTTGTCGTCCTTGCCTGGCTTGTCGGCCTTGTCCTCCTTCTCGCCTTCCTTCTTGTCCTTGTCGTCCTTCTTGTCGTCGCCCTCGGCGTCATTGCGCGCGGCGATCGGGGAGGGGACGTCCTTGCGCAGGGCCACTGCGGCGACCTGGGTGGTGTTGGCGTAGATGAAGGAGTTGTCGAGGTCCGAGTAGCTCGGGGTGAAGCTGCGGTTGGTCAGGACGTAGAGATACTTGCCGTCGGGATCGAAGACCGGCGTGGCCGTCGAATAGAACTCGGAGGTAACCTGGCTGGTCTTGCCGCTCGTGGTGTCGTAGAGGAAGACGGCGGCGTTGCGGTTCTCCAGCTCCTTGCTGTAGGCGAGCCATCGGGAGTCGGCGGACCAGCTTGGGGCAAACCCCTGCAGGTCGCCGTCGAACCACCACAGTCCCTTGTCGATCGTCGTCACCTTGCCGGTGGCGATATCGCCGACACTGATCCGCATGGCCTGGTCCACGAACGCCACGCGCTTGGAGTCCGGCGACCAGAACGGCCGGTAGCGGAAGCCGGAGCCGAGAGTGGTGACCTGACGGGGCTGACCGGTGCCGTCGGCCGAACGCACATAGAGCTCGTACTCGCCCGAGGCGTCGGAGAAATAGGCGATGCTCTTGCCGTCGGGCGACCACGCCGGGAAGCGCTCGGCGCTGCCCGAGGTGCGGGTCATGTCGAGCACGACGCCCTTTTCCGCCGGGACGTCAAAGAGCTCACCACGCGCCTCGAACACCGCCCGTCGGCCGGAGGGCGAGACGCTGGCGTTCTCGATCAGCTTGGAGGCGTTGATCTCGTGTGGCTTGAGGGTGGCGCGGTCGGTGACGACCTCGACCTTGACCTCCTGGAGCGCCTCGGTGGCGAGGTCGAGCCGCCAGAGGCGGCCACCATCCTCGAGCACGATGTCCGAGGGGCCGATCGAGGGGAAGCGCGCGTCGTAGTCGACGAAGTGCGTGACCTGGCGGATGGCCTGGGTGACGGTGTCGATGGCCCAGATGTTGGCGCGCTTGTGCTCGTCGCGGTCCGAGAGGAAGTAGACCGTCTTTCCATGCCACATGGGCTGGCCGTCGTTGGCGGGGGAGTTGGTCATGTTGCGCGCGCCCAGGGTCTTG
>DAONEV010000351.1:0-4496 GCA_035403265.1 Thermoanaerobaculaceae bacterium | reverse complement strand
GGGCTCGAGCGGGGACCGCGGCACGGTCTTTGCCGTGGCGCCGCGCGTGCTCAACGAAATCGTCCGCGAGTACCACCCCGGCGTGGACGATCATCCCGACCACCCCTTCCCATTCCACGCGGGGCCATGTGACCCCACGACCTTCTGGCGCCACCGCGCCCTCGTGCAACGCCTGGAACTGTCGTTGAGGGGGAGCGCGCCGCCGCCCGAGCCGCTGTGGGTCGATACCACGGCCCTGCAGTTGATGGCCGATGTGCTGGGCGCAGCGTTTGCGCGGCAGGGCATCCAGCGCGCCCTGCCTCGCGCCGGGACCGTGGCCGATCACCAGGAGCGCGTGGAGCTGGCCAAGGCCTATCTCGCCGTGCACCTCGACGAGCGCATCACGCTCGACGAGGTCGCCACCGCGGTCCACGCCTCGCCGTTTCACTTCGCCCGCATGTTCCAGCGCTACACCGGCGTGAGCCTGCATCGCTACCTGATGCGGCTCCGCCTGCGTGCGGCGCTGGAGCGCCTCGGCGACCCGCGAGGCGACCTCACCGACCTCGCCCTCGACCTCGGCTTCTCGAGCCACAGTCACTTCACCGACGCGTTCCGGCGCGAGTTCGGGCACCCCCCGTCCGACCTCCGCCGCGCTGCCAACGGCCTGGAGCGCTCGTCCGGATCCGCGTAGGCGGTGGGCGCGCGGTCCGCGTGCGGGACGCTCCGCCAACGACCGAGCGGACCGGAGACCATGTGATCTCTTGACAGGCCGGCCCCCTCGGCGCACGGTGCCCGGGCGAGGTGGGCATGGGCCGGATCAGCTACTCCATTGCCGACGGGGTGTTCGCGCGGTTCCCCGGGTACGTACGGGGCGTCGTCGTCGCGACCGGCGTCACCAACGGGCCGTCACCCACCGCGCTGGTCGGATTGCTCCGGGAAGCCGAGGCCTCGGTGCGGCAGCGCGTCACGCTCGACACCGTCGCCGCGCACCCGCGCATCGCCTCGTGGCGCGAGGCGTTCCGGTCGCTGGGCATCAAGCCGAACGAGTTCCGCTCCTCGGTCGAGGCGATGGTTCGCCGCGCCCTCCGCGACCAGGAGCTGCCCTCGATCAACACCCTCGTGGACATCGGCAACGTCGTGTCCCTCCGCCACCTCGTGCCGGTCGGCGGCCACGCCGTCGACGTCATGACCTCCGACATCGCGCTGCGCCTCGCGACGGGCGCCGAGACGTTCGTCGCCTTCGGCTCCGACACCGTGGAGCACCCGATTCCCGGCGAGGTCGTCTTCGTCGAGGGCGACAAGGTCCTCACCCGCCGCTGGAGCTGGCGACAGGCCACCCACACCCTCACCCTGCCCACCACCACCGCGATCGAGATCAACCTCGACGGTCTCCCCCCGGTCACCCCCGCCGAGATCGAGGCGATCTCCGCCGAAACCGCCGACCTCGTCCGCCGCTTCTGTGGCGGCACGACCCGCAACGAGCTGCTCTCCCGCGCCAATCCGAGGATCAGCATCGAGGGGTAGCGGCGAGATACGGTCGCTCCCTTCTGGGCGAGACCGCAGAGGTCTGTCTCGTGGGGAGACGCCCGTACCGCGGCTGCCGAGGAGATCAGGGCCGACTCGATGACACGAAGCGTGCGTCGCGTGGGCCGTGTCGAGAGCGCTGGACGAGGTGCCGAGTGCGTGATACCGCCGGTCGGGATGGAGTGTCTTCGGGCAGGTCTCGATTACACTCCCTTTGTGACTCCTCATGGATCGAGCCTCTTGCAGCAGACGGTCCGAAGACCTCACGCGAGCCTTGTACGGCAACCGACGCTGCTGTTGAACTGCCTGGTCACACTCCTTGTGGTCGTGGCGGCCACAGGATGCTCCCGGCCCACGAGCATCGCTCCGCCTGGCCGCACGCTGACGCCGACCGGAACGGTTCCCGCCACGGTAGTGAGCGTGCCCCCGATTCCTGCCACAAGGGTAGCCAACAGTCCGACTCCCGCACATAGGTCGACGCCGATTCGCCTCGGCGGAGAGGTCACTGCTCCCGAACCGATCGAGCAACCCCAGCCCACGTTCCCCGAGGAATGCAAGGACCGCAAGATCCAGGGCATTTTCATCGTCGAAGCCGTCATCGACGAAACCGGTCGAGTGACTGCCGTCAAGACTCTGAGGAAGCCCTTGCTGATTCCCCCGTGCCGCCCATTCGAGCAGGCATTTCTCGCGACGATCGCGAAATGGCGCTACAAGCCGGCCACTGTCGACGGGAAGCCAGTTGCCGTCTACCTCACGGTCACCGCACATCGGAGCCCACTTTGATGGGGCCGACGGACGCCTGTGACACGCTGAGCCGACTGTCGGAGCGGCCTCGTCAGGGCCCGAGGGTGATAGCAGCCAGCAAGATCTCTGTCTCCGAGATGGCAATGCGTCCGGTCGGCCGCGCCTCGGCGGCCGATGGCGCGTTGCAACTCAGAGTGGGACTTCTCAACCAGCGAATTGCCATACCCTCGGTGGATCACAGCCAATGAGAGTCATTGGTCGCCATCGACCAGTCCCACAGGTACGCCTTGGCGGATTTGCGCAGGGCGCGCACTTGCCTCGCCACAAGTGGCCGGAGGCGGAAGCCGAGCCTCGTCTTCGGTGGGATCCTGTTGGTTGCCGCGTGCGACGGGACGACCCGCAGCCGCATCTTCGCCAGGGGCGGCGGTCTCGAAGTGGCGGCCTGCCCGAGGGAGGCGTGATGACTCGAAGGTTGATCTCGGTGGTCGTGGCGGTGCTGGTGGCCGTGGTGCTCGTTCTGCCGGCTCATGCCGCGCAGGCCGCCGTCGCGGTGACTCTGCCTGATACCCCCGCTGGCCACCATGCGGCCGCGTACCTGGCGGCGTTCAACGCGGGAACCGACGACGCGATGCGCGTCTTCTTCACCGAGCACATCAGCGCGGCGGGATTGCAGCAGCGGTCGGTCGAGGCGCGGCTGGCGGCCGGGAAGCAGTTCCGCCAGGAGCTGCGCACGCTCACGGCGCACAAGGTGCTGTCGGAGGGGGAGAACCGGCTGGAGATCCTGGCGCAGGGCGGCAACGGCGACTGGGTTGCCCTGACTTTCGAGACCGAGCCGAACCCGCCGCACAAGCTGGCGCTCGGAGTTCGGATCGTGGAGTCAGACTCGCCCGAGGAGCTGGCGGCCGCGCCAAAGACGCTGGCCGAGCTGGGGCCCGCTCTCGATCGCTCGCTCACCTCCGCCACGGCGGCTGACGAGTTCGCCGGTGCGGTCCTCGTCTCCCGAAAGGGCGCACCGCTCTACCAGAAGGCCTTTGGCCTGGCGAGCCGGGAGTACGGGGTGCCGAACACGATCGACACCCGGTTCAACCTCGGCTCGATCAACAAGGTCTTCACCCGCCTGGCGATCGCGCAGCTTGTGGAGAAGAGTCTGCTCGCACCCACGGACACGCTGGGCAAGCTGCTGCCTGACTACCCCAACCGGGACGCGGCCGCGAAGGTGACCGTCCAGCAGCTCCTCGACATGACGTCGGGGATCGGCGACTTCTTCGGGCCGCGCTTTGAGGATACGCCGAAGGACCGCCTGCGTACGATCGGTGACTACCTGCCGCTGTTTGCGGCCGAGCCGCTGCTCTTCGAGCCGGGCAGCTCCGAGCGCTACTCGAACGGCGGCTATGTGGTGCTCGGCGCGATCATCGAGAGGGTGAGCGGCCAGGACTACTACACCTACGTCCGGGAGCACATCTACCTGCCCGCGGGGATGACGAGCACGGAGTCGTTCGAGGCCGACGGGCTGACGCCGAACGTGGCGTCCGGCTACACCCGTGGCGACGACGGCACGCCGGGTTCGCTCCGGAGCAACATCTACACGCGCCCGGCGCGCGGCAGCTCGGCAGGCGGCGGATACTCGACGGTGGGCGACATGACCCGTTTCGTCGCGGCGCTGCGCGACGGCCGGCTCCTGTCATCGGGGTCGCTCCAACGCTTCTTCCCGGGGCTGGCCAGTCAGCAGGCCGGTGGAATGGGGGTTCTTGGAGGTGCGCCAGGGATATCGGCCGCGCTCGATGTGGACACGAGGACGGACACCGTGGTCGTGGTGCTGACGAACCTCGATCCGCCGTGCGCCGAGAAGGTGGCCCGCCGCCTCCGCACCTGGCTTCGCACCGCGAAGGAGTGACGGAGGGAGATCCTGCGGTCACTGGCGCTCGTCCGATGCCGATCGCGCCGGGTGGCAGGGTAGACTGCCGGCGCCTCGGAAGGCAGGGTGGCCATGGCTGGAGACGAGGGACGAAGCGCCGGTGGGGATTACATGCTTGGGCACGGGGCAGGGGATGAGGCGCCGCTTGAGGCGCCGTGCGGGGATGAGGCGTCGCTCCAGCAGATCGGGGCGCACCTCGAACGTCACGTTGGGCCCGTCGAGCGGGTCTTCCACGAGCGGCTCTCGGACATCGTGCACGTCGACGTGCTCCACGTTGGGCCGGCGGAGGGGCATCCGTTCCGCTTCCAGATCTCGGCCTACAATGCGACGTCAG
>DAONEV010000350.1:0-4504 GCA_035403265.1 Thermoanaerobaculaceae bacterium | reverse complement strand
AGGCGAAGCGACTGGCGGCCGGGCCGAGCCCGGTTCCCCCACCCTCGGCGCGCCTTGACATCGCCCCTGGCATCCCTATCCTCGGGCCGGTTGAAGAAGAAACCCCCATCCCCGGCCAGGTCCCCGTGGCGACGCGAATGGCTATTGCCTGCCGGGTTGATCCTCGCGCTCACCTGTGCGGCCTACGTCCCGGCGCTTTCGGCCGGGTTTGTCTGGGACGACGACGTCTACGTCACCGCCAACCCGCACCTTCACGATGCGGCTGGCCTGGTTGACATCTGGGCCCGGCCGGGCTCGACGGTGCAGTACTACCCCCTTGTCTTCACGTCGTTCTGGGTGCAATACCACCTGTGGGGGACCAACCCGCTCGGATACCACCTCGTCAACATCGCCCTGCACGGCCTCGGCGCGATACTGTTGTGGATCTTCCTCGGCCGCCTGGCCGTGCCGGGCAGGTGGCTCGCCGCGGCGGTCTTCGCCGTGCACCCGGTGTGCGTGGAGTCGGTCACCTGGGTGAGCGAGCTCAAGAACGTGCAGTCGCTGGTCTTGGGCCTCCTCTGCCTGCTGGCGTTCTTCCATTTCGACCCGGCCGACACCGTGGCCGGTCCGGAGTGCTGGCGCCGCTGGCGATTCCATGCTTTGGCGCTGCTGCTCTTCGCGGCGAGTCTGCTCACCAAGCCGGCGCTCGTTGCCCTACCGCTCGTCATCCTCCTGATCATCTGGTGGCGTCGCGGAAGGCTGGTCGGGACCGACGTGACGGCGGTCGCCCCGATGCTCGCGATGAGCCTCGCCATGGGCCTGGTGACGATGCACGCCGAGCGGGTCTTCAGCGGCGCCAGTGGTGCCGCATGGCAGATGCCGTTCTCCGAACGGGTGCTGGTGGCCGGGCGGGCGCTTTGGTTCTACGTTGGCAAGCTCGTGTGGCCATCGACGCTGGTCAGCATCTATCCACGCTGGGAGGTCGCCTCCGGGGCGTCATGGCAGCTCGTCGCTCCAGTCGCCGCCGCCGCGGCCCTCCTTGCTTTGTGGAGCTTGCGGGGAAGGATCGGGCGTGGCCCGGTCGTCGCGGCGGGCTGCTTCGTTGTCATCGTGTCGCCAACGATCGGCCTCTTCGAGGTTTCCTACCACCTCTACTCGTTCGTGGCAGACCACTTCCAGTACCACGCGGCCCCGGCGCTCATCGCCCTCTTCGCCGCCACCATGACGGGGATTGCCGAGAGGTCCCGCCACCGGGTGCCGGTGCTCGCCAGGAACGCTGCCGCGGCCGTGCTGCTCCTCGGGCTCGTCGCTCGCACCTGGCAGCACACCCGGATCTTCCAGAGCGAAAAGCTGCGCTGCCAGGACACCATCGCGCACAACCCCGGCGCCTGGCTGGCGATGAACAACCTGGGCGTGGCGCTGGCTCGTGAGGGGAACCTGACCGAGGCGATCCGCTCCTATCAGGACGCACTGCGCATCAGGCCCGACTATGCCGAAGATCACGACAACATTGGGGTTGCCCTGGTGAGGGCAGGGCACGCCGCGGAGGCGATCCCGCACTACCGCGAGGCGCTGCGCATCTGGCCCACTCACGCCGAGACGCACAACAACCTGGGTGCGGCCCTGGCGGGGGTTGGTAAGACCGACGAGGCGGTTGGCGAGTACCGGGAAGCGCTTCGCCTGAGGCCCGGCTACACCGAGGCACGCACCAACCTGGGCACCGCCCTGGTGTCCCAGGGAAAGTCAGGTGAAGCGATCGCGCAGTACGAGGCGGCCCTGCGAGACGCGCCCGACTCCGCCGCGGCGCACAACAACCTGGGGCTGGCGCTCGTTTCGGAAGGCCGGATTGACGAGGCAGTCCGCGAGTACCGCGAGGCCATCCGCTCCACACCCGATTTCGCCGAGACGCACAACAACCTCGCTGCGGCTCTCGTTTCAGGCGGGAACCGGAAGGAGGCGATCCCTCACCTTCGGGAGGCGCTGCGCCTCAAGCCCAATTACGCCGAGGCGCTCTACAACCTCGGCACTGCGCTGGCGGCCGAGGGAGCGCTCGACGAGGCCGTCGGTCGGTATCGGGAGGCGCTTCGCCTGAGGCCCGACTACGCCGAGGCCCACCACAACCTCGGGACCGCACTGGCCTCCCAGGGCCATCTCGCCGGGGCCATCGCGGAGTACCGCGAGGCGGTGCGCATCAGGCCCGACTATGCGGAGGCGCACCAGAACCTGGGCATGGCGCTGGCATCGGAAGGCAGGATCGGGGAAGCCAGCGACGAGTTCCGGGAGGTGCTGCGGGCCCAGCCCGACAACGTAATGGCCCACAACAACCTCGGCGCGGCCCTCGCCAGCCTGGGCCAGCTCGCCGGGGCCGTCAGCGAGTTCGAGCAGGCGCTCCGCCTCGACCCCTCGAACGCCGCCACCCTCCACAACCTCCAACGGGCTCGGACACTCGCGACCGAACGGCGTGTCCCCGGAACGTAGCCACAGCGCCGGGTGCGCCCTCTCCAAACTGGCACGCAACCGCTGTCGATGAGCCGGGGCTATCCCCGCGTCCGGGCGTAGAGGGTGGCGACCTGTTCCCCTTCGGCCGGAGAGAGGCGGTGCTGAGCCATGACCACGCTCCGGGCGCCGGCCACTGCGACCTCGGCAATGGCCATCCCCACCAGCGGGAGATTCTGGTCGATGCGGCGTCGGGTCTCGGCCCGCACCAGCTCGTCGAACATGGCGCCAAACTCGTTCACCAGGAGCGGAGCAGGGACGCCACCGATGCAGGGCACGCGGACGCAGAGGAGCACGAACGGCACGGCGAACGGAAACAGGAGTGAGAGCGTAACCCAGCGCCGCCAGGGTTGACAGCGACTGACGGCATCGAACCCGGCAAGGGCGGCAATGGCAACGGCCACCACCAGGTAACCGAACACCGCGAGGCCGACCTCCACACCCACCAGCGGCGGCTTCAGCACCGTCTCCACCGTTGCTTGGGCCGACAGTACCGCCAGGGCCGCCATCGCCAGGCGACGCAGCCAGGCACGCCAGGCCGATCTCGTCACCGCGGTCTCACTTCGCGTCTCGGTCATTGTGCCGGTCTCCTCAGTGGCGGCATCCTACCGCGCTTCACACTTCTACACACACCGGCAAGAAAGCGGCAACGGAAGGCCGCCACCTTGGAGGACATGGGCGCGACGTATGGCCGCGCCGAAAAGGGGAACGAACATGGAAGACAACGTCACCGCAACCCGTCCCACCCGCCGCTGGAGGCGCCCTGTACTGGTCGTCGCCGGCCTCGCCCTGGTCCTGGGAGGCATCGGCGGCCTCGCCTGGGCGACCGGCGTCGGCCCGGCGACCCTCGGCCCCGGATTCGGGCACGGCTTCGGCACGGGCGCCCACGTCCGCGAGTTCGTGGAGTTCCGACTCCACCGGGAGCTCAAGGCCGTCGACGCCACCGAGGCCCAGGAGGCGCAGATCCTCGCCACCCTCGACACCCTGTTCGCTGCGCACCAGGCCCACGAGGCGTTCCACAAGGAGATGCACGACCAGGTTGCCGCGGCGCTTTCCGGCGCCACGGTGGACCGTGCGGCGCTCGAGGCAGCTCGCGTGCAGATTCTCCGGCGCGCCGACCTCGGTTCGAAGGAGCTCGTCAAGGCCATCGCCGACATGGCCGAGGTGCTGACGCCGGCCCAGCGCCAGGCGCTGGCCGAAAAGCACCGGCAGCACTTCGAGTAGGATGGGCACGACCGGGAGCGGCGTCCCTCGGGGCGCCGTCTCCCGGCCACCAGGAGACCTCACCGTGCCCGAGCGGGTGCTGATCATCGACGACGACCGCAAGCTGGCCGGGATGCTGGTCGAGTACCTGCGTCCACGCGGCCTCGATGCGGACGTGGCCGGCGATGCCGCACGCGGGCTGTCCGAGCTGGGCCGCCGACCCTACGACGCCGTGGTGCTCGACGTCATGCTCCCGGACCTCGACGGATTCGAGGTGTGCCGGCGCCTGCGCGCCGGCTCCGACGTGCCGATCCTCATGCTCACCGCCCGTGGCGACCCCGAGGATCGGGTGGTGGGGTTGGAGCTGGGGGCGGACGACTACCTCCCGAAACCGTTCGACCCCAGAGAGCTGCTGGCCCGGCTGCGGGCGATCATTCGCAGGCGCCGCACCGCCACCTCCGCGGCACCGGGAGTGCTGCACTTCGGCCGGTTGGAGATCGACCCCGCCGCGCGCCAGGTACGCATCGGCGGCGAGGCGCGGCCCCTCACCGGGTACCAGTTCGACATCCTCCACCTGCTCGCCCGCCACGCCGGGCGCGTGCTCTCCCGGGACGCCATCCTCGAACGGCTGCGCAGCGACCCCGGCGAGAGCTTCGACCGCTCCATCGACGTGCACGTGTCACGCATTCGTGCGGCGATCGAGGAGGACCCTCACCACCCCCACCGCCTTGTCACGGTCCGGGGCGCCGGCTACCAGCTCGTCCACCTGCCCGGGGATGACCTCGATGGAAGTCGAGAGTCGAGAGTCCAGAGTCGGGAGTGCCAC
>DAONEV010000349.1:0-4539 GCA_035403265.1 Thermoanaerobaculaceae bacterium | reverse complement strand
CGAAGTTCATGAGCCTCCACCCGCACAGCCTGGAGCAGAAGACCGAGGTCATCGTCGAGCACTTCCGCCTCCACGTGGCAAGGCGCCTCGGTGGTCGGGCGAAGGCCATGGTCGTGACCCCCTCGCGACTCCACGCAGTTCGCTACCTGCTGGCCTTCAAGCGCTTCATCGCCGACCACGGCTACACGGATGTCTGCCCCCTCGTCGCGTTCAGCGGGACCGTGCGCGACCCGGACACCGGCCTCGACTACACCGAGCCCGGGATGAACATCGACGTGGTCAGCGGGAGGCCCATCAGCGAAAGTCAGCTCCCCGAGCGGTTCGACTCCTCCGACTACAACATCCTGCTGGTCGCCGAGAAGTACCAGACCGGCTTCGACCAACCATTGCTCCAGGCGATGTACGTCGACAAGCGTGTCGACGGCGTGCAGGCGGTCCAGACGCTATCCCGGCTCAACCGGAGGATTCCCGGCAAGGACGCACCCTTCGTCCTCGACTTCGTCAATGACGCCGAGAACATCTACCGCGCATTCAAGCCCTATTACGACCGCACAGGTCTTCTCGCGGCTTCCGACCCCGCCCAGCTCGAGGCGCTAAAGCATGAGCTTGACCAAGTGCAGGTCTACCACTGGAGCGAAGTGGAGGCGTTCGCCACCGTGTTCTACATTCCCCCCGAGCAGCAGAGTTCCGGGGACCACGCGCGGATGCAGCGGCAGCTCCAGCCGGCGGTCGACCGATTTCGGGGTCTTGACGACGACGAGGCCCGTCAGGACTTCCGCGAGAAGCTGTCCGGCTACGTCAAGCTCTATGCGTTCTTGAGCCAGATCGTCCCGTACCTCGACCCCGAGCTCGAGATCCTCTACAGCTTCGGCCGTTACCTTCTCCCCCACCTCCCGACTGGACGCGAGACAGCTCCGATCAAGCTAAGCGACGAGGTGGAGCTGCAGTACTACCGCCTCGACCGCGCCTTCTCGGGTGCCATCCAGGTCGCAGACGGAGACGCCGCCTACGTCAAGAGCCCGATGGAGGTCGGCACGGGCAGGCCCGAAGAGAAGAAGGCGCCGCTATCGGAGATCATCCACATCCTCAACGAACGGTTCGGCACCGCTTTCTCCGAGGTCGACCGTCTCTTCTTCCACCAGATCATGGAGAAGGCCTGCCACGACGAGCAGGTCATCCAGACGGCGCTGGCCAACCCGCTTGACCGCTTCCAACTCGGCGTCCGCAAGCGGATCGAGGACCTGATGATCGAGCGCATGGGCGAGAACGACACCATCGTCACCCGCTACATGGCCGACACCGAGTTCCAGGGCGCAGCGTTCCCGATCCTTGCCCAACAAATCTTCGATGCTGTTCGTGCGACGGTGAGTCCGGAGTTACGGCAGTAACGGGCTTGGGGTCGCCGGGCGACCACTGCTTCCGCGACAACAGGTCCCTGTGAAAGATGAGGGCGGGCCTCTCGACCCGCCCTCCTTCGGCTTTCGACTGGATGGGGTTCACCACCCACAGATCGGGGCAGGAATGCCCCTACTTCACTGCGTTGCGGACCATCGCCTCGATGACGCCGGGCTCGGTCTCCTCGAGCTCGTAGGTCACCTGGGCGATCGGCTTGTTGATCTTCACCAGGCGCGTGATGTCGATCGGCGTGCCCTCGATCACGACGTCGGCCGGCGTCGCGTTGATGGTGTCCTCGAGGTCCTTGACCTGCTGGCCGGAGTAGCCCATGGCCGGCAGGATCTGCCCCGAGTTCGGGTACTTCACGTAGGTCGCCTTGATCGTGCCGACGGCGTACGGCTTGCAGTCCACGATCTCGGCCACGCCGGCGTTCTTCGCCGCAAACCACCCGGCGCCGTAGGTCATGCCGCCGTGGGTCAGGGTCGGGCCGTCCTCGATGACGATGGCGCGCTTGCCCTTGATCAGCTCGGGCTTGTCGACGGCGATCTTCGAGTTGCACTTGATCGTCCGCGCCTTCGGGTTGTACTTCGCGCAGTTGGCCTCGACCTCGGCGACCTTCGCCGGGTCGGCGGTCTGCACCTTGGCGATGATCTGCAGGTCGGCCATCAGGAAGTTGGACTCGCCCGGGTAGTAGGTCAGCTCGTGACCGGCCCGGTGCGGGTCCACGAGGTTGATGTGCAGGTTCGGCTTGTAGAAGGGGGTGTCGTTGTTGCCACCATCCCAGAGGATGACGTCAGCCTCCTTCTCGGCCTCGCGCAGGATCATCTCGTAGTCGACGCCGGCGTAGACGACGAAGCCGTTGTCGATGTGCGGCTCGTACTCCTCGCGCTCCTCGATGGTGCACTGGTGCTTGTCGAGGTCGGCGTAGGACTCGAAACGCTGGCAGGCCTGCCTGGCGAGGTCGCCGTACGGCATCGGGTGGCGCACCGCCACGACCTTCTTGCCCATGGCCTTGAGGATGTTCGACACGTACCGGGTGGTCTGCGACTTGCCAACCCCCGTGCGCACGGCGGTGATGGCGATGATCGGCTTGGTCGAGCGGATCATCGTCTTGTCGGCCGAGCAGATGCCGAAGCTCGCACCCCACGCGATGACGTGGCTGCCCTTGTCCATGACGTACTGATGTGAGCAATCAGAGTAGGAGAACCACACCTCGTCGACGCCGTGCTCCTTGATGAGCTTCTCCAGCTCCTCCTCGGCGAAGATCGGGATGCCCTTGGGGTACAGCGGGCCCGCGAGCACCGGCGGGTACATCCGGCCCTCGATGTCCGGAATCTGGGTTGCCGTGAACGCGACGACCTCCACGTCGGCGTTGTTCCGGAACAGGCAGTTGAAGTTGTGGAAGTCCCGACCAGCGGCTCCCATGATGAGGACCTTGCGCTTCGCCATATGCACCTCCCATGTAGGGCCGGCGCGTTCCAGGCGCCGGGGCTCGGATGGCGTCCGAACCAAACCGCCGGGTAGGGCTGAACCGGCGGCGTCTATTCCGTGACTACTCCCACTCGATCGTGCCGGGTGGCTTCGACGTCACGTCGTAGACCACCCGGTTGACACCTCTTACCTCGTTGACGATGCGCCGCGCCATGTGATCCAGCACCTCGGACGGGAAACGGAACCAGTCCGCGGTCATGAAGTCCTCGGTGGTGACGGCGCGCAGCGCCAGTACGTTCTCGTAGGTCCTCTGGTCACCCATCACCCCGACGCTGCGGACCGGCAGCAACACGGCGAGCGCCTGGGCGATGGCGCGGTACAGACCGGCCTCGCGGATCTCGTCCATGAAGATGGCGTCGGCGTGCTGCAGCACGGCCACCCGCTCGGGCGTGATCTCGCCGAGGATGCGCACCGCCAGCCCCGGTCCCGGGAACGGGTGGCGCCAGACGAACTCGTCGGGCAGCCCGAGCTCCAGCCCCAGGCGCCGCACCTCGTCCTTGAACAGGTCCCGCAACGGCTCCACCAGCCCGAGCCCGAGACGCTCCGGCAGCCCTCCCACGTTGTGGTGGGTCTTGATGGTCGCGGAAGGTCCCTTCACCGAGGTGGACTCGATGACGTCGGGGTAGAGCGTGCCCTGGGCCAGGAAGTCGACTTGGCCGATGTTCTTGGACTCGCGCTCGAACACGTCAATGAACACCTTGCCGATGATCTTGCGCTTGCACTCGGGGTCCGTGACGCCGGCCAGGGCGGTGAGGAACTCGTCCTCGGCGTCGGCGTACACCACGTTGAAGTGGAAGGTGTCGCGGAAGACCTCCAGCACGAGGTCGGCCTCGCCCCGGCGGAGCAGGCCGTTGTTCACAAAGACACACGTGAGCTGGTCGCCGATGGCGCGGTGGATGAGCGCGGCGGCCACGCTGCTGTCCACTCCGCCGCTCAGGCCGCAGAGCACCTTGCGGCCGCCGACCTTGGCGCGGATCTCCTCGACGGCGAGGTCTATGAACGAGCCCATGCGCCAGTCGCCGGGGCAGCCGCAGATGCCGTGGACGAAGTTCTCGAAGATGCGCATGCCCTGCGGCGTGTGGACCACCTCGGGGTGGAACTGCACGCCGTAGAAACGCCGCGCGGGGTCGGCGACGGCGGCGTAGGGCGAGTTCTCCGTGCGGCCGACGGCGGTGAAGCCCGCGGGGAGCTCCTCCACGCGGTCGCCGTGGCTCATCCACACCTGGGTCACCGCGTCCACGTTCTTCAGGAAGCCCGTGCCGTCGTCCCCGTGCTCCAGCTGGGCGATGCCGTACTCGCGCTGGTCGGCGCGGGCCACGCGGCCGCCGAGCATCTGGGCGAGGAGCTGCACGCCGTAGCAGATGCCGAGGATGGGCACGCCGAGGGAGAACACCCCGGGGTCGGGGTGGGGCGCGCCGGGCTGGTGCACGCTGGCGGGCCCGCCGCTGAAGATGATGCCGACGGGGTCCATCGCGCGCAGGCGGTCCGCCGGGATGCTGTAGGGGACGATGACGCTGTAGACGTTCGCCTCGCGGACGCGCCGGGCGATGAGCTTGCTGTACTGGGCGCCGAAGTCGAGGACGACAATGGGTCTGCGGATGTCCTGCATGGGAAATGATTCCGTGTGGTTGCCTGAGAACTCAGCGGGGGACC
>DAONEV010000348.1:0-4539 GCA_035403265.1 Thermoanaerobaculaceae bacterium | reverse complement strand
GGAGGTCGCCGATGCCGAGAAAGCCACGCGTCTTCGTGCCGGGGGCGGCGTACCACGTCTACTGCCGATTCGCTCGCGGAGAGCGCTTCCTCGCCGAGGACGACAGCGCGGGGGCCTTCGTCGAGTGCCTGCGCAAGGTCAAGGACGAGCACCGGCTGGTCATCCTGGCGTGGTGCCTGATGCCGAACCACTATCACCTTGTGGTGCGCTCGGGCGAGCTGCCCCTGTGGCGCAGCATGCGCCTCGTGCAGGGGCGTTTCGCCAAGGCCACCAACCGGAAGCGGCGGAGCTTCGGGCCGGTCTGGCAGGGACGGTACAAGGCGCGTGTCATCGAGGACTCGTCGTACCTGCTCCAGGCGATCGCCTACGTCCACCTCAATCCAGTGGCGAGCGGCATGGTGGATGACCCCGCGCGCCACCGTTGGAACGGACACCGGGAGCTGCTTGGGCGAGGCCGGGTCACCCTGGTCGATGTGGACGAGGCGCTGCTCGTCTTCGGATCCACGCGCACCGCCGCCCGGCGGAGCTACCGGGGCGTCCTGGGGCGTGGACGCGAGGAGGCGTGGCTGCAGGAAGGGCCGGGTAGGCTGCCGTGGTGGCGCCGGCAAGACCCAGACGATGAGACGCCGCGACCGGAGCGCCGCGGGCCGCGCCTCGACTGGCTCGGGCTGGCGCCGCCGCCTGAGCCGCTGACGATTGAACCCGCGATGGTGGTGGCGATGGTCGCGCGGGCGTGCGGCGTGGTGGGGGAGGTGCTGACGGGCCGGGGCCAGCGACGTGGGCTGACGCGAGCGCGAGAGCTGGTGATGCTGCTCGGGGTTGAGACGTGCGGGCTGCGGGTGAAAGACCTGGCCGCGCAGCTCGGCCGCGACCCCGGCACGGCCAGTCGGCTCTACACTCAAGCCGTGAAGGCCAGGGCTGAGGATCCGACGCTGGCCGTGGCAGCCGAAGCGCTTGCGAAGGATCTTCGCGGTGCCGGGAAGGAATCCTGAGTGACGCTCCTGTCGCAATGTCGGCAGAGTTGGCGTACCTGGTCTATCCGTTCATCAAGCCGGCATGGCTCGAGTGGACGAATAACCAACCGGTGGAACATCCTGAGCAGGAGGTCTCGAATGTGCAGCAATTCGACGTCACAACCATCCCATAGGAATGGACTTGCTTTCTGGCTGTTGCCGCTGGTCATGTTAGTAGGCCTGGCGTCGAGGTGCCAGGCGAGCGAGGAGATGAGGGTTCCGCCCCCGCCCGAGGCGCTGAAGCTGCTTGACCTTCTAGCGGCCGGAGAAGCCAGCGTGGAGACGATGCGGGACGTGCTCGGACCTGTGGTGAGAGAGGAGAACGGACGAAAATCCGGAATTGGCTCGATCCTGCGGGAGGGAATCCGGCGCGGGGCATTGCGCGGTGGGGATGTCTTCGAGGCTCTCGCAAAGGAGGGCTGCCCTCCAGTGGGCGACTGCGAATCGAACTCGTGCTATCACCTACGGACGAGGATCTGGCCCTACGGAACGGAGAGGGGCGAGTTTCGCGGCCCGAATGCTCCGAAGGCCGCACCGCCGCAGCCAAGCCTCGATGAGAGTCGTACGACACTCATGGCGACGAGGTCGGACGTCGTTGCGGGGAGCTTCAGGGTTCGCGAGCCCTATGTTCGGGGCCTTGTCGAACGGGCCGACTCACCAGTCCGACGTGCGATCGAGCTGCTGATGATGAAGAGCCTGGACGAGCTGAGCTCGCCAGCCGACAGCGCCCTGATCCGCAGGTTTGCGTCCGCCAAGACGCCGCCGGACGAGATCGACCGGTGGGCGCTATGGACCTTGCAGAACGATCTCAGAGGCCAACTGTACGAGAAGTTCCGGTACGCGAAGCCGGATCAGGCGCTAATCGGGGAGGTTCGGGCTCTCTCACCCGAGTTCGTCGACAAGGCGGTCAACGCCGAAGGCGTCCCTGACGTCCTCCCCTGCGTCTTTGCCGCCTGGCGCAAGGGGGAGCAGCCCCCAAACGAGTGGCAAGCCTGGAAGGACCTGCTCCTCTGCGTCGGTTGGTTTTGATCGACACACGACTGGCCCCCATACCACTGCGAGGGACGACCACTCGCCGAAGCACTTCCGTGGGTGAGCACCGGGATGGGGCTCGTCCGTCAGTCCACTTGTCGGCCTGAAAGGTACCAATAGGTACCAAATAGGTACCAGGTATCACGACTATGTCAACTATCTGTTAGACTCTTTCGGCCTGGGATTCGAGGAGGTCGCCGATGCCGAGAAAGCCACGCATCTTCGTGCCGGGGGCGGCGTACCACGTCTACTGCCGATTCGCTCGCGGAGAGCGCTTCCTCGCCGAGGACGACAGCGCGGGGGCCTTCGTCGAGTGCCTGCGCAAGGTCAAGGACGAGCACCGGCTGGTCATCCTGGCGTGGTGCCTGATGCCGAACCACTATCACCTTGTGGTGCGCTCGGGCGAGCTGCCCCTGTGGCGCAGCATGCGCCTCGTGCAGGGGCGTTTCGCCAAGGCCACCAACCGGAAGCGGCGGAGCTTCGGGCCGGTCTGGCAGGGACGGTACAAGGCGCGTGTCATCGAGGACTCGTCGTACCTGCTCCAGGCGATCGCCTACGTCCACCTCAATCCAGTGGCGAGCGGCATGGTGGATGACCCCGCGCGCCACCGTTGGAACGGACACCGGGAGCTGCTTGGGCGAGGCCGGGTCACCCTGGTCGATGTGGACGAGGCGCTGCTCGTCTTCGGATCCACGCGCACCGCCGCCCGGCGGAGCTACCGGGGCGTCCTGGGGCGTGGACGCGAGGAGGCGTGGCTGCAGGAAGGGCCGGGTAGGCTGCCGTGGTGGCGCCGGCAAGACCCAGACGATGAGACGCCGCGACCGGAGCGCCGCGGGCCGCGCCTCGACTGGCTCGGGCTGGCGCCGCCGCCTGAGCCGCTGACGATTGAACCCGCGATGGTGGTGGCGATGGTCGCGCGGGCGTGCGGCGTGGTGGGGGAGGTGCTGACGGGCCGGGGCCAGCGACGTGGGCTGACGCGAGCGCGAGAGCTGGTGATGCTGCTCGGGGTTGAGACGTGCGGGCTGCGGGTGAAAGACCTGGCCGCGCAGCTCGGCCGCGACCCCGGCACGGCCAGTCGGCTCTACACTCAAGCCGTGAAGGCCAGGGCTGAGGATCCGACGCTGGCCGTGGCAGCCGAAGCGGTTGCCAAGGATCTGCGCGGCGCCGGGAAGGGATCGTGAGTGGCGCTCCTGTCGCAATGTCGGCAGAGTTGGCGTACCTGGTACCTATCATCTACCTATCCTATCTGCCGAGCAATGGGACGGGAATCCCGCTTCACACCGCGGCAAGCCAAACGTTCACATTTACTGTGCTCCCGAGTGGTAGTGGAGGCTGCTAATGCGAAAGGCTTCGTTTCTAAGCGCCGTTCTTCTCCTCGTGCCGTCCCTCGGATGCCTCGCCTCAGTTGTGATCCGCAGCGAAGGGGATGAGGTGGCGGTAACGCTTCTTCGCGCCGTCGAAGATGACCAAGTGCGCTCGCAGGACGTCGAGTCCTCTGTCAGAATGTGTCTGGCAATGGCAGGTGGAGGCGTTGACAGGTGTCTCAACGCCACAACGCGGGTCCTTGAGGCGCTTGCCGGAATGAGCCGCGCCCAAGAGCATTTGATCGTGGATGCGCTGCGGCAATGCCAGGCCAGCGCATCAAGCAACGAGGCGGTCGGGCGAATAGCCAACCTAGTGGAGCGCGTTCAATCAGGCACCGCGAGTGCGCAGAACTCGGCAAGACACGCGACGCGTGACTACTGGGCCGAGCTGGCAGGCTCCGATCTCCGGCCGACGCGGGCTGATATCGGCAGAGTGCGGCAAGACGTGCTTGATGCGAGACTCCACGTCTTCGCCAGGGGACTTCTGGACCCGGCGCCGGCGAAGAGGCTTCAAGAGGCCTTCCAAGTCGCGGATGCAGAGGGCTGCGACGGCCTCCTGGAAGGAAAGGCCGAGGGTATCTGTGTGGAGCTGGGGCTTTGGCGCGTGCAGCGCGCTTGTTTGTCAGTAGCCTTCGAAGAGCTTCACGGCTTCACCGGGGCTCAATCGCTGGTGACTCGTTTTCGAGGACTCGACCGGGGCCTGGTCGAGAGAGTCGCCGTGCGTGTGCAAGGAAGTGACGATGACGGACTGATCGCGTGCTTGTCACTGGTGCAGCGGTGGATGGGCAAGCAGCCAACCCGTTGGCAAGCGTGGGCAGACACCATCGAATTGCTTGGTTCCGGGTACTGACCTGTGCTGCCCAAGACCTCATCGGTGGGTTTGAGAGGCACTGCGGAGCGGTATGGAGGGGGAGATTGGGTGGTTGGGGGCGAGCGTCGGGGTCTTGGAAGGCCGAAACTGAGCCAGGTCGTCAGGCGAAGAGGGGCGCCCACCGGCTGGGTGGCGGGTGCAGCAGTCCGGCAGGCGAGGCTCCACCGCACGCAGCGCTGGCCGGCGAGTGGGCCGATGCATGGACTCCGGCAGCCTTCAGGCCTCTTTGTCGAGCCGGTCGTTGTGGACCAGACCACCG
>DAONEV010000347.1:0-4564 GCA_035403265.1 Thermoanaerobaculaceae bacterium | reverse complement strand
CGTTGTCCCCATGACCGCCGCCTGATACCCGAACGACGACGCTTCACCCGCCCAGTCGTTCACCGACCCGCCGCGCGGCACCTTGGTGCATGTCGTGGCATCCCGCAGGGTGTTCACGGACCGGCTGCTCGTCACGCTCACCTCTCCCAGCTCAGGCGCGACCATTCGCTACACCCTCGACGGGTCGGAGCCCGACGTGACGTCACCGACCTACCTGGCGCCGCTCGCGATGGACCGCACAACCACCGTCAAGGCCCGCGCCTTCGCCCCGAGCCTCGACGACAGCTTCGTGGCCACCGCAACCTTCACCAAGGTCGCTCCGCACCAGCCGGCCGTCGTGGACCGTGCGTCGCTGGCTCCCGGCCTGGCATGCCGGCTGTACGAGGGCGAGTGGCGGAAGCTCCCGGACTTCGACGCGCTCACGCCAGCGCGCTCGCTCGTGGTGCCCACCGTGAGCCTGCCAGCGGACCGCCCCAAGGACCGCTTCGGGCTCGTGTGTAACGGCTTCCTGTCCGTCCCGGCTGACGGCCTCTACACCCTCGCCCTGCGCGCCGAGGATGGCGCCGAGCTGCGCGTCAACGGCGAGCGTGTGATCCTGGAGGACGGCATCGACTTCATGGCCAGGCGCACCGAGCTGGCGCTCGGGGCCGGGCTGCACCCGATCGAGGTGCGCTACTTCCAGCGCGACTTCGTGGCCGGCCTCGAGCTGCACATGGACGGGCCGGACGCGCCGCTCGCGCTGGTACCGGCCGAGCGAATGTTCCACCTGCTGGATGGTCGCTAGGAGCGGTCGGCGGCGCGGTCGCGAGGCCCGTGGGAGACGGCGTATGATCTCTGGCTCGGGAGGAGGGGTCCCACGCGCTACCGATGCCTGATCCTCGATCACGACGACACGGCCGTGGACAGTAGCCGGCGGGTGCACCACCCCGCCCATCTCAAGACGATGTCGGTGCTGAGGCCAGACCGAGCGCCGGCCGACCTCGAGACCTGGTTCTGCCGCAACTTCGAGCCCGGGATCATGCAGTTCCTCACCGGCGAGCTGGGAATGACCCCGGACGAGCTGGCCGTGGAGCACCGGATCTGGCAGGAGTTCACGTCCCGCGAGGTGCCGCAGTTCTATCCCGGGTTTCTCGACGCCCTCGCCGCCTACAAGTCGGCGGGCGGGTCCATCGCCGTCGTCTCCCACTCGGAGAAGGAGGTCATCCTCGGCCACTACCGCAGCGCAGGCAACGGCCACGGGGTGGAGCCGGACCTGGTGTTCGGGTGGGACTTCGAGGTCCACAAGCGCAAGCCGAGCCCCTACCCCGTCCACCAGATCCTCAGGCAGCTCCACCTCAACCCGCGCGACGTGCTCGTCGTCGACGACCTCAAACCGGGCGTGCTCATGGCCCAGGCGGCCGGCGTCGACGCGGCGGCCGCGGGGTGGGGTCACGACATCCCGGCGATCAGGGAGTTCATGGAGCGCTCGTGCGTCGCGCACTTTGCCTCCGTCGCCGAGTTCGCCGAGTTCATCCTGCGATAGAAGCGCCGGCGTCCGAGGTCGACAGGTCGCGACCGCATGGAGATAATGCCAACCAGGGAGAGTCACCGGAACGTGAATCGGACCGCTGTCGAGGAGGGTCTGGGGAGCCTGCTTGAGGGCCTGGCCATCGGCGTCTACCGGACCACCCCGGACGGCGCCATCCTGGCCGCCAACCCGGCCCTGGCCTCACTCCTCGGCTGCGCGGACCGCGCCGCCCTGCTGACTGCGAACGTACACGACTTCTATGTCGACCCCGGGCAACGGAGGCAGTGGCTCCAGACGATGGAGCTCACGGGAATGGCGCGCGGCGTCGAGCTGCGCCTGAAGCGCTCCGACGGGCAAGAGGTCTGGGTCGAGGACACCGCCCGGGCGGTATGCGACGACGATGGTCGCATCATCTGCTACGAAGGCAGCATCCAGGACATCTCCCAGCGCAAGCAGGCGGAAGCGGCCCTCCGGCACAGCGAGGCCGAGCAGCGCGCCCTCCTCGCCGCCCTTCCAGACATGATGTTCCGCATCACGGCCGAGGCCGTGATCGTCGACTACAAGGCGGCCCGCGACGACGACCTTCTCGTGCCACCAGAGGCGTTCCTGGGCAATCGCATCGACCGGGTGCTGCCTCCACGCGTCGCCGACGCGGTCATCGAGAACCTGGCCGAGGCCTTTCGAACCGGTGAGACCCGGATCTTCGAGTACTCACTCGACCTCCGCGGCGTGTTGCGCCACTTCGAGGCGCGGATGGTGCCGGTCGGCGAAGGGCAGTTCCTGGCCATCGTCCGTGACATCTCGTTGCAGAAGAGATCGGTGGCGCTGCTGCGGGAGTCCGAGGAGCAGCACCGCACGACTCTGGAGTCGATGCGCGAACCTCTCCACGTCGTCGACTCCGAGCTGCGCATCGTCCTCATGAACGCGGCCTTTCGGGAGTGGAGCCGCGAGCTCGGCATCGGCGGAGACTGCATCGGCAAGACCGTGTTCGAGATCTATCCGTTTCTTCCGCCTTGCGTGCGCGAGGAGTACGCGCAGGTCTTCGCCACCGGAACGACGCTCACCACCGAGGACAAGGTCTCAATCGGCGAGCGGCAGTTCTGGACCGAGACCCGCAAGATCCCGGTCTTTCAGGGCAACCAGGTGGTCAGGATCGTCACCACCGTGCGGGACGTCACGGAACACGCGCTTGCGGAGCAGGCTCTGGCGCGCTACACCGCGAGGCTGGAAGCCCTTCACGCCATGGACGTGGCGGTCCTTGCGGCCCGCTCGCCCCGGGAGATTGCCGCCGCCGCGTTGCCGCCGGTCCGCCGCCTGGTGGGGTGCGAATGGGCGAGCGTGGTCGTCTTCGACGAAGTGGCCGGCGAGGCCGAGCACCTGGCCGTGGACCCGGAAGATGCCGTCCGCCATCCCGCCACCGCACGGAGGCCGCTGCTCGGCCAGGACCCACGGGGCACCTTCAGTCCGGGCCAGACGCACTACCACCGCGAGCTCCCCCTGGCCGGAGGCGGAGTACCTCTCCACCTGACCGGTTTCAGCCACTGCGCGCGTTCGGCCGTGGCCGCGCCGCTGTACGCCGAAGGCCACCTCATCGGTGTCCTCAGCCTGGCCAGCAGGCAGACCGACGCGTTCACGGCCGAGCACCGGGAGATTGCCCAGGAGGTCGCTGACCAGTTGGCGGTGGCGCTGCACGACGGTCAACTGCAGGCCCGGCTTGAAGGGGAGAAGCGGCGGCTGGCCGCCCTGGTCGAGCAGTTGCCTGACGGCATCGCACTCGTCGACGGCGACCGCCGCGTCATTCTCGTCAACGCACTGGGGAGGCAGCACCTCGCCGCCCTGGACACCGGCCTCCTGCAGACCAGCGCCTCCATCGCCTGCTCGGAGCTGAGGGAGCTGCTGGTCCCCGACGCGGAAGGCTCACCCCATGAGATTGTCCTCACCGGCCCCGAGCTGCGGGTCTTCCAGGCGCGCGCCCGGGCGGTCGTCGGGGTCGGCGCCTCGAGCGGGTGGGTGCTGCTCATCCGCGACATCACCGTGGAGAAGCAGATCGCCAGCCGGCTCGAGCAGGAGAACAGGCTCGCGGTCTTCGGTCAGTTGGCCGGGGGGTTGGCCCACGACCTCAACAACATCCTGACCACCATCGTCACCTATCCCGAGATGCTGCTGCGGCAGCCCGGGCTCGACATGCGGGTCGCCAAGGCCCTCGGCGTCATCCTCGACCAGGGCAGGCGCGGCGCGAGCCTCGTGCGCCAGATGCTCGACTTCTCCCGCCAGTCCGCGGCCGAGCGCCGGCCCCTTTCTCTCGTGCGGTTCGTCCACGACACGGCAAGGATCCTCGATCAGACCCTTCCCGAGAGCATTCGGGTGCGGACCCAGATTGACCTCGCCGACGACGATGCGGTCAACGCCGATCCCACCCAGTTGCAGCAAATCCTCATGAACCTGGCTGTCAACGCCCGGGACGCCATGCCCGAGGGCGGGTCGTTGACGATCACCGTCGGCCGCTCGGTCCCGAACAATCCGGCTTCACCACTCCCCAGCGCCCTCGACGGGCCCGGCTGCTTCCGGATCACGGTCGCTGACACCGGCACCGGCATCGCACCTGCCGACCTTCCGTACGTGTTCGAGCCGTTCTTCACGACCAAGCCTCCCGGCCAGGGGACCGGCCTGGGGCTTTCCCAGGTATACGGGCTCGTCCAGCAGCACGGGGGCTTCACGTCCATCGAGAGCACGCCTGGGGCCGGGACCGCGGTTCACATCCACCTGCCGGCCTTCGTCGGCGCACCCCAGCCGCCGCTCGAGGTGGACCGCGCGCTGCCAGCAGGCTCGGGGGAGGTCATCCTGCTGGCCGAAGACGAGCCCCAGGTTCGCCAGACGCTTTGCGAGGCCCTGGTGTTCCTCGGCTATCGGGTTGTCGAGGCGGGGAACGGACGCGAGGCGCTGGCCATCATCCAGGCCGGCGAGCCGTTCGACCTCCTCGTCACGGACGTCACGATGCCCGAGATGTCCGGCGCCGAGCTCGTGCAGGCGGCACGACGCACCGTCCCCGGGCTGCGG
>DAONEV010000346.1:0-4595 GCA_035403265.1 Thermoanaerobaculaceae bacterium | reverse complement strand
CGGCGCTCAGGCTGTTCCGACCCCCGAGCCGGTTGCCGTCGCCCCCGCCGCCACTCCTGTCCCTTCCTCACCGGTGCCTCCGCCGCCGGCCGCTCCTGCCGCAGGCGCAAGTCTCGGCGACATCAAGACCGCGTTCGCCCCGCTCCTGGCCGCCTGGCGCCAGGCGGAGCCGGCCAACCCCGCGCATTTCAAGATCGTTCGAGCTCTACGCTGGGACGACCTTTCCGGCCCGCCACCCGCCGACCCGGCAACCGGCCGCACACGCATCTCCCCTCCCCGACCGCAAGTGCGCACTGCCCTTGATGGCACCTTCTCATCCTCCCGTTGGCTGGACCTCCTGCAGACCAGCGAGGGAACCTTCGGCGAGCCCGCCGGCACCTTCTGGCTGGACCTCCAGATGTACAGCGCGACCGCCGTCGAGGCCATCGAGCCAACCCGGGGAAGGGCCGCCGCCGAGGCGATCCAGTCGGCCTGCCGCGAGCTTCTCCAGCGCATGCCGAACCTGCCCGAGCTGACCTTCTCCGACGGCACGCCGTTCGCGGCGGAGAGAACGCGAAAGTGGCTCGAAGATGCCTGCGCCGCGGCGCGTCCGACCCTCGCCATCGGCGGGCCCGCCGTGGCCGGCGCCCAGGGATCGACACTGGAGGCGGCCGAGATTGCCCAGGCCCGAGAGCTGTTCGGCAAGAAGCGGCTTTCCCAGGCGCTCGAGATCCTCCAGCGCGGAATCGAGCGCGCCGCCACCGCCCGTGCCCGCTTCCATACCAGGCTCGACGCGGCGCAGGTGTGCCTCCAGGCCGACCAGGAGGGCTGGGCCCGCACCCTCGTGGAAGAGCTGGGGCGGGACATGGAGACCTTCACCTTCGAGCGCTGGGAGCCGGAGACAGCCATCCAGGTGTACCAGGTGACCGCCCTCTGCTACGCCCGCCTGGCCAAGGATCGCAAGACCGAGAACCGGGAGGTCCTCCGTGCCGAGATCGAGAAGCTCAAGGCCCGCCTCTTCCGCCTCGACATGCGCGCCGCCGCTGTCGTGGAGGAGATGATCCGCTGAGGACTCCCAACTCCCCCACCCTGGAAATCAACTTGTCGGCGCATCAGCTCCTCAGCCAATCCCAGCCGTTGCTGACCTGCTGATTCGCCGATTCGCTGATTTGTCAGCTTCCCTGATGCGGGGTGGACTCGCCGTGCTTCTCCATGAGCAGGCTGGCGCGCCGAATGTAGTCGACGCCCGACAACAGCGTCAGCCCCAGCGCCAGGTAGAAGCACACCAGCAGAATGAGCTCGCGCACTGGCCAGATGTTGGCCACCAGGACCAGGGCGATCGTGACGATGTGAATCACGGTGGGCGACTTGGCCCAGATCGACGGCGGGAAGGTCCGCACGTCGGCGCCCAGGTAAAGGACCAGCGCCGTGAGGACGATCAGGAAATCCCGCGACAACGCCAGCACCGTCAGCCACAAGGGAATGCAGACCAACCCGGGCTGCGGCCAGGTCAACGCGACGAACGCCGCCACCAGCAAGGCCTTGTCGGCAATCGGGTCGAGGTACGAGCCAAGCAGCGACCGCATGCCCAGCGATCGGGCGAGCCACCCATCCAGGCCGTCGGAGAGCCCGGCCGCGAGGAACAAGCCCAGCGCGAGCGGGAACTTGCCCTCCAGGACGGCGAGGATGAAGAACGGCACCAGGGCGAGGCGGACGAGGGTGATACCGTTGGGAATGGTGAAAGGCCGGAGGGCGTCGCGCACCTCCTTGGCGGCCCGCTGCGCCACCGGCGAGCGACGCCGCGCCTGGCTCAGGTCGCCCGGCTGCATCCCGGGGTTGGTGCCACCCAAGGGGTCCGGACCCGTCACCTCAGCTTCCCTCCTCGGCCAGGACTTCCTCCCGCAGGTAGCTCATCTTGCCCTCGTTGACCACGAGGCCCCGCGTCTCGAGGTCGGTGATGAGCCGCGTCACCGTCTCCCGCGACGTTCCCACCGAGGCCGCGATGTCCTGGTGGGTAGGGCGTCGAACGGCCACCCAGCCGTTGCCGAGCAACTGCCCGTGCTGTCGCGCTAGGTTGATGAAGTAGCGGGCCAGGCGTCCAACCACGTCAAGCGTGACCAGCGACTCCATCTGGGCGTTCGCGCGTCGCAGCCGCATGGACAGCTCCCGCAGGAGCTTGCGGGCGATCGATGGGTAGGCCTCGACCAGGCGCTCAAACTCGGCGCGCCGGATCCGGTAGACCGTGGTCGGAAGCTGGGTCACCACACTGGCCGAGCGCGGCTCGTTGTCGAGCAAGGCCATCTCGCCGAAGAACTGGCCCGGGCCCAGGGTCGCGAGAATGATCTCCCTGCCGCCCGAGGACGAGACGCTCACCTTGACGCGGCCGCTCACCAGCACGTACAGGCCGTCGGCAGGCTGCTGCATGGCAAACACCGTCTCGTCCCGACTGTACTCGTGGCGCTCGGCGGCAGCACCCAGGACCTCGATCTCGGAAGGCGCCAGCTCGGCGAAGAGCGGGTTGGCGGCCAGCAACTCGATTACCGTTGGCGACATGGGACCTCCTCGCCGCCCATCAACTCGTCCATGAGGGCCGCCGCCGTTGCACCGTCGGCCGTGGCCGGGACCTCGACGCATATGGCGGTATCGTCTCCCAGGCACCAGGCGAGCGGCCGCCGACCCAACGCCGTGGCGACGCGGCCCAGCACCGCCTGCAGCTCGCGCGGGGTGACCACCTGATCGGCGCCGAAGCGTCGGGTGACGGGGTCGCCGTTCATGACCCCGCTCCGGACCACGGTGATGATGTCTCGGCGCTCGTTGAGGTTGACGATGTCCTCGAAGACCGGGGCGGGCCCGGTCGCCAGGCCGGCGAGGGCGGCAGCCTTCCATACGAGAATGACCGCCAGACCCTTCCGTGTCAAAGACTTGGCGCCGATTGCCCGGGTCAGGAAGGGCGGTGCGTTGACGAGCCGCCACTGCTCGCGGGCGACTCTCAATAGCTCGCACCGGCGAGGATTGGAGCTCGGCAGGCGACCGTAGAGATCCACGGCCAGATCCCACTGCCCGAGCCTCTCGGCGACCTGGCCCTTGAGCTCGATGCCCTCCTCGGTGTCCGGGAGGGCAGGCACCAGCATGGCTGCCGCCTTTGCCTCCCCCATCGCAAGGTGGGCACGGGTGGCGAGGATCCTGGCCCCGGTCGCGGTGGGCAACAACGCGAGCACCTCCCCCGAGGTTCTCAGCGCCCCCGCCGCGTCGCCTTTCTGCAGTTGCGCATGGCCCTCCGCCAGGAGCCTGTCGACCAGCGAGCCCTCCCATCGCGTGGCGTTCTCGGACCAGTCGCCAGGCAAGCCGAGCTCCGCGGCCTTCCGTGCCGCGCCGATGGCCTGCGTGAACTCGCCCTCGCGCTGCGACGCAAGAGCCAGCAGACCCCATGCCGGAGCGTAGGTGGGATACTGAGTGACCAGGTCCTTCGCCCCGGCCATCGCCGTGCCGCTCTGGAGGAAGACAATCTCGAGCGCCGCCAGCTTGACGGCCGGGTGATCGGAGGGAAGCGTTCTGAGCTCCTTGTCGGCGCGCAGGAACTCGCCCGACTCCGCGATCGCAACTGCGCGGCGGAGAGCATCTTGCTGAGCGGGGGTGAGGGCCGCGCCGGGGCCCGAGGGGGTGACGGGATCCGGGACGCGGCGGATCCGCGTCGGGGGCGCGGCCGTTCGACACGCGACCACGACCAGGAGCAAGCCCCCGAGGAGGAGCCTACTCGCCGGGCTGCGCAAGGTGCTCACCCTCGCCCTGGCGCGCCAGGCAGACCGTTGCGACCGAGTGCTTGTAGATCAGGTTCTCCAGGCCGTGGCTCTCCACCACGAGCGCGTAGCGGTCGAACCGGCGCAGCACGCCGGTGACGCGCTTTCCGGTCAGGAGATAGACATGGATCGGCTTCCCCTCTCGCCGCAGCGCGTAGAAGAAGCTGTCCTGGACATTAACCGGTCCCTTGCCGCGCTCTTGCGTCTGGTCCACGTCGCGCCTCCAGCCGTGCCACAACCTCGTCCACCACGGTCTCGCCGAACTCGGCGAGCCACTCCACCGCCGGCTCGCTGCGCAGCCACGTCAGTTGGCGCTTCGCCAGCCGGCGCGTGGCAACTACCATCTCGTCACGGGCTCTGGCCATGCTCCACTCACCGTCCAGCACCCAAGCACATTCCCGATACCCAATCGCCCTCAACGCCTGAGCACTCCGCGGCACCCCCCCCTGCAGAAGTGATCTGACCTCATCCAACAGGCCCGCCGACAGCATGCCGCCTACCCGCGTCTCAATCCTAGCATGGAGCTCGCTCCGAAGTGGGCGGAGCCCGAGCATCACGTGGTCAAAGGCGGGCTTTCGGGCTGGCTGCGCGCGCCACAGGTCGGACATCGGCCGCCCCGCCACCATACTCACCTCGATCGCCCTGAGGGTGCGCTGGCGATCGCGGAGAGGGATGCGCACAGCCGACCCTGGGTCCAGGATATCGAGCCTGGCCCGGACGGCAGCCGGATCGGCTTCCCACTCCAGCTCGAGCCGCGCGCGCAGCTCCGGGTCCTTCGGCGGCTCCTCGAAGAGGCCGTGGAGGAGGGCGCGGACGTAG
>DAONEV010000345.1:0-4603 GCA_035403265.1 Thermoanaerobaculaceae bacterium | reverse complement strand
CGTCCAGGACGAGTACCGGCGCGGTCCCGGCACCCAGAGCGGCGAGAAGGAGTCGTTGCCGCTCGCCGCGGGAAAGTGTCCACGGTGCGCGTGCCGCCAGGTGAGCGAGCCCGGTACGAGCGAGCACCTCGCTGGCCGCCAGTGGGTCCAGGCCGGCCATTCGAACCTCGGAAATGGCCGTCGACGCGAAGAGCTGCAGGTCGGAGTGGGGGAGCAGGACTGCGACGTCACGCGCATGCCATCGCGAGCCCGGCCCGGGCTCGAAGGTCACGCCTGCCGAGAGGGCGTGGCCGGCCAGGGCGCGAGCCAGAGACGACTTGCCGGACCCGTTGGGACCGCCCAGAAGTAGGATCTCGCCCGGCCGAAGAGTCAACGACCCGCCTGAGATCAGCACATGCCCGCTCCGAGCCAGGTGGATGTCCCGAAGGTCCACGAGCGGCAGCCCTGCCGCGACGTCGGGAGGCCCGGGGAGTGCCGGGGGTCGTGGAGCCGCGGCCTCGGAGAGCCGACCCTGGCGCAGCTCCAGCCAACGGTCCACGGACCCCGCGAGACGCCAGCCGGCATGCTCGGAGAGAAGGACTCCGCTCCCCGCGGCCCTGACGGTGTCGAGAGCCCGGCGAAGGCCTGCCACTCCGACCTCGTCGAGATGAGTGGTGGGCTCGTCGAGAAGCACCGGTCGCCCGGCTGCGGCCAGTGTTGCGGCGAGGACGACGCGCTGGCGTTCACCCGATGACAGCTCGACGATCGGGCGCTCCCGAAAGGAAACCAGACCGAGGATAGCCATCAGGGTCCCCACCATGCCGGCGGGTGTACCGTGCTGGTCGAAGGCAGCCTCCAGCTCGGCCGCCACGGTTGGCAGGAAGAGCTGGCTCTCCGGGCGGTCGAGACACGTGGCCAGGAGACTGGACCGCTGCATCGGGTCGAGGTCGTGCAGCCCTTCACCTCCGAGAGTGAGCCTGCCGCTGACGCGCCCGCCCCGTGCCCACGGGATCAACCCGGCAATGACGTGGAGAAGGGCGCTCTTGCCCGCTCCCGACCGGCCGAGCACGCCCACGACCTCACCTGGTCGCAGCTCGAGGTCGAGGTCCCGAAGAACCGGTTGCGTCCGCCCCGGCAGCCAGGCAGAGAGGTCAGCAGCCAGTAAGGTCCCGGTCACAACCGGCAAGCTCCAGGCGCCGAGGTGGGACTAGCGTGGGTCGGCATCCGGCCCGTCGCCCGCCAGCACGTCCATGTCACCTGGCTCGAAGGCCAACGCCTCACGAAGCCGCTCGGACTCGGGCCGCGGCAGCGCTGCGAACGTGGCGGCGGCGGAGGCCAGGAGAGTCCCATCGGCGCCGCGGGCCTCGCCCGTGGCTCGCACGTAGGGTCCCCACCCGTCTCCATCGGCCCGGCCGGTGACCACGAGGATTTCTCCGACTGGCGCTGCATTCTTGAACCGGACCTGGAGGTCGCCGGTCACGCAGTAGGAGCCCATGCGGACGGCACAGGCCCAGGCCATCGCCTCGTCGAGGAGGGCGGAAAGCAATCCGCCGTGCAGGCGGTTCTCGTAGCCCAGATGGTGGATTCCGGGGCGAAAGCGACCGACCACGGTCCGGATCGAGCTCTCCCATTCCCAGCGGACTCCCAGGGTGTGCGGGTTAGCCTCCGGGGTCCCACAGACCGGGCAACCTGGATAGGAGGGGAAGCGTCGCATGTCGGGCCAGCTCCGATCTCCGGCCATACGCTGCCTCGGCGGGCGACCGGGGGTGTGTCATGATACCGGTGGCGCAGTAGAATAGCGACGGGAGGGGAGATGCATCCACTGCTGGTTCCAGGGGCGTGGCTGGTGGACGGGGACTACTTCCCGGCCGGCCGCCCTGCCAACCGCGTCAAGGGTGTGACGGAGGTCCATTCCTCCGAGCAATTCCCCGAGACCCTGCACATCGAGGGCGAGATCCGGGATGCCGATGACCCCGCTTCCCGTCCAGTGCGCAGCACCTTCCACGTCGATGTCGCGTCCGCCCGTTCGATCCGCTTCCGCATGGACTCGTTGCCCCTGGGAACCGTCCTCGTGGGAGACGGCCACTACGATGCGCAGACCCTCGTTTTCCGCTATGGCTCTCCGGACAAGCGGATTCTCGGAGTGGAGACCTACGTCGCCTGCGGGGCCGACGAGATGCGGACCAGCGGTGTGGTCATCGTTGACGGCTCGCCTGTCACCTCGTGGCTCGCCCGCCTCGAGCGCCTTCGCCGCTGAGTGGGCGGCGAAGCAGCGGTTCAGCTCATCAGCGAACCGGGCTCTCAGCCAAACGGTGCGACCGACGAGGTCGTGGCGAACTGACCGCCCTGCCGGCTGACTTGTTGATTCCGTCATCCGCTGATCAGGCTGGTGGGTGGGGGAGCTAGAATACCCGCATGTCGGAGCCGTTCGCCCACCTCCACCTGCACAGCCACTACTCCCTCCTCGATTCCGCCATCCGACCGGACGAGCTGATGCGGCAGGTCGCCAGCCTCGGGATGTCCGAGGTGGCGCTGACCGACCACGGCAACCTCTTTGGTGCATATGAGTTCTACGCTGCCGCCCGTGCCGCCGGGGTGCGTGCGGTCCTGGGCTGTGAAGTCTACGTCGCTCCCGCCTCCAGGACCGTCAAGACGCCGTCGCCGCACGGACGTAAACCATACAGCCATCTTGTCTTGCTGGCCGAGAACCAGCGCGGCTGGCAGAACCTCATGGAGCTCGTCACAACTGGCTACCTCGAGGGGTTCTACCATCGGCCGAGAATCGACCGCGAGCTCCTCGGCCGGCACGCCGAAGGGATCATCGGCCTGTCGGCCTGTCCATCGGGCGATGTGGCATCCAAGCTGCTGGCCGGGGATCTCAACGCCGCCAGACACAGCGCCGAGGAGCTGCGGGAGATCCTTGGCCAGGACAGCTTCTTCCTGGAAGTGCAGGATCACGGACTGTCAGATGAGCGGGCGGTGAGGGACGGGGTACGCCGGCTATCCGAAAGCACCGGTATCCCAGTCGTCGCCACGAATGACTGTCACTTCCACCGCCGCGAGGACGTGGAGGCGCACCGGGTGCTCATCGGCATAGGCCAGAACAAGAGCCTTGCCGAGCTTGTCCACGATTACGCCTATAACGACGAGTTCTATGTGAAGTCGCCGGTGGAGATGGCCGGACTGTTCGGCGACTGGCCCGGGGCACTCGCACGGACCGCGGAGATCGCGCGCCGCTGCCATGTGAGCTTCGCGTCCGGGGAGTACCACCTGCCCCGGTACCCGACCCCCGACAACTGTCCTCCCGAGACCTACCTGGAGGAGTTGGCCCAGCAGGGACTCGAGGCCCGCCTTGCTGACGGGCGCCTCCGCCGCCACGCCCCGGAGGACTACTGGAAGCGCCTCGAGTTCGAGCTGTCCGTCATCGGTGCCATGGGATTCCAGGGGTACTTTCTCGTCGTGTGGGAGTTCATCCGGTACGCCCGGGAGTCGGGAATCCCCGTCGGGCCCGGGCGGGGCAGCGCCGCCGGCTCCGTCGTGGCCTACTCGCTTCGGATCACGGATATCGACCCCCTCGAGTACGACCTGCTTTTCGAGCGGTTCCTGAACCCCGACCGCATGTCGATGCCCGATATCGACATCGACTTCTGCCAGCGCCGCCGGGACGAGGTCATCGCCCACGTCAAGCAGCTCTATGGCGGCGAGAACGTCTCCCAGATCGCGACCTTCAACGTGCTTCAGGCGCGCTCCTGCATTCGTGATGTGGGGCGCGTCATGGGCATGTCGTTCGGAGAGACCGACCGCATCGCGAAGCTGGTGCCCGAGACGCTCGGCATCACGCTGGAGAACGCCGTCAAGGAGTCGCCTCGCCTTGCCGAGGCGATCCAGGCCGAGCCGGATGTGGCTCGCCTCGTCGACATCGGCAAGAAGCTCGAGGGCCTGTCCCGGCACTGCGGCGTGCACGCGGCCGGAGTTGTCATCGCCCCCCAACCCGTCCGCGAGATCGTGCCTCTCTACCGCACCTCCCGGGACGAGGTGGTGACCCAGTTCGACAAGGACGTGATCGAGAAGCTCGGTCTCCTCAAGATGGACTTCCTCGGGCTCAAGACCCTGACCGTCATCGACGATACCCTGCAGAGCCTGCGGGCCGCAGGGGTCGAGCCCCCGCAGTTCGAGCGGATGAGCCTCGACGACCCGGCCGTCTACGCCCTCTTCCGCGCCGGCGACACAGACGGCATATTCCAGTTCGAATCGTCGGGTATGCGCGACCTGCTTCGCCTGGTGCAGCCGGCCAGATTCGGGGAGCTGGCAGCCTTGAACGCCCTCTACCGGCCGGGGCCGATGCAGTGGACTGGGGAGTTCGTCGATCGCAAGCATGGCCGCCAGAAGATCGTCTACCTGTTCCCGGAGCTGGCCGAGATCCTTGAGGAGACGTACGGGGTCATCGTTTACCAGGAACAGGTCATGCGCATCGCCCAGAAGATCGCAGGCTTCTCCATGGCGCGAGCCGACACCCTGCGCAAGGCGATGGGGAAGAAGAACAAGGAGCTCATCGACGAGCAAGGTGAGCACTTCGTATCAGGAGGCGTCGCCAAGGGGTTCCCGCGTGACAAGGTCCAGAGCC
>DAONEV010000344.1:0-4642 GCA_035403265.1 Thermoanaerobaculaceae bacterium | reverse complement strand
CCTCCACGGTGCCGATCTGCTTCATGCGTTTCTTGCCTTCCTTCTGCTTTTCGAGGAGCTTGCGCTTGCGCGTGATGTCGCCGCCGTAGCACTTGGCGATGACGTTCTTCCGCAAGGGCCTGACGACCTCGCGGGCGATCACCCGGCTGTGGATGGCTGCCTGCACCACCACCTCGAAGAGCTGGCGGGGGATCATCTCCTTCAGCTTGCTGGCCAACGCCCTGGAGCGCAGGAACGCCGTGGAGCGGTGGAGGATGAGAGCGAGGGCGTCCACCGGCTCGCCGTTCACCAGTAGGTCCAGCTTGACGAGATCGCCCTCCTGGTAGCCGTCGAGGTGGTAGTCGAGCGAGGCGTAGCCGCGCGACACCGACTTCAGCTTGTCGTAGAAGTCCAGTACCACCTCGGCCAGGGGCAGGCGGTACGCAAGCAGGACGCGGGTGTTGGAGAGGTACTCCATCCGGACCTGCTCTCCCCGTCGCTCCTGCACCAGCTTGAGGATGTTCCCGAGGTGGCTGTCCGGGGTCAGGATCGTCGCCAGGATGACCGGTTCCTCGATCGCCTCGATGATGCCCGGATCGGGCAACTGCGCTGGGTTGGAGACCTCAACCACCGCGCCGGCGCTGGTCAGCACCCGGTAGGCGACGCCCGGAGCGGTGGTGATGAGGTCGAGGCCGAACTCCCGTTCAAGGCGCTCCTGCACGATCTCCATGTGCAGCAACCCGAGGAAGCCGCAGCGGAACCCGAACCCCAGGGCCTGGGAGGTGTCGGCCTGGAAGGTGAACGCCGAGTCGTTGAGAGAGAGCTTCTCGAGAGCGTCGCGGAGCTCGCCGAACGCCGAGGACTCCACCGGGTAGAGGCCTGCGAAGACCATCGGCTTGGCGTCCCGGAAGCCGGGCAGAGCGTCGGAGGCCGGCCGGCGGAAGTCGGTGATGGTGTCGCCGACCCGCACGCGGCGCAGCTCCTTGAGCCCGGCGAAGACATACCCCACCTCGCCCGTCCCCAGGCACTCGACCGGCACGGCGCGGGGCGTCAGGATCCCCAGCTCTGCGACCTCGTCCTCGTGCCCCACGCCCATGAAACGGATGGCTTGCCCAACCCGCAGCTCGCCGTCCACCACCCGCACCAGGCACCGCACGCCCCGGTACGGGTCGTAGGAGGCGTCGAAGACGAGCGCCCGCAGCGGCGCGTCGGGGTCGCCGGCCGGGGGCGGGATGCGCTCCACCAGAGCCTCGAGCACCTCCGGCACCCCGAGTCCGCTCTTGGCCGAGATGGTGAGGCTGTCGGAGGCATCGAGGCCGACGACCTGCTCGATCTGCTCCCGCACGCGCTCCGGCTCGGCCGCCGGCAGGTCCACCTTGTTGAGCACCGGCACGAGCTCGAGCCCCTGGTCGGAGGCGAGATAGGCGTTGGCAAGCGTCTGGGCCTCGACGCCCTGGGAGGCGTCCACCACCAGCAGCGCTCCCTCACAGGCCGCCAGCGAGCGGGAGACCTCGTAGGAGAAGTCGACGTGACCCGGCGTGTCAATGAGGTTGAGGAGGTACTCTTCGCCGTTGGCGGCCCGGTGGCGCAGGGTCACGGTGTGGGCCTTGATGGTGATGCCGCGCTCCCGCTCGAGGTCCATGGAGTCCAGGACCTGGGCCTGCATCTCTCGCGCCGACAGCGCCCCGGTAAGCTCGAGCAAGCGGTCCGCCAGCGTCGACTTGCCGTGGTCGATGTGCGCGACGATGCAGAAGTTGCGGATGTGCTGCTGGTCCACGCCTGCTCCCTTCCCCCACCTGGCGGGAGCCGTTCAGCCTACACCATTGAGGCCGAGCGCTTCCACGCGGCGCGGGGATAGGCGCGCAGGGAGAGCGGGTCGTCGATCTGCCCGGTGGCGGCGCGAAGCTGCCCGGCGCGGGCGATCATCGCGGCGTTGTCGGTGGTCAGGGACAGCGGCGGCAGCAGCACCTCGACGCCTTGGCGGGCGCCCCAGCCGGTCAGCCGCTCGCGCAGCTCGCGGTTGGCGGCGACGCCGCCGGAGGCGGCCACGACCCTGGGCTGGTGGCGGGCTACCAGCTCGTCGAGGGGCGCCAGCAGCCAGTCGACGACCGTGCGGCGAAACGAGGCCAGCAGGTCCAGCACCATTTGGGGCGGGTGCGCCGGGTCGGCCAGGGGGAGCGAGAGCCGTTCCTGGGCGCTCCGGATGGTCATGGTCTTGAGGCCGGAAAACGAGAAGTCGAGGGCCCCCGAGGGGTCCTTGATGCGGGGCGGTGAGAAGCCAAACGCCCGGGCGTCGCCGAGGTCCGCCAGACGGTCCACCACCGGCCCGCCGGGGTAGCCGAGACCCAGGGCCGCCGCCACCTTGTCGAAGACTTCCCCGGCCGCGTCGTCGCGGGTGCGGTTGAGCGGCGTCACCCGCTGGCCCTCGAGCAGGAAGTAGGAGGAGTGCCCGCCCGACACCACGAGCGAGATGGTCGGTTCCGGGACCATTCGCGCCGGCCCGCCGTCGAGGTTCAGGAACGGCGACACCAGGTGCGCCTCGAGGTGGTCGACCCCGATGATCGGTAGCTGGCGGCCCCAGGCGTAGGCGGCCGAGAAACAAGTGCCGACCAGCAACGAGCCGATCAGACCCGGACCCCGTGTCACGGCGACCAACTCGACACGGCCGAGGTCGGCGTGGCGGTCCGTCTCGGCGAGCAGGCGCGGCAGCGCCTCGAGATGGTGGCGGGCCGCGAGTTCTGGGACGACTCCAAGGTACGGCGCGTGGGCCGCCACCTGGGACGAGATCAGGGAGAAGGTCACGGTGCCATCGCGCTCCAGCACGGCGACGGCAGTCTCGTCACAGGAGGTCTCGATACCCAGCGTCCTCATCCGGCCATCTCCCGAACCGTGGCGACACCCACCGGCCGCACCACGCCCCGCTCACAGACGAGGGCGGTCACCAGCTCGGCCGGCGTGACGTCAAACGACGGGTTGAACACCGACACCGCGGCGTCGACGAGCCGATGGCGGCCCAGCCGGCGTACCTCCTCGCCGTCCCGTTGCTCGATGGGAATGGCGTCCCCCGACGGGCAGGCGAGATCGAAGGTGGAGAGTGGCGCCGCCGACACGAACGGCACGCCGTGACGCGCCGCCAGCACCGCCAGGGGGTAGGTCCCCAGCTTGTTGGCAACCGCGCCGTCGGCCGCGATGCGGTCGGCCCCCAGCACCACCCCGTCGATCTGCCCGGAGGCGAGCAAGGAGGCCGCCGCGTGATCGGGGAGCAAGGTGACCGGAATGCCATCCTGGAGGCACTCCCAGACCGTCAGCCGGGCGCCCTGAAGCACCGGCCGCGCCTCGCAGGCGAAGACGCGCTGGAGGCGGCCCTGGGCGTGGAGGGTGCGGACGATGCCGAGCGCGGTGCCGATGCCTCCGGTCGCCAGGGCGCCGGTGTTGCAGTGGGTGAGCAGCCTCACGCCCCGGCCCGGGAAGAGCCCCGCTCCGAGAGCGCCGATGCGCAGGCAGGCAGCCGCGTCCTCGGCGTGGAGCGCGCGGGCGGCCTGTTCGGCCTCGGCCGCCCGTTGCGCCGGCGCCGCCGCGTCGACGGCGTCCATGATGCGCTGCACGGCCCACGCGAGGTTGACGGCGGTAGGCCTGGCCGCTGCGAGCCGGCGGGCGGCGCGGCCGAGGGACCGAGGATCACCGGTCCGACGGGCTTGTTGGGCGAGGGCGTAGGCCGCGGCGATGCCGATTGCCGGCGCTCCCCGCACGGCCAGGGCCTGGATGAGGCGGGCCGCGTGGGCGGCGTCACGGACGGCGATCCAGCGTTCGGCCCAGGGCAGGCGGCGCTGGTCGAGCAGTGACAACACCCCGTCCCAGTGCAGCGGTGCCACGCGGGTCGCGACCTGCTCCATGCCGGCCATGGTAGCCGATCCCGGGAAGCTCGCCCGGGAAAGCCAGGTTGTACCTGGCAGCGTCCCGGGTGGGGCGCTATACTTTGCGAACCGAAAGGGGGTTTCACCATGGCTTTGCGCGTTGCCATCAATGGGTTTGGACGTATCGGCCGCCTCGTCTTCCGCCAGATGTTCGGCGATCCCAACTTCGAGCTGGTGGCCATCAACGACATCACCGACGCCCCGACCCTGGCCCATCTCCTCAAATACGACTCGGTGCACGGGCGCTGGGGCAGCAAGGTGGTTGCGGCCGGCGACGGCATCGAGGTGGAAGGCAAGCTCGTCAAGGTGACCGCCATCCCCGACCCGGTCAAGCTGCCCTGGAAGGAGCTGGGAATCGACCTCGTCATCGAGTCGACCGGCCGCTACACCAAGGGCGAGCAGGCCAGGGCGCACATCGACGCCGGAGCGCGCTGGGTGGTGATCTCGGCGCCGGCCAAGGGGGTGGACCTGACGGTGGTCTTCGGCGTCAACCACACGCTGCTGGACCCGGCCAGGCACATCATCGTCTCCAACGGCTCCTGCACGACCAACTGCCTCGCCCCGGTCGTCAAGGTCCTCAAGGAGCAGTTCGGTCTCGTCAACGGCTTCCTCACGACGATCCACTCCTACACCAACGACCAGAAGATCCTCGATCTCCCGCACAAGGACCTGCGCCGGGCCCGGGCTGCCGCCGTGTCGATGATCCCCACCTCCACCGGCGCCGCCAAGGCCATGGCCGAGGTCTTCCC
>DAONEV010000343.1:3575-4662 GCA_035403265.1 Thermoanaerobaculaceae bacterium | reverse complement strand
CCCCCGCCATCGCCACCGCGTCGCTGCTTGGTCTCGGCGCCTTCCTGGCCTCCGAGGCTTTCCCGGTGGTGGACGAGCAGCACCGGCTGCTCATGCCCGGCTGGGAAGCCCTGCGCTTTGCCGTCGCCCAGGCCGACAGCCGCCGGCTCGACCTGGTTGTCGAGCCGGGGCTCCACCCATTTCTGGCCTACCTTCGGGAGGTGGACCGCCGGCATGGTCACGAGTGGTCGTTTCGGACCCACCTCGCGTTTGCGAGCCCCGATGCCGAGAGCTACCCGGAAGGTCCGTTCATCCTGGTCACCGACTACCCGTTCCACTACTTCGGCCCGCTCGTTGGCCCGAGCCGCGTCTTCGACGAGGTCCCGCCCGACCTCGTCCCTCTCACCCAACGGCGCTTCCTGCGGGTCTGGGTGGCGGAAAACCCTCTTCTCCCGCTGGACGGCTGGCATCTGACCGAAGACGACAGAGGCCAGGGCAAGTTCCGCTGGGGAGGCCCCGGAGCGCAGCTCCTGGTACCCCCGGTGCCCTCGGGAACTGTGCTCGCCCTCGAGGTGGCTCCCGCCCGCGGGCCGTCCCGTCTCCCCGTGGCCCTTGGCGGCAGGCCGCTCCTGGAGCTCGACGGCAGGGCGCCGCGAACCGCCCTGCTCATTCCCCAGGACCGACTCTCCTCCACTCGCACGACCGTCGTGAGCTTCCCCCGTCTGGCGAGCTACTCGCCCTCTGGAAGCACGGACCGGAGGGCACTCGTCGTCCAGCTCTTCGGCTGCCACCCGGAATACGGGCCCCCGGTCCCGCTGACGGTGCGGCTTGGCGCCGGCAGGGACATGACGGCTGTCGGGGCCCGGCTTGACGGGTCCTGGCTGCCCGAGGAGTTCGCCGCCGGTCCTGGCGTGTGGACTCGGCCCGAAGCCCAACTCTGGCTGCCGATCGGCGAGGGCCACTTGCGCCTCTCGGTGGCCTGCCCGCGGCCGACCCCGGCGCACCTGGAGATCTCGGTCCATGGCCGTCGGCTGGCCGGGCCCCTGGACCCGGGCCCCGAGCCATCGTGGGTCGAGCTCACGCTCCCTCCTCATGACCCGGCAACCGG
>DAONEV010000343.1:0-3565 GCA_035403265.1 Thermoanaerobaculaceae bacterium | reverse complement strand
CCTGGAGCTCGACCTGCGCGCCAGCCCCTACTCGCCCGCCAGGGCCAGCCACGGTGTCGACGCCCGCGAGCTCGGGGTGGTGCTGTTCGCGGCCGAGTATCGACCCGCGCACCCGATTCCGGTCGACTTTCGGTAGCGTGCGCCCTGGCCGCGACCCGTGGCACGCCCCCGTGTGGGCAACCTGGACCTGGCTCTGGACTCGGTTTGACGCCTCGGCGCGGATCACCCCTTCGGATGTCCGGCTGGAAGACCAACGGTGGTGCCCTTTCGGACCATCTCCTGCCTACGACCTGCCCCGACCTTCGAGGTCCAGGACCACGTCCACGTCTCCGTGTGCACCCGCAGGTCGGGAGGTCCGGCGCCGGCTACTCGGTGATGCCCTGCAGAGAGGCGAGGTGGGCGTAGGCGCCACCGCGCGCCAGCAGATCGGCATGGGTGCCCTGCTCGACGACCCTTCCCTCGTCCATGACGACGATGGTGTCGGCATGGCGCAC
This sequence comes from Thermoanaerobaculaceae bacterium, assembly GCA_035403265.1. Taxonomy (GTDB): domain Bacteria; phylum Acidobacteriota; class Thermoanaerobaculia; order Thermoanaerobaculales; family Thermoanaerobaculaceae; genus JAAYVZ01. The sequence goes on along the minus strand of DAONEV010000343.1, from coordinate 3,071 downwards.
GGTGGCAAGGCGGTGGGCGATGACGAGCGTGGAGCGGCCGCGCATGAGGTTCTCCAGCGCCCGCTGCACGATCCCCTCCGCCTCGGCGTCGAGTGCCGAGGTGGCCTCGTCCAGAATCAGGATCGGCGGGTTCTTGTAGAGCGCCCGGGCGACGGCGAGACGCTGGCGCTGGCCGCCCGACAGCCGCACTCCCGACTCCCCCACCATGGTGTCGAAGCCGTCGGGAAACTCGGCGATGAACTCCTCGGCGTAGGCGGCACTCGCCGCGGCGTGGAGCCGTGCGTCGTCGACCCCGTCCTGACCGTAGGCGATGTTGGCGCGGATCGTCGTGTTGAACAGCACCGTCTCCTGGGTGACCAGACCCAGCTTGCCCCGCAGGGAGGCGAGCCGCAGGTCGCGCACATCGACGCCGTCGATCGTGATGCGGCCATCGGAGACGTCCCAGAACCGCGGCAACAACTGCGCCACGGTGGACTTCCCGGCGCCCGAGCCGCCGACCAGCGCCACCACCTTGCCCGCCGGGATGGTGAGGTTCAGGTCGCGGAGCACCGGCTTGTCCATCTCGTACGCGAAGCTCACAGCCTCGAACCGGATGCCTTCCCGCACCACCTCCAGAGCCCTGGCGCCGGGCCGGTCCTGGATCTCCACCGGCTCGTCCATGACCGCGAAGACACGCTCCCCGGCCGCCACCGCCGTCTGCATCGCCAGGTTCAGCTTGTTCAGCTTCTTGACCGGCGTGTACATGCTGTAGAGGGCAAAGAGGAAAGTCGAAAAGGTGCCGAGCGTCATCTGCTTCGTGCCGATCAGCCGGGAGGCGTACAGCAGGAGGGCCAGCATGCCGATCCCGCCCAGGACCTCCATCACCGGTGTGTTCAGGGACTGGATCTTGCGGGCCTTGAGGTTGGCTCGGAAGTGCCGCCGCGTCGCGTCACGGAATCGCAGCGCCTCGAACCGCTCCATGCAGAACGCCTGAACGACTCGAAATCCCTTGAGCACCTCGTCGAGGATCGCGTTCATGTCGCCGAGGCGTTCCTGGCTCTGGTGGGAGCGGTGCCGGAGCTTCTTGGCGTGGTCGATGATCGGCCACAGCAGCAGCGGCGCCACGACCAGCGATGCGACGGCGAGACGGAGGTTCAGCGAAAACGCGAGGACCAGCAGGCCGAGGACCGTGAAGGTGTCCTGGAAGAGGTCGCCGAAGCGGTCGGAGAGGAACGCCGTGATCTGCTCCACGTCGTTGGTCACCCGCGACATCAGCACCGCCGAGGGTTGCCGCTGATAGAAGCGCGCCGACTGCCCGAGGAGCGTGTCGAAGAGATTGTCCCGCAGGTCCTTGACGGTCGCCAGGCCGGCGCGGAAGAAGGCGTAGTGCCCGAAGTAGGTGAGGACGTTCTTGACGAGGATGATCAGGAAGGCCAGGGCCAGGAGCGCGGCGGTGTCGCCGGGGACGAGCCTGCGGAGGGACGCCTTGCCGTCGTCCACCCAGCGATTGAGGCGGTCGACGACCGGGTTCGCCGCGGCTGCCGGTTTGGGGCTGGCCTTCTGGCCACCTCCCGAAAGCGACAGCACCTGACTGGCTCCCGGTCCCAGCACCTGGTCGAAGATCGGTCCGATCATGAAGACCAGGGCTGCGAAGCTGATCGCCACGCCCACCATGCCCCCGACCGCCACGACGACCCAGCCGGCATGGGGCCGGGCCACGCGAAGGAGCCGGCCGACGGTGCTCACGGTTCACCTCCCTGAAGCGCCAGAACCGCGGCCGCGGCCCGCGCCGACGCGCCCGGCTCGCCGAGGCGCTCCCGCACTCGCACCAGACCCCGCCGCACCCGCTCTCCACCAGTGCCGAGCAGCCCGTCCACTTCCGCCGCGAGGCGCTCGGGCGTGAAGGCATCCTGCACCAGCTCGGTGGCGAGGCGCTCGCCGGCCACGAGGTTGACCAGGGCCACGTGGGGGACCTTGACGAGCCGCCGGGCGAGGGCGTACGAGAACGCATGGAGCCGGTACCCCACCACCATCGGCACGTCGAGCAGCGCACACTCCAGCGTCGCGGTGCCCGAGGCAACCATGGCGCCTCCGCACGCGGCCAGCGCGCGATGCCGATCCTCGACCACGATCCCGACCCGCCCCGCCGACGGGCCCAACAACGACTGCACCCTTGTCGGATCGAGCCCTGGCGCCACGATGAGCCGTCCGCGCAGACCGGGACGCTGCTTCGCCAGGAGATCGAGCGCGCGGCCCATCCCGGGCAGCAGCGACTCCACCTCGTGCCAGCGGGAGCCGGGTAGCAAAGCCACCAGGCCGGGGTCCCGCGGCGGCAGTGCCGCCATGACCGGCGCCAGCTCGTCCACCAGCGGGTGCCCCACGTACTCGCCGGCTACCCCGTGGCGCTCGTAGAACTCCACCTCGAACGGCAGGATGCAGAGCACACGCCTGACATCCCGGCGGATCCGCCGGACGCGCCCGGCGCGCCACGCCCAGAGCTGGGGCGAGATGTAGATGGCGACGGGAATTCCGGCCCGATGAAGGTGCCTAGCCAGCGGGAGGTTGAAGTCCGGGGAGTCGACGAGGACGGCCACGTCCGGGCGCCGCGCGATGGCCTGGCGCCGCACCTGCCTGGCCAGACGCAGGAGGCGCGGCAGCTCCCGCACCACCTCCGCAAGGCCCATGACCGAAAGCTCCTCACTGCGGGCGAGGCACTCGAGGCCCTCCGCCCGCAGACGCTCGCCGCCGACCCCAAATGCCTCGATGTCCGGCCGACCTCCCCGTAAGGCGCGCAGCAGGTTGGCGGCGTGCAGGTCTCCTGACGCCTCGCCAGCCACCAGAAGCAACCTCACGTCGTCCATCCGTCCCACCACGCCAGCGCGAGGACCCCAAACCCCGCCCCCACGCAGTCGGCCAGCCAGTCCTTCCACTCCGCCATTCGGGGCGGGTTGAAGTACTGCAGGATCTCCAGGCCACCGCCATGCAGCGCGGCGTAGCCGAGGCCGAAGGCCAGCGGCGCCCTCCACCCCCACGACCGGGCGGTGCGCGCCGCCAGGACCACGCCGGCCAACCGGCCGTCCTCATCCCGCAGC
>DAONEV010000342.1:0-4664 GCA_035403265.1 Thermoanaerobaculaceae bacterium | reverse complement strand
CCGGTTTCCACCCAGGCTCGAAAAGACCGCGAACACCGAGACGGGCGGTGCGTCGACGTGGCGGGTGCGGACCTCGCGGATGAGCCCCTCGCGATCGGAGAGCTCGACTGTCGGTGCGGAGCCCAGGGCGCCGCTCCAGTGGGTCTCCACCTCGCTCCGCTCCACGACCTCGAGCGCCAGCTCGACGGCGCGCCTGTACGGCATAAGCGTAATCAGCGGAAAGACCTCCCTGGCGCGGGTGGTGTCCGCCACGATCGGGTGACTGACCCCCTCGATGAGGGGTACCGCCAGCCGGTTGGGGATCGGCGTCACCAGCCCGACCCAGCGGGCCGCCAGGCGTGGTGCCAGCACCGGCGTTGCGAAGATGTGCCGGCGCAGGTCGCGCACGGCGGCGTACTCCAGCATCATCTGCCTGAAGGTGAGGGGCACGCCGCCGATCTCGACGATGCCGCTCGGGCCACGCTCGATGGCCGCCACCAGGTAGGCCAGGGCGTCGTCGACCGCGATCGGCGAGACCGGGTTGGAGATCCAGTGCGGGGTGACCATCACGGGGAGCCGCTCGGTGAGGTAGCGCACCATCTCGAACGACGCGGACCCGGAGCCGATCACCGGTCCGGCCCGGAACTCCGTAGCCGGCAGGCCGGCGCGGAGGATCTCACCCACCTCGGCGCGGCTCGCGAGATGCCGGGAGGCGCGTGCCTCGGGAAGCAGGCCTCCGAGATAGATCACGTGGGGCAGTTCCGCCGCAGCGGCCACGAACGCTTGCGCGGCCCGGCGGTCGCGCTCGGCAAAGTCAGCCGCCGCCGTCATGGAGTGCACCAGAAAGGCCGCGCTGTCTACACCTGCCAAAGCCTCGCGCAGGCCCTCGCCAGTCACCACATCGCCCGTGGCCACCTCGACCTGCTCGACCCATCGCCGGCCGGCAATGCGCCGGGGGTCGCGCACCAGGACGCGGACCTGGTGACCCTGGTCGAGCAGGCGCGGTACGAGCCGTCCGCCGATGTACCCCGTCGCCCCGGTCACGAGAACCCGCATGTCGCCTCCATCTCCCGTCAACCCGCAGTCCTCATGGTTCTTCCGCCAGCTCCAGCCTGTGCTCCCGGTATCGTCGGGTCAGGTCGCGGGTGACAGGGCCCGGGCGGCCGCCGCCGACGCGTGGGCACCACGTCAACCGCACTTGACACAACCGGGAGCTGATCTCCGCGACCCGGACGCCGCTTGTCGTCGCCAACGAGGCGCGGCTGCGGCTCGGCGAGACGGTGGGGCAAGCGAGGAAGGCGTACTGGAGGTGGCTCACGGTCGTGCGGAAGACACCCCTGGCGGAGGAGCCGATGGGCTCCTCCCCCTGGCGGACGCGGAGGAGACCGAATAACGACGAACCCGTCGTGTGCACCGACCAGGCGCGTTTCGGCGCCTCGGGGGCTGGCACCGGTCGGGAGCGGCTGCGGTTGGACGTGGAATCCGACCTGGCACGGGCCACCGCGGCAGAGGTCGTCGAGATCGTGCAATCGGCTTCGTCGCACCACGACCTGGCGACTGTGCGGGCGCGGGAGGCCGTCCGGCTGGTCGGTCTGGAGCGGTACGGGCTGCGGTGCCGGGATCTGCCAGCGAAGCAAACGGGTCGGCCGGCCAGATGTCCCACGCCAGGACCAGCGGCAAGAACTCGGGCAGCGGCGGGCCCAAGATGCGGACAGTCACGGGGCGTTCGTTGGCCTGGCGAAGCGGCCGGAGGAGTTCGCCCCGGCGTCGCGCTCAACCGTACCCTACACCGCCGTCCATGTCGGGCGTGCCGGCGCCGGCCCCCCCGCGAACAGGTAGTTGACCAGGTAGAACACGTCGGCCACCGCAACCTGGCCATCGCCGTTGATGTCGGCGCAGCCGATGGGCGAGGCTCCGTTTGCGAAGAGGTAGTTGATCATGTAGAACACGTCTCCGACCGTCTCCGTGCCATCGCCGTTGACATCGCCGGGCATGCCGGTGCCGCAGATGGTGACGCTCCGCGCCCCGCTGGAGGTGCTGAGCGTCCGCGACTGGACCGTCACGTTGAGCTGGACGGCTCCGCTCACTCCTGCCGTGAAGACGATCGAGCGTGAGCCACTGCCCTCGGTGATCGTGCCGTTGGCGATAGTCCAGGTGTAGGTGGCCCCGCGCCCGGCATCCGGCACCGAGGCGATACTGCCAGCCGCGCCGCTGCCGACGATTGCTGGAGCCGTGACCGGCATCACGCGCGCACCGTAGAAGACGGCGAGTCCGCCGCCGTCGAGCGCGACTGCGAGGTCGGTGTGGCCGTCTCCGTTCAGGTCGCCCGCCGCCATCTGGCCGTTGTTGTTGTAGTTGGAGGGCACCGACGGCATCAGGTACTTCTCGGCGCGGAACCCTTCCGCCGGCCCCTGCAGCCAGCCCTCGACGAAGAAGTTGGGGCCTTCAAAGCCAACCGTCGCGAGGTCCGCCAGCCCGTCATGATTGAGATCACTCGACACCACTGCGTTTGGCCAGGGCAGGACCGGAAGAGCCTGGCCGGCCGAGAACCCGCCGTCCGTGTCCTGCAGCAGGAGACCGATGGAGAGGTCGTTGACTATCGCCAGATCGACACGACCGTCGCCGCTGAAGTCGCCCGCCGCGACCGCATAAGGACCATAGGCCCACGGCAAGGGGATCAGGGCCTCATCGCCGAAACCCCTGGTCGGATCGCCGAATCGCATCGCGACCCGGGACCCCGCTTGAGGGCTCACGACCATGAGGTCGAGCAGGCCGTCGCCGTTGACGTCGGCGAGGCGCATGCAGTCGTACCCGCCTCCGGAAATCGTCCAATCCCGCCTGACCAGCGACCCGTCGGCCTGCTGCTCGAAAACGTAGAGTTCGTTGGTGTTTGACCCCCAGGGCATGGCGACGAGATCGGTCCTGCCGTCGTGCGTGACGTCTCCGGTAGCGACCTGGTATGGGTTCCTGGGGGTTTCGAAGCTCGACGGCACAAATGAGCCGTCGCTCTGTTGGAAGAAGACCACCGTTTGGTTGGCGATCGCGATATCCGCCCGCCCGTCGCCATTCAAATCGCCAATCGCGATCGATTGTCCGCCAGAGCTTGGGTAGGTCACTGGCGCCCCAAGGGTGCCGTCGCCCTGCTGGAGCATCACGATCAACGACGCTCCACCGATCGCCAGGTCGTCGCGGCCATCACCGTTGAGGTCGCCGATCGCCATTGTGGAGGGCTGGAGGCCGGCGAGGGGGTAGATCACCCCGTCCGCCAGTGCCTGGTCCGGTCGGAAGGGCAGGATCGCCACCGTTACGGACTCGCTTTGCTGGCAGCCGCCGGGTGTCTGCACCACCACCGAGAGCTGGATGCTCCCGGCGACGCCGGCGGTGAAAGTGATGGAAGGCGTCCCAAGGCCTGACGTGATGTCGGCGTTCGTGATCGTCCACGCATAGGTGGCGCCGGACCCGGCAGCACGGACCGAGGCGAGGTTGCCGGCCGACACAGCGGCCACGTCGATGGGCGCACTGATCGTCGCGTCGGGGGTGACGCACATGAGCTGCGTGTAGCTCTTGCTCGAGGGCATGAAGTTGGCATCACCCGAGTAGTCCGCGCTGATGACGTGCGCGCCCAGGGCCAGCCCCCTGAGCTGGGCCCGCCCGTTGACGACCTGGACGAGGAGGGGTGTGTCGCCGTCGCGCAGCGCCAACGTGCCTGTGGGAAACGCGAGTCCGGTGCCCCTCGGAGCTGAGACGCTCACGTAGGCCGTGACGGTCCAGTCGGGAATCTGCGGGTTGGGCGACCCGGAGATCGAGACGGCCGTGGGAGCCTTGCCCACCTCGAGTTCCAGCGAGGTCGTGGCTTCCTGGTAGAAGTCGTCCCCGATGTAGGTCGCGCCGACGGTGTGAGAGCCGACGGTGAAGGCCGCGCGGTGGATCGCGGTGCCGTCACGGGCCACGTCGACGAGCGCCGTGTCGTGGCCGTCGATCGTGAACCGCACGGCGCCGCCTAGCGCAAGGGCGCCCCCGGTCACCGTCGCCGTGAGCTTGACGCTCTGACCGTACACCGGTGAAGCAGTGTCGAGCCGGAGGGAAATGGACGCTTCTGCTGTCGGGTCGGGGAAGATACGTGTCAGCAAGACGTCGACTGCATCGGCGCTGGACTTCACCACGACGAGGTCCGGTGATCCCGAGCCGTCCATGTCGGCGGCGGCCGTGGCGGTCGCTCCGACCGTGCGGAACGTCGCGCGAGACCGGAACGTGCCGTCACCGTTGCCGAGGAGGATCGTCGTCCCAAGCGCGACGTCGATCTTCCCATCGCCGTCGAAGTCCGCGGTTGGCACCGGGCTCGCGAACGGCGTGACGCACCCCGGGCTCAGGGTGAAGGGGAGCGGGGGACCAAACGTGCCATCGCCGTTGCCGAAGCGAGCTTCCGTCCCGCCGCCCACCGTCACCAGCACGTCGAGCGTGCCGTCGCCGTTGAGGTCGGCGAGCGCCATGTCGTGCGTCTCGCGCGACGAGACAAGCGAGCACGAGAAGCGCCCGGTGCCGTCGTTAAGGCAGGCGCTGACCGAGCTTGGGGACGAGCACACGTAGTCGAGCTTTCCATCCCCGTTGAGATCACCCACGACCGCGGTGTCGCCGGGAGTGCTCGAGACGATCCCAGTACCAAACGTGCCGTCGCCGTTCCCCGG
>DAONEV010000341.1:0-4668 GCA_035403265.1 Thermoanaerobaculaceae bacterium | reverse complement strand
AACGACCAGCACCGCCGAGGGGATCGCTTCAAAGAGAGCCGAGAGGAACCCCTTCTGGTTGGCGAGCTCCTGATTGGCCTGCTGCACCTCCGTCAGCAACCGGGCCATCTCCTTCTGCGCCGCCCGCTCCTGGGAGAGATCCCGGAAGACGAGCACGACGCCACTGATCTCGCCCCGGCCATCGAGGATCGGCGCCGCGCTGTCGCCGATCGGCCGGATGCTCCCATCCCGGGCCTTGAGCAAGGTATGACCCGAGAATCCGGTCACCGTGCGGTGCTCGAGGACGCTGTCCACCGGGTTGGCGGCCGGCAGCCCGCTCTCCTCATCGAGGATGACGAAGACGTCGTGGAGTGGCCGTCCTGCGGCCTTCTGGCTGCTCAGGCCAGTCATCAGCTCGGCCACCGGGTTCATGAACTTCACGAGCCCAGCCTCATCCGTGGCGATAACCCCGTCGCCAATGCTGTGCAGCGTCGTGCCCAGCCAGCGGTCGCGCTCGGCGAGCATCCGGTCGGCGGCGTGCTTGTACAGTGCCAGCTCGATGGAGACCTGCAGCTCCCTCTCCTCGAACGGCTTCAGGACATAGCCGAAGGGTCCGGTCTGCTTGGCCCGCTCCAGGGTTCCATTGTCCGCATGGGCAGTGAGAAAGACGACCGGGACGTCGAGCTGGCGGTGGATCGCGTCGGCGGTCTCGATGCCGTCCATCTCGCCCCTGAGCTGAATGTCCATCAGGATCAGGTCGGGTTCGAGGTCACGGACCAGGGCGAGAGCCTCCTCGCCCGACCCGGCCAGCGCCGGGACGTCGTACCCCAGCCGACGCAGCCGGTTCTGGATGTCGCGGGCCACCAGACCCTCGTCTTCAACCACCAGGATGCGCTTGGACTTCTCCATCGGAACCCCCTAGCTGTTTGCCTCGCTGAAGGCGATCTCGAACCTGGCGCCGGGCCCGCGGTCGAGCTTGATCGTGCCGCCGATCTGAGAGGTCAGGATGCTCACGATCTGCAGACCAAGTGAATCGGTCGACCGGAAATCGAGGTCGGCCGGCATGCCGACGCCGTTGTCCGCCACCACGAGCAGGAAACCGCCGCTGCTGTCCCGGCTGAGCTCGATGGCCAGCTCGCCGTCGCGGCCACCGGGAAATCCGTGCTTGAGGCTGTTGGCGACCAGCTCGTTGACGATGAGGGCAACGGGAATGGCGGCGTCGATGCCCAGGTACACGTCCTCGGCGACCAGGCGCAGGCTGATCTCGCCCGGACCAACCCTGTAGGACCGGAGGAGGTGGCTCACCAGGTCCTCGATGTACTCGCGGAACCCGACCCTCGAGAGGTCCCGTGAGCGGTAGACCTTCTCGTGAACCAGGGCCATCGAGCGGATTCGCTCCTGACTCTGTCGCAGGGGTTCGAGGTCCCGCTCTTCCGAGAGCCGCTCGGCCTGAAGGCTCAGCATGCTCGCGACGATCTGCAGGTTGTTCTTGACGCGGTGGTGGATCTCCTTGAGGAGCAGCTCCTTCTCTCTCAGGGAGGCCGCGACCTGGTCCTCGGCCAGCTTGCGCAGGGTGATGTCCTGACCCTGGGCGATCGTGGCCACGGCGGTCGCGCCGTCGTCGCTGTGGATGGTCGCCGAGTTCCACAGAACGGTCCGGACCGCGCCATCGACGTGCCGGATTGAAATCTCGACGCTCTCCCAGCGTTCACCCGCACCCGCCCGCCGGATGTGGGCCATGGCCTCTTCCTTGCGCTCCGGAGGGAAGAGGATCTCGATGTGCTGGCCCCGGACCTCGTCGGCCTTCAAGCCGGTCAGCCGCTCGAAGGCTGCGTTGAAGCGGGTGATCCGGAACTCAGGGTCCCAGACGATGATCGGAGCGTTGGCGTACGAGAAGAGCTTCTCCAGGTAGTCCCGCGTCTCACGGAGCTCGGACTCGGCCTGTCGCCGCTGGGTGATGTCCTCGAAGACCGTCGCAAAGCTGCCCTTCTCCGGCGAGAACACCGAGATGCGGAAGTGCTTTCCCATCGGCGGGAAGAACACCTCGAACGTGATCGGTTCCCCGGACTCAGCCACCCTGGAGTAGAGATCGAGAAAGGGCGGCTCGTCGATGCCATAGGCGGACGAAGCGGTGCGTCCGACAACCTGATCGCCTTGCAGCCCGGTGATCTGCTCAAACGCCGGATTGACGTCCTGGATGACGTAGTCCACCGCACGACCCTGGGAGTCGTAGACGACCTCGTGCAGCGCCACACCTTCGGTCATCGAGGCATAGAGGGCGCGAAGCTTCTCCTCGCTCGTCCGCAGGGCCTCCTCGGCCGCCTTCCGCGCCGTGACATCGCCGTAGGCAATTGCGACGCCGTATCCTGGCAGGGGGATGGGCGCGGCGGTCACGTTGATCCAACTGACAAGCCCTCGCCCCTTGACGACTCCCATCTCGACGTTCTCGATCAGTCGGTTCTCGCGCAGGGCCCTGACACTTGCCCACTCGTCCGCGGGCATGGAGCTTCCGTCCGAACGAATGATCTGCCACTCCTCGTCACCGATGCCTCGCTGGGACATCTCGTGCTGTGGGACGCCGAGGAGCCTCTCCGCCTCCCGGTTGGTCTCGACGATCTGGCCAGACGCGTCCGAGACCGTGATACCGAGGGGAAACGACTCGAACAGCACTCGGTACTTCTCCAGGGCAACCCGCAGCGACTCTTCCACCCGCTCGCGCTCGGCCCCGAGGGCAGCCTTGGCGGCCATCCGCTCCGTGAACTCGTCCCGCATCTTCAGGTTGAGCGCCGCGAGCTCGGCCGTCCTCTGCGCAACACGACGGTCCAGGGACTCGTTGGCAGACCGGAGCGCCGCCTCGGCCCGCCTGCGTTCGGCCACCTGTCGCAAGAGCGGACGGAACGTGAGCAGGTAGAGGATCGGGAAGACGAACCCCATCATCAGGAGCAGCTCGACGAGGAACGCCTGCGGCCCTTCGCTCGTCCAGCCGTCCCCGACGAGGCCGTGGGCGACCACCTCGGCGAGGGCGACCGCTGCGATGGTCACCACGAGGAGACGCCAGGGCGATACCTCAGCGACAGGCCGCGGAATGGAGTCGCCCGGAACCTCGTCCCGACCAGGCAAAGCCGAGCCGAGGTCGGCAGCCTGCCCGCCGTCGCCCGTATGTCTCACCAGCACAGCCTACCACAACGCAGTGAAACATTCGATACAGTCCCGGCTCGCCAGACACATCGTATCGGTTGTTGACCAGTATGCACTTAAGGCTCACTGGAAACGAGGATCCGGTTGGCACACCCCTTGCTCTAGTGGGAAGTCGGCATGCGTTACAACCTTCACAAGCGCCGGAGCCAAGACGCCGCGGAACTCCTGTTCGCCCGCACCGTGAGTCGGGCAGGGGTGCTGGTGCTTCTGGCCCTGGCGCATGGCTGGGCCCTGCTTTGCATCGCCGCTCCGGAGCATGGCAAACCAGGCTGCTGTGCAGGCTCGGTTTGCCGATGCGACCACGCATCCGCCGGAAGTCCCGCCGCGCCGAGCTGCTGCTCGCACCCCGCCAGCAAGAGCGCGCAACCGAACCTGGGTTGCTGCTGCAATGAGGGCGAACGCCCGGCAACATCCACCTCAGCGGGGTGGGAAGTCGAGCTGCCTTTCGAGCTTGCGCCGACCCTGCCACGCCCCTGTGGCCCGGCGGAGCTCCACGCTGCCCCTGCCCCCGGAAAGGTTCCGGCCCCGGTTCGTGATCACGTCCCGAGATCCTCTGCCCTGCCTCTGCCGGTCATGCAGACCGCGTGAGACAAATCCGGCGAGCCGGATTTGGTTCGGAGCACAGCAGACGGAAAGAAGGAGAGGGACTCCAATGAAATCAACTAACGTGCATCGCCGGCCCACTCTGGCGCTCGCCGTGGCGCTCGCCAGCCTCCTCATCGGGTCCACCATCCTCGCCCAGGGCGCGGTGGTGACTCTTGTCGGAACGGTTTCAACCCGAGACGGCATTGGCCTTCCGGGAGTCACCATTACCCTCGACGGTCCCAGCGGCGCCCAGGCCAGGGTGGTCTCGGGGGAGGAGGGTGTATGGAGCGCGGCAGGGTTGGCCGCCGGCACCTGGTCGGTGCGCGCGGAGCTTGCAGGCTTCGCGACCGCCACCGCCAGTGGCCTCGAGTTGGCGGCTGGCCGCACCAGGCACGTCGAGATCAAGCTTGCCCCGGCCGCGTTCTTCGACACCACCGCAGTCACCGGCAAGGCGCCGGAGGATCTGCTGTCTGCCGGTGAGATCCGCGAAACGGCGGCTCGCGAGCTGGACGACGCGTTCACCAAGGTCGCCGGGGTCCATCGTCTGCGCAAGGGAGGCATCGCCAGCGACGTGGTGCTCCGAGGCTATCAGGGCGCCAACCTCAACCTGCTGGTCGACGGGGTCAAGGTCCAGGGGGCCTGCCCCGGCCACATGGACCCACCCGCCTTCCACGCCGACCTCGCGGAGATCGACCGTGTCGAGATCGTGCCCGGGCCGTTCGACGTCAAGAACGCCGGGAGCCTGGGGGGGCTCGTCAACCTGGTCGGCAAGCGCCCGGCAGCCGGTCTCGGTGTGACCGCAAACCTGGCGACCGGCTCCTTCTCGTACGCCAACCCATCCGTCACCGTCCATGGCGGGGACGCCCGCTTCTCGTTCCTCGGCGGACTGTCGTACCGGACCTCGAA
>DAONEV010000340.1:0-4675 GCA_035403265.1 Thermoanaerobaculaceae bacterium | reverse complement strand
TAGGGGACATTTCTATCGAGCTAACGATGGGGACATTTCTAAAGAGTCTTGACAGCGCCGCGAAGTGAGGTGCCGCGAAGTGAGGCCGGAAAAGGAAGACGGGAGCCGAAGCTCCCGTCCCGGGTGGCGCCGCGGTTGGCACCCTACGGCTGATCCTCGGCGAAGTACTCGTGGTTGTCGGCGTTCTTGATGGCCTTGGTGGGGTTGGTCTTGGCCAGGTTCTTGGCGCCGGTCGCCCCGTACACGTAGTCCTGGGTCGCGGCGACAACGTTGAAGTGACTGGTCTCATGGACAAGTGTTCCGGCCTTGGAGTCGCGGCCCATGGCGGGCGCCGACCAGAATGCGCTGCAGAGGTACACCTTGTAAGGCTGGGTCGGGTACACGTACGCGTACGCGCTGTCGGTACAGGAGCAGTCGAAGGTGAACGTCTTGTTCGCGAAAGTGGTCTTGAGGCTGGTGTAGTGGGACTTCACGGTCGAGAAACGGCTCGAGGTGTAGGACCCGAACCAGGTCGCATAGAGCGTCGATCCGGAAGGATAGCTGACGAGGTGGTTGTAGGCCTTGGTCGAGATCGTCTTGGCGTTGGCGTGAGCCGTCGCGAGCGACGTCTTCTGGGAGTTCGAGCAGGAGGTGTAGCCGCCGATCCCGGCGATACCCATCTCGAGCTGGTCCTCGGGGGTCCGGATCTCCGGCTCGCGGCCCTCAACGAAGAGAGAAACCTGGTTGGAAGTCAAGAATCCAGGCTCGCCGCTGACCTCAGCGGACTCGGTCTCCATGACGAACGGGTCGCGCTCGTCACGGCCGCCAAGGATGGCACGATAACGAATGGAGTAGTTGCCTGTGACCGACATGTCGTACACCGACGACATGTCGATGGCGGCCGACACCGTCTCGCCCGGAGCGATCTCGATGAAGTCGGCATCCGTCGGAGCGGCCCATTTCACCAACCGCCCGGTGTACGGCACGGGCTCGCCGTCCCTGGTGACGACGAAGAGGTCATTGCTGATTCCCCGGAGCGGGGTGAGCCACCGCAGCACCCGCATGGTTTCCTCACCCCGGTTGGTGAGAGCGAAGGTGACGGCAACCTCGTCGGTCATCGTGAATGCAGCCTGGGCGACTTCGATGCGGCTTTCGAGGGCCGGTCCCCTGGACGCTCCTGCGAATGCCTGCGCGCCGGCCAGCAGCGCAGCCATCACCACTGCGAGTACAACCATCTTGACGCTGTGCCTCATGATCCCTCCTCCTGTCGGACTTGCTTGCTCCGTGGGCAAGCAAACGGTTTGGTCGTCGTCTGGACGGCGTCGGGACGGGATGCCGCGAGGAGCTCGAAAATGCTCCGGAAGGCGATTCTGCAGCCCGCGTGGGACGGAATGCCGACCTTCCGGAAATTCTGGGAGCTCGTGGCCTCTCCCCCTGTTCTGTCTGGCGGTCTTTCCGCCGAACGCGTTTCTTGACGCTCTTTCTAGAAGCCGATGTCGATTCTGTCAAGAGGATCATCGGACGCCGGCGAGGCGTCAAAAAACCCGATGGCCCGACAGCACGTGGTCGGTCCATTTCCATAGACTCTTCAGATCTGTTGGTGGTATCGCCGATGATTCTTCGCCAACCGGCAGGCCGGTCCACCGAGAAGGCGGCTGCCAGTCAGCTCCCGACGGTCCGGCATCGCGGGTCAGGTCCGCCCGGGCACAAGCTCCTGGGTCCCGGGTCGCCGTGGCATCGGCCAATTGGACGTCTCGACACGAGGTGCAATTGGTGCTTCCCGAGGTGCCGATTCAGACCGACAATGCAGGAATGGTCGGCACCGACTCCACCGCCCCGCACCTCACCCGCGGATACCTGATCGCCCTGGCGAGCGCGGCCATCCTCTCGACCACCGCCATTTTCATCCGCCACCTGACCCAGACCACCCAGATCCCGCCCCTGGTGCTGGCCCTCTGGCGGGATGTGTTCGTGGTCGTCACCCTGCTGCCGGTGCTGGGGCTGGCGCGGCCCGCTCGGATGCGGGTCGCACGGGTGCACCTGCCTTTCCTTGTTGCCTTCGGGTTCGTTCTCGCGGTCTTCAACGCGCTCTGGACCCTCTCGGTCGCCTGCAACGGCGCGGCCCTCGCCACGGTGCTGGTCTACTCGTCGGCGGCTTTCAGCGCCCTTCTGGGCCGGTGGATCCTCCAGGAAGAGCTGGGCTGGCCCAAGTGGATGGCCGTCGCGTGTAGCCTTGGAGGGTGCTTCCTGGTCTCGGGGGCATCGAATCCGGCGGCATGGAATGCCAACGTCCTGGGCATCGTGACGGGTGTGCTCTCCGGACTCGCCTACGCCGCGTACAGCCTGATGGGCCGCTCGGCGTCCCAGCGTGGCCTCTGCCCCTGGACGACCCTTCTGTACATCTTCGGCTCCGCCACGATCGTCCTGCTTCTCGTCAACCTGTTTCCAGGCGGCCTCATGCCAGGCTCCGCCGCCCGTCCGGGCGACCTCCTGTGGCTGGGGACATCGGTGCGCGGGTGGGGCATCCTCTTCCTCCTCGCGGCGGGCCCCACCGTGGCAGGGTTCGGGCTCTACCTCGTCAGCCTGCGCCACCTGGGAGCGAGCGTGGCCAACCTGGTCCTCACTCTCGAGCCGGCCTTCACGGCCGTGGTGGCCACCCTCCTCCTGGGGGAGCGCCTGAGCGGAATCCAGGTCGCCGGCAGCGTCATCCTCATGTCCGGCGTCATCATCCTGAGGGCCTGCCGGGACTGGCCCAGGCGCCGAGCGGCATCGGGACTGCCGGGCGCCATCGAAGCTCGACCGGTATGACCCGCCTCTCAACCCGCGGCCTCGGTGGATTGACCGACCGGGGATGACTCCGGATCCCGGCGCAGCGGCGTCGCGTGAGCGGTCGCGGCCGTCCCCAGGCGGGGGCCGTTTCCCCTGTGCTGGAGGCCATGGTCCGGCGTGCCGGCAATCGAGGTCGTGGCCCAGCGATCGGCGTGCTGCTCGTGGCTGCGGGCGTTGTCACCGCCGTGCCGCTCGTCCTGTTCACCATCGGCGCCCACCGTCTCCTGCTGTCGACCGTCGGGCACATCCAGTCCATTTCACCGACCTGCCAGGCCCTCCTCGCCGCGCTACTCGACCGCGAGCCATTCACCGCCGCTCACGCCGCGAACTTCGGGTGCATCTGGGCCGCTCTGGCGCCGCTGACCCCGGACATCAGGACTCGTCGTGTCGCCTTCCCCGGTGGAATCCCTGCACCGGGACTAGACGGAACCCCGGTCCAGGCACCTGGAGACGACGGGACACTGCCCTTCGACTGCCTACTCGAGCCGGTCGTAGCGGTCCTTCGTGATCTCGGCCCGCACCTTCCCGGTGTGAGCGATTCCGTCGGGCTCGAAGAGGATCAGCTTGACGTGTCCACGGGGCACGACGCGGTGCTCTCGGCCCCGGGGGACGACGCAGAACTCACCCGGGTGCAACGTCACGGACTCGTCTCTCTCGAGAACCTCCAGTACCCCCTCGACGACCCAGAACAGCTCGTCCTCGTGGTCGTGGGTGTGCCATGGCACCTTATCCCCCTCGAGGCGCACAACCTTGACGTGCTGCCCGTTGAGGTCGCCGACGATCTTGGGCGAAAAGGTGTCAGAGAACCGCTGGAAACATCGCTCGATGTTGACTACACGAGCCATAGACGCCTCCTTGTCACACGCATCGCGACGGTCCCGACCCGCAAGGTCCGGCCGCCCCGCTCCCTTCTACGCTTGCCCGGAGCCCGGGGTTGAGGCAGGGCAGTTCCCGCCATCTGGGTGGTAGCCCGTCGCCAGCCGGACCACTCGCCGCGCCTGTCGAATGGTCCACCGGTGTCGATGTCGGTCAGCCGCACAGGATCACCCTGGATGGAAGGAGGCACGATGGTCACAGGGCGGGTGATGCTTGCGCTCGGAGGGCTTGTCGTGGCCCAACTGCTGGAGGCCCAACAGGCCACCAGCCCCCGGCGCCTGCAACCGCGCCGATTCGAGGTGCGGCACGCCACGTCGGCGATCACCGTCGACGGCGTGCTCGACGAGCCGGCCTGGCGCGACGCCCTGACCTATGACCTCCCCTTCGAGTGGATGCCGGGCGAGAACGTTCCCCCGCCCGTGGCGACCGAGTTCCTCGTCACCTATGACAGCAAGAACCTGTACGTCGCGTGGCGCTGCCACGACCCGGATCCCGGCCAGATTCGCGCCCACCTCATGGACCGGGACGCCGTCGACACCCTCATCCAGGACGATCACGTCGTGCTGATGATCGACCCGTTCAACGACGAGCGGCGCGGTTGGCAGTTCCGGCTCAACCCCCTGGGGGTACAGGCGGACGCCATCTTCAGCGAGAACGAGGGGGTCGAGGACTTCTCCTACGACCTCATCTGGGCCTCGGCCGCCCACATCACCAACGACGGGTGGATCGCCGAGGCCGCGATCCCCTTCGCCATGCTGCGTTTCCCCCGCACCAGCGAGCCGCAGACCTGGGGCTTCGACGTCGGTCGCTCGTACCCGCGCAGCGTCCGGCACCGCATCCTGGCCTGGCCCCGCGACCGCGATCGCAACTGCATCCTCTGCTAGGTCGACAAGGTGTTCGGCTTCGAGGGCCTCAAGCCGGGCCTCAACCTCGAGCTCGACCCGACGGTCACCGCATCCCGGCAGGACACGATCGACTCCTTTCCCGGTGG
>DAONEV010000339.1:0-4677 GCA_035403265.1 Thermoanaerobaculaceae bacterium | reverse complement strand
GAGGTCGTTATCGATGGTCTTGGGCACGCCCACCACCGGGATCCCGAGCTCCCGCTGCAGGCGCTCGCCGCATGCCAGGGTGCCGTCGCCGCCTATGACGATCAGGCAGTCGAGCCCCAGCTTGTCGACGTTGCGCTTGACGCTCGACGAGGCGTCGATCATCTCCTCGACGCCGTCCGGCCGGACGTAGGGGTAGCGGTACGGGTTGGCCCGGTTGGAGGTGCCCAGAATCGTCCCTCCGCGCACCAACAGCCCACCCGCGTCGTCGAGGCTCAACTCCCGGGCCTTGAGCTCGACGAGACCGGCGTACCCGCCGGTGATCCCGACCACGGAGACCTTGTGGATATACGCGCAAGCCTTGATCACGGCACGAATAACCGCGTTGAGGCCGGGCGCATCCCCGCCCCCGGTCAGCACGCCGATGCGCCGAACTCCGCTCATTGCTCCTCCTGCGAGCTCAGGTCCACGAGCTCCATGTCAGCCTCGCGGGCGAACTCGATGATGCGCTCGTCGCGATAGAACTCGCCGTAGAGAACGCGGTTGATGCCGGCGTTCGCGACGAGCTTGAAGCAGTCCCAGCACGGCGAGGCCGTGACGTAGATTTCCGCGCCCTCCAGCCGGACACCATGCTTCGCCGCCTGGAGGATGGCGTTGGCCTCGGCGTGCACCGTCCGCACGCAATGGCCGTTGACCATCAGGCATCCCACGTCGGTGCAGTGGGGCAGTCCCCGGATCGAACCGTTGTAGCCCGTCGCCAGCACGGCGCGATCGCGGACGATCACGGCCCCCACTGCCTTGCGCGGACAGGTCGACCGCGTCGCGGCCTGCACCGCCAGGTTCATGAAATAGCGATCCCAGGACACTCGGGACACGGCGTAAGTGTACACGCGCCCCGAACCTGCTCGCCTTCCCGGGCAGGGCGGCCGGTTTGAGTCCAGGTGCGGCTTGGGGTACGCTGCAGGCGGCTCTATTCGGGACCGAGGCATGACGCCGCTCAACCTCCCGCCCCAGGCGCACACCCCGACGGCTTATGCCGATCTGCGAATGTTCCGCATCTTTCAACACTTTCCCGACGAAATGCTGCGCAAGCTGGCGGCCATCGCCCAGGAGCTTTCGGTACCCCAGGGGAAGGCGATCTACACCGAAGGCGATGGCGGTGAGGACTTCTATGTCATCGTCGCCGGCTCGGTGGAGGGCGCCCGCGCCACCCCCGTCGGCCGGCAGCTTGCCATGCGCCTGCGCGTCGGCCAGATGTTCGGGCATACCTCGTACCTGGATGCCAAGCCGCGGCCGGTGACGGTCGTCGCCACCCAGCCGACAGTCCTCCTGCGCTTCGACTCCTACCAGGTCCGCGCCCTGATCGAGCGGGACCCCGTGCTCAACATCGCGCTGCTCCGCGCCTTCTGGCATGCCATGGCAACCAAGATCCGCCAGGCCAACCAGTTCATGGCCGAGGTGTTCACCAAGCGCGACACCATCTCCCACGAGGGAGCGCCGGCAGAGGGCGTCCAGGTGGACCTCGGACCGGCCAAGAAGCTCGAGCTCTTCAAGGAACGGGGTATGTCGGCCGCCGAGCTGCGGCTCCTGGCCATGACCCTGACCGCCCAGCGCTTCGCCCCCGACGCCTTCATCTTCGTAGAGGGTGACCGGGCCGAGTGCCTCTACATCGTGGTCGACGGCCGGGTGCGCATCTCCCGGCGCATGACGGGGATGGGGGAGGAAACCCTGGCCATCCTGGAGCGCGGCGAGGTCTTCGGAGAGATGTCGCTGGTGGACGACCAGCCGCGCAGCGCTGACGCCCGCGCCCATCTGGAGCCCTGCACCGTGCTCACCCTGACCCAGGCCGACCTGGAAGAGATCCTCAACCTCCCGCCGACCGCCGCATCCCAGTTCCTGCGCCTGCTCGACTGCATCCTCTGCCGCCGCCTCCGCAACATGGTGGACCTGCTGGTGTCGTGGAGAATGATGGCGGGCTTCGGCCCCTGATCGCTCAGGCACGCACCAATAGCCACATGGCTGCAATCGCCAGCGTCGCCAGCGTCACCGGGACGCCGACCCGCGCGTGCTCGCGCCAGGTGACGGTGACGCCGAGCCGCCCGGCCTGGTCGAGGACGATCAGGTTGGCGATGCTCCCCACCACCAGCAGGTTGCCGGCCAGGGTCGACGACAGGGCCAGTACCGGTCCGGCCAGCGGATGGGTGGCCTGGGGCAGCAGCAGCATCACCGCCGGCACGTTGGACACCAGGTTCGAGAGAATGACCGTGACGATGAACAGGAGCGCCGGGGCCTGCGGGTTCACGCCGGCGCCGCGCAACCAGCCCGACGCCTGAGTCAGGAGCCCGCGGTCGGCGGCCGCGAAGTTGACGATGAAGAGGCCGCCGAAGAGCACGAGCAGATGCCAGTCCACCAGGCCCAGCAAATCGCGGGAGGCCATCTTCCGGGAGGTCAGGAGGACCGCCGCGGCGCTGAGTGCCAGGACCTCACGCGGGATCGGCGCGAAGAGGAACCCGGCCATGACCAGGCCAAGGACGAGCAGGCCCTTCTGGGTCTGCCAGCGGTCGAACTCGACATGGGCGACGCCCGGGATCGCCGTCACGGCGTGCCAGCGATCCCGGGTGAGGGCGATGATGATCCACCAGGTGGCGGCCAGCCCAAGGGCCGCCGGCACCCCGCCGTCCAGCAGGTAGCCCGCAAAGGACAGGCTTAGCCTCTGGCCGATGAGCATGTTCTGCGGGTTCCCGATCAGGGTGGCCGCCGAGCCGACGTTGGCGGCGCACGCCAGGCCAAGGAGGAAGGGCTTGGGGTTCAGCTCTTTGCGAGCGCACCCTTCGACCAGGAGTGGGGTCACCGCCAGGCACACGATGTCGTTGGCGAGGATCGCGGAGAGTAGGCCCGAGACCCCGATAACCAGCGCCAGCAGGGTGCGCGGCGCCACCTCGACAGCCACGACACGCCGCGTCACCTCGGCGTAGAAGCCGCCGAGTCGGAACTGCGCCGACACCACCATGAGCCCGAAGAGCAGCCCGATAGTGGGCACGTCGATGGACTTCCATGCGCCCGCCGGGGTGACCTGCTCGGTGCCCAGAAGGAAGAGAGCCCCCAGCAGCGCCACGCCTGTCCGGTCGAGCGCCAGCCCCGGGATCTCCCCGAGGATCATCCCCACGTAAACGAAGGCGAACGCCGCGACGACCCACCCGTCCACCCGATTACCCTACCATCCCCTTTCCACGGGACAGCGAAAGCTCGCGGACGGCGCGCCGCGGGCGAGCCTGCGGTCTTGCCAAGACCTGGGCACGCGCCTAGACTGCGCGCTGTGAAATGGTTCACGTTCTGAGGGATGAACCGTTTCCAGCACTGGCCTCCAGCCACATCTGGAAGTGCAGCGCGTCCTAAGAGAAGGGAGGAATGTCATGGCAGTTCGACGCATGATCACCCTCGACGGCAATGAGGCGACCGCATCCGTCGCCCACCGCACCAACGAGGTGATCGCCATCTACCCGATCACGCCCTCGTCCAACATGGGCGAGTGGGCCGACGAGTGGTCGGCGCAAGACAGAAAGAACATCTGGGGAATCGTTCCGCTGGTCCAGGAGATGCAGTCCGAGGCCGGGGCCGCCGGGGCCGTGCACGGCGCGCTGCAGGCGGGGGCGCTGACCACCACCTTCACCGCGTCCCAGGGCCTGCTCCTGATGATCCCCAACATGTACAAGATCGCTGGCGAGCTGACGTCGTTCTGCATGCACGTCTCGGCCCGCACCGTGGCCGCCCACGCGCTGTCGATCTTCGGCGACCACTCGGACGTCATGGCCTGCCGCCAGACCGGCTTCGCCATGCTCTCCTCCGGCTCGGTCCAGGAGGCGCACGACTTCGCGATCATCGCGCAGGCCGCCACGCTCCGGTCACGGGTGCCGATGCTGCACTTCTTCGACGGCTTCCGGACCTCCCACGAGGTCTCGAAGATCGAGGAGTTGACCGACGACGACCTGCGCCAGATGGTGCCCGACGAGCTGGTGGCCGCCCACCGCTCCCGGTGTCTGACGCCGGACCGCCCGGTCCTTCGCGGCACGGCTCAGAACCCGGACACCTTCTTCCAGTCCCGTGAAGCCTGCAACCCCTACTACCTGGCCTGCCCGGCCATCGTCCAGCAGGAGATGAACCGCTTCGCGGGCATCACCGGGCGACAGTACCGCCTGTTCGAGTACTTCGGCCACCCTGAGGCCGAGCGCGTCATCATCATCATGGGCTCCGGTGGCGACACCACCCACGAGTACGTCGAGTGGGCGAACGCCCGGGGCGAGAAGCTCGGCGTCCTCAAGGTCCGCCTCTACCGGCCGTTCTCGGTCGCCGACTTCATCGCCGCCCTGCCAGTGACCACGAAGGCAATCGCCGTCCTCGACCGCTGCAAGGAACCGGGCGCCATCGGAGACCCGCTCTACCTCGACATCGTCGCCGCCCTCCGGGAGGCGCACGAGACCGGCATCTCCAGGCTCATCCACTGCCCCGAGGTGGTCGCCGGCCGCTACGGCCTGTCGTCGAAGGAGTTCACCCCGGCGATGATCAAGGCGGTGTACGACAACCTTGCCGCTGCCGAGCCCCACAACCACTTCACGGTGGGCATCAACGATGACGTCACGCACCTGTCGCTGCCCTACGACACCGAGTTCGACAGCGAGCCCG
>DAONEV010000338.1:0-4704 GCA_035403265.1 Thermoanaerobaculaceae bacterium | reverse complement strand
GTCGGTCCAGGAGGCGGAGATCAACCTCCCCTTCATCACCGCCGACGCCTCCGGCCCACGCCACCTGAACGTGCGGCTGTCCCGTGCCAAGTTCGAGCAACTGGCAGAGGAGATCATCCAGCGCACGCTCGGTCCCTGCCGTCAGGCGCTCAAGGATGCCAACATCGAGCCGCGCGATGTGGACGAGGTGGTCCTGGTCGGTGGCTCGACCCGCATCCCGCGCGTTCAGAAGCTGGTCACCGAGCTCTTCGGCAAGGAGCCCCACAAGGGCGTCAACCCCGACGAGGTGGTGGCGGTGGGCGCGGCCCTCCAGGCCGGCGTGCTGGGTGGCGAGGTCCGGGACCTGCTGCTCCTCGACGTCACGCCCCTCTCGTTGGGAGTTGAGACCCTGGGCGGCGTCACCGACGTCGTGATCCCGCGCAACACCACCATCCCAAGCCGCAAGTCGAAGGTCTACAGCACCGCCGACGACAACCAGACCCAGGTCGAGGTCCACGTCCTGCAGGGCGAACGGCCCATGTCCCGGGACAACCGCACCCTGGGGCGCTTCCACCTCATCGGCATCCCGCCCGCGCCTCGGGGGATCCCACAGGTCGAGGTGACGTTCGACATCGACGCCAACGGGATCCTGCACGTCGCGGCGAAGGACCTCGGGACCGGAACCGAGCAGAAGATTCAGATCACGGCCTCGTCAGGTCTCGAAAAGACCGAGATCGAGAAGATGGTCCACGAGGCCGAGCAGCACGCCGAGGACGACCGTCAGCGCAAGGAGGAGGTCGAGTCCCGCAACCGGCTCGACACCCTTGTGTACTCCACCGAGAAGCTGCTCAAGGACAACCAGGACAAGCTGCCCGCGGACCAGAAGCAGGAGATCGAAACGGCGGTCGCGGAGGCCAAGCGCGCTCTCGAGGAGTCCCGCAAGGAACCCATGGACGCCGCCTACGAGAAGCTCACCCGCGCCTCTCACAAGCTCGCCGAGGAGATCTATCGCCGGGTCCAGCCTCCGGCCGGCGGTCCAGAGAACCCGGCACCCCAGGGCAACCCCGCCGGACCCTCGGCTGAGAGCGACGTGGTGGACGCCGAGTACGTCGACGTCGATCCCAAGCCGGCCAACTAGGAGGCAGCGGTGGAAGGCATGGTGCGCTCGGCAGGCGAGGTCCTCCGTCTGACGCAGCGCCTCCGCGAGCTGCTGGAAGGGACCACACCGTCCTCTGACAGCTTCGTCCGGCCTGCAGGCTCGGCACCTGCCGAGCCTGCGGCGGACGTTCGCGAGACCGACGACGAGGTGGTCGTCGACTTCGAGCTGCCGGGCTGCCAGCCGGACCGCCTGGTCCTCACTCTCACCGAAAACGTTCTCGTCCTGCAGGGTGAGTACGCCGATCCAAGCGAACCGGGTGCCGCCTTCCTGCGGGTCGAACGACCGCGAGGGCGCTTCAGCCGGGCCATCGCCGTGCCAGGAGAAGTGTCGTCCCCCCCCGACGCGGTCCTCACCCACGGGGTCCTGACGGTCCGCCTGCGAAGGGCGTCGAGGCCCGAGAGGCGCCGGGTCCCGGTGAAGGAGGGGCGGTGAGCGAACGCCAACGACGTTTCCACATGATCAGTTGGGTGGCCGAGCGCTACGACATCCATCCTCAGACGCTGAGGCTGTATGAGCGCGAAGGGCTCCTCCAGCCATCACGCAGCGAGGGCAACACCCGACTCTATGACGACCTGTCGTGCGAGCGCCTCGAGTACATCCTCACCCTCACCCGGGACATGGGCGTGAACCTGGCCGGAGTGGAGGTCATCCTCAAGATGAGGAGCAGGATCGACATGCTGGAGCGGGAGGTTTCGCGGCTAGCGACCCTGTTGGAGCGCGAGGCCGCCGAGCGCGGCGGCGTTCCCCGCGGACATGCCCTCGCACCTCGACCGCGCACCGGCCTGGTCCCGGGCGAGGGTGAATGACCAACAGCGACCGGTATCGGGATCCCGAGGCCTCCCTGCTGCGCCGCTACCTCCACGAGATCGGGCGCTACAAGCAGCTCACTCCGGAGGAAGAGAAGGAGCTCGGCCGGCGGGTCCAGGCGACCGGAGACCCGGAGGCGTTGCGACAGCTTGTCGAAGCCAACCTCCGATTTGTGGTTGCCTACTCGAAACGATTCCGCCACTCCAGGGTGAGCCTCCTCGATCTCATCAACGAGGGCAACATCGGGCTCATCCAGGCGGCACGGAAGTTCGATCCCGACAAGAACGTCAAGTTCATCACCTATGCCGTCTGGTGGATCCGCCAGGCGATCCTGCATGCCCTCTCCCAGCACGGCGCCACGTTCCGCCTGCCGCAGAAACAGGCCAACGTGCTGTACCGGATCGAGCGGTCGAGGCAGGCCCTCGGCCGTGAGCTCGAACGGCCACCCACCGAGACCGAGCTGGCCGAGGAGGTCGATATGGATCCCGCCGAGGTCCGCCTCCTGCTCTCCTCCAACCAGTCCATCCTCTCCCTCAACGAGCCGGTGGACGAGAACGGCGAGGCCGAGCTCGGGGACCTGCTCGAGCAGTACCTCATGCCCGACACCGACGAGCGCATCTTGCGGGAGTCATTCGAGCAGGCGTTGCGCGAAGCCCTCGACAAGCTCTCCGAAAAGGAACGTCAGGTTCTCAACCTCCGGTTCGGGATGGTGGATGACAACCCACTGACGCTGCGCGAGATTGGCGAGCAGCTCAGCATCTCCCGAGAGCGCGTGCGCCAGATCGAGAGCCAGGCCCTGACCAAGCTGCGCCGCTCCTCTCAGGTTCGGGCCCTGGTCGGATACCTGAACTGACCCCGTCGCCCACCCAGGCTTCAGACCTCGGGCCTGGGCTCCCCCAACCACCCGGTCTTTCCTGTCGTCCCTGAGGCACGACCCGAAGAGACGCCTGCAGGCTGCTTGGCGGGAACTCCAGCGCGGACGACGTGACCACCCGGGCCACGGACCAGGGTCCTAGGTGCGCTGGCGGAGGTTGCCGGGCAGCTCCTCGACCGCAAGACGCAGGACCTTGGCGATCTCCTCGGCGGTCGTGGCCTTCATCAGGTTGGCAACGATCGAGCGGTTGCGGCAAATCCAGGACAGCCGCGCCAGCCAGCGCAGATGGGCCATGTCCTTGCGCAGCGCGAGGAGGAAGAAGAGGTGCGTCGGTCGCTCGTCGGGCGACCCAAACGCGACACCCTTGCTCGAACGAGCCAGAAACAGGAACTGCCGGGGGAACTTCTCGGCGGCGCGGTGGCGGGCATGGAGGAACGCCACGCCGTTGGGCATCGCGGTGGGCACCATGCGTTCGCGCTCGGTGAGAGCGGACTCCAGCCACTTCGCGTCGCTTACCAGCGTGCGATCGGCCACCGCCCCAACTACCTCCGTGATGACCTCATCACGCGTCGTCGCCGTCATCTCTGAAATCACATGGGCGGACTGGAAAAGCTCGGCAAGGGCCGGGTCTGCGGCCTCCACAACAGGCGGTTGCTCGCGATCGTCCACGGCGGCTCCTTTCCCCGCACAGGCGGGCAGTCTGCATTGTAGACCACCGCCGCTCCACTGGAAGAGGGTGCGCCGCGCCCGGCGGTCCCGGCAGGGTGGGGTTGGGGTATGCTGTCCGGGGGTCGGCCCCTCAGCGGCCCACCAGAATCGAAGGGAGAGACGGTCCTTGGCCCCAGAGTTCGACGATCCCGGCGCGACCACTGGCGACGACCCCGCAACCTGCATTGCCCTGGCCAAACAGCATCTCGCAACCAGGGATCTGCGCCGGGCCGCCAAACTACTCGAGCAGGTGGTCTCTCAGATCCCCGATCCAGAGGCGCTTCTCCTGCTCGCCAAGATCGAGCTCGAGCGGATCCAGACCCAGCCCCAGGCCCTGGAGCACCTGCGCCAGGCCACCGTCGAGCACCCGCAGCTCACCGAGGCATGGCTCATGCTCGCCAACTACTGGAGTCTCCGCGGCCAGGTCGAGAAGCAGAGACGCTGCCTGGAGAAGATCCTGGCCTACGATCCGAAGAACGCCGACGCCCGCAACACTCTCACCCTCCTCCTCACCCGCCGCTGACCGTCGCTTTCGCGCGGTTCGCTCTGGAGATCTCATGACCACCTCAGACACCAGGCTCGCCCATCCCACCCTCGACTGGGTCGAGGAGCTTCCTGCTGCGGTCACGGTGACCGACCGAAACGGCCGGATCATCGCCATGAACCGATGTTCGGCCGCGACATTTGCGGCCGACGGGGGTCTCAACCTGCTCGGCTCCGACGTCTTCTCCTGCCACCCCGAGCCCTCCCGCAGCAAGCTCAGGGAGCTCTACGCCTCTGCGGCCCCCAACCACTACACGATCAGCAAGGCCGGGAAGAAGAAGGTCATCCACCAGATCCCGTGGTTTGCCGACGGCGAGCTCGGTGGATTCGTGGAGATCTCCATCCCCATCCCCGAGGACCTTCCGCACTTCAACCGCGACTGAGGCTCCCGGCCGAAGGCCGTGCGCCGCTCTTCTGTCCTCCCGGGGCCGACCCCGTATCTCGACCCGGTGCTGGATTGCTCGCGGACACGGGGCGACCGGCACCTGAGGAGTCAGGGCAACGTCGCGGCTGGCGGCATCGGCAGGGCGAAGATCTGGGTCGTCAGGAGAATGGTGCGGCCGAGGTCCCCCCGCATGGTCGCCACCCCGATGCCAATGTGGGTGAAATGCGGCGCCAGAAGGTTCACCCGGTG
>DAONEV010000337.1:0-4708 GCA_035403265.1 Thermoanaerobaculaceae bacterium | reverse complement strand
TCAATGTCTTCGACACCGTCAACTACGACGTCAACAGCGTGCAGCAGGGCGAGTTTCTGTCGGGTCCGACGATTGCCAGCCCGAAGGCTGCCTACGTCAAGAACCCCAATTTCGGGAAGTACACATCGACCTTCAAGGGCCGCGAGATCCAGCTCGGACTGCGGTTGATGTTCTGATCGAAACGGGGACCGGGGCCCAGATTCCGGGCTCCGGTCCCTTCTCACAGCTCGATGGGCACGTTGCGAGGGTCGTGCCGGAATGGTCTGACCCGCGCGTGCGCTGTTCTCGGGAAGGGTGGGTCGGCCTCCGATCCCCGACCCCGGAACCCGGCCCCCATCAGGGCCGGGAAGCCAGAGGAGATTCTCATGACGGACTGGAAGTCGAAGGTTGTCATTGTCACGGGCGGGGCGGCGGGGATCGGCAAGGCGACGGCGCTGCGGTTTGGAGCTACCGGGGCGAAGGTCGCGGTGTGGGACATGAGCGAGGAGGCCGGCCAGGTCGTTGCCGGCGAAATCGGCGCGGCGGGTGGTGAGGCGGCGCTTTTCAAGGTGAACGTTGCCGACCCGACCTCGGTGCAGGCAGGCGTGGACGCAGTGATCGCCCGGTGGGGCCGGATTGACGTCCTCGTCAACAACGCGGGCATCGTGCGCGACGGGCTGCTCGTCAAGTGGAAGGAAGGCAAGCTCGCCGGTGCGATGTCCGACGAGGCATGGGAGGCCGTGATCGGCGTCAACCTCAAGGGGCCGTTCCTGTGCACCCGGGCCGTGGCACCGCACATGATCGCCCAGGGTGGCGGCGTGGTGCTGTCCACCTACTCGGTGGTGGGTCTGTACGGCAACTTCGGCCAGACCAACTACGCGGCCACCAAGGGTGGCCTCATCACCATGACGAAGACGTGGGCGCGGGAGCTTGTCAAGTACGGAATCCGCGTCAATGCGGTGGCGCCGGGATTCATCGCCACCGAGATCCTCAAGGCGATGCCGGAGAAGGTGCTCGAGGGCATGGTCGCGAAGACGCCACTGGGTCGCATGGGCAAGCCCGAGGACATCGCTGAGGCGTTCCTCTGGCTAGCGTCGGACGCCGCGTCGTTCGTGCACGGCACGGTGCTGTCGGTGGATGGCGGGCTGGTGCTGGGGACCTGAGGCAAGGCCCAGAAGCCCTTGCCTCAGGGCTCCTGGCTCGAGGCTCCAGGCTCAGGAAGAGAAGGGAGTTGGCCATGGCGCGGTACGCGACGATCAGGGCGACGGGGATGTTCCTGCCGCCCGTCGAGGTGCACAACGATCTCCTGCGCGAGCGCTTCGCGCACCTGCCGGAGTTCGTGAACAAGATGGAGGCATCCTCCGGCATCCGCAGACGGTGGCATGCCCCGGAGGATTGGGCGACCTCCGACGTCGCCCTGCCGGCGGCGCAGCAGGCGCTGGAGCGGGCCGGGCTGGAGCCCGAGGAGCTCGACCTCATCATCCTGGGCACAGACTCCCCGGACTACCTGACGCCGGCCACCTCGGTCGTGCTCCAGCACAAGCTCGGTGCGAAGAACGCCGGGACCTTTGACGTCGGCTGCGCCTGCGCGTCGTTCCCCACCGGGCTGGCCGCCGGGGCCGGGATCATGGCCGTCAGCCCGAACATCAACACCGTGCTGGTGGTCGGCGTGTACCTCATGCACAAGCTGGCGGCACCCCTGGACCCGATGTCCTTCTTCTACGGGGACGGGGCGGGTGCGGCGGTGCTGCAGGTCGGCGACAAGCCCGGCTTCGTGGCCTCGGCGTTCCAGGCCGATGGCGCCTACGCGAAGCACTGGGGTATCTACGCCGGCGGGACTGCCGAGCCGGCCACCGTCGAGGCTGTGCAGGCCGGGCGGACAACGGTCAAGATGCTCGACCGATACCCCCCTGAGATCAACCACGAGGGGTGGCCGCGCCTGGTCCGCAAGGTCGCGGCGGCCGGCGGATTTGCGGTCTCGGATGTCGACTTCGTGATCTTCACCCAGGTGCGCAAGCCGTCCATCGATCTGGTCATGAACGACCTGGGCCTGCCCATGGCGCGCACGCACACGGTCATGGAGGAGTGGGGGTACACCGGCTCGGCGTGCATCCCGATGGCCCTGGACGATGCCATGGCGAAGGGCAAGATCCATTCGGGCGACCTTGTGGTCTTCATCGGCTCGGGCGTGGGATACAACCAGGCCGGCGCCGCGTTTGTCATGCCATGAGGACCGGGCCGCAACCCATCGCGGGACCCCCTCGTCGAGGGTCCTCCTCCCGGCGCCAACCCCCAGGGAGATACACATGAAAAGATGGCTCATCGTGGTGCTGGCACTGGCCGTGCTGGTAGCCGGGCTCGTGGGGTGGGGCATCTGGATGGTGCGGAAGCGGCCGCTGGAGGTGTTTGCCATGATGGGAAGGCAGGGGCTCAAGCGCGCCGGGCTCGCCAGGATGGTTGTCGGGGCCCCCTGCGGTCCCCAGGCGGTGTGGGTCGGGGGCAAGGGGCCGGTCGTGGTGCTGCTGCACGGGGCCGGTGACTCGGCTGCCACCTGGGCGCAGATCGCGCCCAAGCTGGTTGTGGGCCACCGGTTGATTGCGCCTGACCTGGCCGGGCACGGCCAGAGCGCCCCGGAAGCCGGGCCCATCGACATCAGGATGATCCTGGAGGGGGTCGAGGCGGGGCTCGATCGGCTGGCGCCCGGGGAGCCGGTGACGGTGGTTGGCAACTCTCTCGGGGCGTGGGTCGCCATGCTCGTGACGCACCGCCACCCCGAGCGCGTGGCGCGTCTCGTCTGCGTCGCCGGGGGCGCGATCTCCGGCCACAACGAGAACGCGATGATCCTGCCCAGAAACCGGGAGGAGGCTCGCAAAGGGGTCGCCCAGGCCCGAGATGCAGCGAGCGCCCCGGTCCCCGACTTCGTGCTCGACGCCATCGTCCGCGAGGCGCAACACGGACCCCTGTCGCGCCTGGCGGCCAGTGCCAACAGCATGGGTGGGTGGCTCCTGGATGGCCGGCTCGGTGAGATCAAGGCGCCGGTGCATCTCATCTGGGGCGCCTCGGACCAGATCATGCCCCTCGACTATGCACGGCGGTTGCAGGTTGAGCTTCCCTCCGCGACCCTCGTGACCATCGACCACTGCGGCCATGTGCCCCAGGTCGAATGCCCTGGCCGTTTCCTCGCCGCCCTCCAGGACGCGTTGACGGAGAAAAGGTGATGGCCAGGACCCTCTGGAAGGGGATGAGGAGGGGAAGCGCCCATGCTCCACGGTGACGTCCTGGGCGAGCGGTCGCGGCTGACGCCGGACAAGACGGCGCTGGTGTTCGTGCCCACGGGCGAGCGCTTCTCCTATCGCCAGCTCGATGCCAGAGCGGAAACCACGGCCAGGGCGCTCACCAGTGTCCTTGGTCTGCAGAGAGGAGACCGACTCGGGCTGCTGTCGCACAACCGGCCGGAGTTCCTGGACTGCTTCTTCGCTGCGGCCAGGTCGGGCGTGATCGTGGTTCCCCTCGGCACGCGGGCCACCGCCCACGAGCTCGCGCACATCGTCCGAGACTCCGGCATGCGCGCCCTCGTCTACGATGGTGCCTTTGCCGACACCGTTCGCGCCCTCCGCCCCCTCGCCGAGCTCGACTGCTTCGTGGCCCTCGATGACCCCGCCGACCCGGATGACCTGTCCTTCGAGGATGTAAAGGAACAGGGGACAGGGGATAGGGGACAGACCCCCGAACACTGTCTTCCCGAGGACCTCTACTGCCTGCTCTACACGTCCGGGACCACTGGCAAGCCCAAGGGTGTGATGGTTCCCCACCGCATGGTGACGTGGAACGCCTACAACACCGCCATCGGCTGGCAACTGCGCGAGGACGACGTCAGCCCCGTCTTCACGCCGCTCTACCACGCGGGCGGGCTGGGTGCCTTCCTGTTGCCCATCTTCGCCATCGGCGGCACCATCGTGCTGCACGCGGGATTTGACCCCCGGGAGATCTGGCGGACTTTCGAACGGGAGCGTTGCACGGTGGCGCTGGGAGTGCCGACCATCTGGAAGCTCCTCATGGAGGCGCCCGAGTTCGCCTCCACCGACCTGTCGAGCGTCCGCTGGCTGATCTCGGGCGGGGCGCCGCTGCCGCTCTTCATCATCGAGGCGTACCAGGCCTGCGGCGTGGTCTTCAAGCAGGGCTACGGCCTCACCGAGGTGGGTGTCAATTGCTTCGCCATGACCGTCGGGGAATCGGTCCGCAAGAAGGGCTCCATCGGCAAGTCCCTGATGTTCACCGAGGCAAAGCTGGTGGACGAGCGCGGCGCCGTGGTTCCGGTTGGCGAGGTCGGGGAGCTGTGCCTGCGCGGGCCGCACGTCTGCAAGGGTTACTGGAACAACCCGGACGCGACGGCCGCGGCCCTGGATGCGGACGGCTGGTTCCACACCGGCGACTCGGCGCGCTGCGACGAGGAGGGCTTCTTCTTCATCGCGGGCCGCAGGAAGGACATGCTCATCTCGGGAGGGGTCAACGTCTACCCGGCCGAGATCGAGGCAGAGCTGCTGCTCCATCCGATGGTCGCTGACGCGGCGGTGGTCGGTGTACCCCACGAGACATGGGGTGAGGTCGGCGTGGCATTCGTCGTTCCGCGTGCAGACGCTCTCTCTCCCGACGCGCTTGCCGCGTTCCTCGGTGAGCGGCTGGCGAAGTACAAGGTCCCGAAGGAGTTCGTCTTCGTGGCGGCGCTCCC
>DAONEV010000336.1:0-4717 GCA_035403265.1 Thermoanaerobaculaceae bacterium | reverse complement strand
GGGGGGGGGGGGGGGGGGGGGGGGGGGGGAGCCGGGGTACGGGGTGCGGGCGTCACGGCGGGCGTCGCGACGGGCGGGTCGATGGGCCACGCGGTGAGCGGTGCGGCGGGTGGGGCGGCAGGCGGGCCGGTGGGTCGCGTGGCGGGCCGGTCGGGAGGGCGCTCGGTGGGCACCGGGAGCGGGTGGCCAGCCGGGACCGCAGAGACAGCGGCTAAAGAAGGGGCTGGAAGCTGGGTGGGTGCCGGGGCGGCGTCGTGGGCGGGTGGATGGGCCTGCGCCTCGAGGCCGGGAGGCTGTGCCCTGGCCTGGTGGGCCGCGAGCGGGCCGGCCAGGTACTCGGCGGCGCGCAGGAGGACGGCCAGGGACTGGCTCGCCGGGGTCACCGTGCAGGCGTAGTCGTTGGCGTCCATGCCGTGGGGGAAACGCACCCGGAAGCAGGCGATGCCCTCGGGCGCCAGCTTGCTCGCGAGCTCCGCGGCGGCCTTGTCCCCGGCCTCGTCGCGGTCGTAGGCAATCAGCACCCGCTCGGTGCCGTGGGCCTTGAAGGCCTCCAGGTGGTCGGCGGTAAAGCCGTTCACCCCGTACGCCGCGGTGACGTGCCGGAAGCCGGCACACCAGAAGGTGAGGGCGTCGATGAGCGCCTCGCAAAGGATGATCTCCGGGCTGGTACGCAGGGCGGCGAGGTTGAAGACGCCGCGGTGCGGACCGGGCAGGTAGAGGTGCGAGGGCAGGCCGCGCGCCTGGTGGTGCACGATCTTGCGGCCGTAGACCTCGACGGCGCGCCCCGCGGCGTCAAAGACCGGAATGACGAGGCAGCCGTTGAAGTGCTCGTGGCCGCTGTCGCGCAGGAGGCCCAGGGCGGCCAGACGGCCACGCATCCGGACGCCGTCCTCGCGGTGCTTCTGCGGCAGTCGCAGGCCCAGGGTGCGGTTGGCGAAGCCGAGCTTGAAGGTGCGGATCGCCTCGGCGGCGCCGATGCGGCGCCGGGCGAGGTAGTCCATGGCCTCGGGGGCGGTCAGGAGGGTCTGGTGGTAGTACTCGAGGACCTGGAGCAGGAGCTCGTGGTCGGCCGCGGAGACGGTCACCGGCGGCGGCAGCACGCGTACGGCCGAGGTCTTCACCGGCGGGGCGCCGAACGAGGGCGGCGGGCCGCCGGCGCGGAGGATCTCCACGGCGTGCCGGAAGCTGACGCCCTCGGCCTTCATCACCCAGTCGATCGCCGAGCCTCCGGTGGAGCACGCACCCAGGCAGTGCCAGAGGTT
Organism: Thermoanaerobaculaceae bacterium; assembly: GCA_035403265.1. Classification (GTDB taxonomy): domain Bacteria; phylum Acidobacteriota; class Thermoanaerobaculia; order Thermoanaerobaculales; family Thermoanaerobaculaceae; genus JAAYVZ01. Next base: position 3,455 of record DAONEV010000336.1, on the reverse strand, counting down.
TTTGCCGGGGGTGACGATGAGGGATGGCTCGTGGTCGTCGTGGAACGGGCACAGGCCCATGAGGTCGTGGCCGTGCGGCTTGAGCTCCACCCCACGGGCCCGTACGAGGGCGGCGAGGTCCGCCTCCCGCTTGATCCGCTCCAGCTCGTCCTCAGGTATCCGACCCATCGGCGCCTCCCTCGCGAAAACCTGTCAAGCCCCCTGACGGCAAAGCAAACTCGACTCGACTATACTCCGTATTGGAGTACTGTCAACTCCCTTTTGAAAACCCGGAGGTACGATCATGCCGCGAGGTCACCAGACGCCGATGAGCCCAGTCGAGAAAGCCTTTTTCCAGCAGCTCGGGGCGCGCATCGCCACCCTCCGCAAGGCGCGCAGCCTCACCCAGGTGCAGCTCGCCGGGGTGCTGGGGGTCTCCCAGCAACAGGTGGTGTCGTTCGAGAAGGGCCGGCGCCGGGTGCCGGTGTCGACGCTACCCATCCTGTCGAAAGCCCTCGGGGTGTCCATCGAGGAGCTGGTCGAGAGCGAGGCCAAACCGGCCAAGCGCGGCCCCACGCCGAAGCTCCAACGCCAGCTCGAGCTCCTCCAGGACCTCCCCCGCTCCAAGCAGCGCTTCATCTCCGAGATGCTCGATACCGTGCTCCAGCAGGCCGGGCGATAGGGCCGTGGCCGAGCACACGACAATCGAGTGGACGGAGTCGACCTGGAATCCGGTGCGGGGCTGCTCGAAGATCAGCGCCGGCTGCGCATTCTGCTACGCGGAGGCGTTCGCCGAGCGGTGGCGCGGGATCAAGGGCCACCCGTACGAGCAGGGCTTTGACCTCAAGCTGATCCCGGAGAAGCTCGAGGAGCCGCTCCGCTGGAAGCGACCCCGCCGGATCTTCGTCAACTCGATGAGCGACCTCTTCCACGAGGGGGTCCCGCTCGAGTTCATCCGCAAGGTGTTTGCGGTGATGGAGCGGGCCCACTGGCACACGTTCCAGATCCTGACGAAGCGCAGCGCGCGGCTGGCCGAGCTGGCACCGCTGCTGCGCTGGCCGGCGAATGTCTGGCAAGGGGTGACGGTTGAGAGTGCCGCCTACGTGAGCCGGATCGAGGAGCTACGCCAGGTGTCGGCGGCGGTGCGGTTTCTGTCGCTGGAACCGTTGTTGACGGCGATCCAGGAGCTACCGCTCGAGGGGATCGACTGGGTCATCGTGGGCGGCGAGAGCGGGCGCCAGCACCGGCCGATCGAACCCGAGTGGGTGCGGGACGTCCGCAATCAGTGCGCCGATGCGGGGGTGGCGTTCTTCTTTAAGCAGTGGGGCGGGCGCGCCCCGAAGAAGACCGGTCGACTGCTCGATGGCCAGGTGTGGAACGCGATGCCGGCGAGCGGACTGCCGCCCAGGCAGGTACCGGAAGCTCGATCCTGCTGACGCCCCGTCAGCTCATGCGGTCCCGGTACGTGGCGAAGATGTCGTCCACGATCTTGCCGGCGACCGGTTTCTGGCTCGCGAAGTACAGGTAGTACACGACACAGCCCTTGCTGTTCCGCATGGGCAGTGGCTTCGGTACGTGGGCAAAGCCGGCGACCGTGCGCAGGCGCTGACGAAACACTTCGGCTACGGCGTCATTCTGCTGCTTCTCGCGATCGAGGTCACCGAACAGCGAACGCTGCTCCGCTTCCCTGTAGAGCTCAGTCGCCCACGACTCGTCGCCCCAGTACCGGGTCATGCGGTCGCGATGCTCCTGGGTCACCTTGTCCACGTTGTGCCGGAGCACGTTGCGGTTGATGTCGTGGACTGGGAAGTTCAGGAAGATCTCGATCGACTTCATCTTCGCGGCCGTGTCGATCACTTGCCAGTCGAGGTGCAGCCCGTAGGGGTCAAGCAGGCACAGGCCCCTGCGGTACTGGTCCCACCGAACGTTCGGGAAGACCTGGTCGAGGAGCACGGCGTTGCAGTCCCCGTGAAGGACGTGGATGTCCGGTCGGTCGCCGACGAGGCTACGCAGGTGCTCCACCTTCTTGCCGTTGAGGTCAACGAGGAAATACTCCACAAAAGGCGGAACCACGTGGAGCGCGTTCAGCGGGCTGCCAGGCACCATCTCGCCAGTTCCTTTGGAGACGTGCTCGCCCGCCCCGCTGAAACCGTCGATGTAGACGTGCTTCAGCCGTGGCCTCTGCTGGGCCGCCAGGATCGTCGAGTACGCCTGGGCGTACTTCTTGATGATCTCCAGCTTCAGCTCCGACCAGTAGCCGATCTCGTCAAAGCGCATCAGGTCACCAGCACACCTTCGTGACCTCGGCTCACTGCCAAGACCGTTGAAACCACTGCCTTGCCAATGCTGCTCAACGGCCCTCCTCGTAGCCGACAATGGCCTGGCGGAGTTCGGAATCTGCCAGGTCAAGTATCTGATCACTCAGATCAGGGCGAAGAACCCAGACCCACGCGAGACGTTCAGCAAGCGTCGGTGGATCGAAGTTGGGGGACCACTCGAGACCGCTAGTGCCAATCCCAATCAGGTTCGCATGGAGGATGTTCACGTAGCATACCCGGTCGTCGAGGCCGTCGAGATGCACTACCTCTGACAGGGGCACACACGAAGGAGGAGATTCCAAGAGCGTTGTGAGGTTCCTCATGCAGTCCCCATAACTTACTCTAACGCCCACTCCCCATCATTCCAGCGCTCCACGGCCTGACGTGCCCCAAAGCCCAGCAAGTCCTCGCGCGTACCGAGATGCCGCAAGACTACCTGGCAACGATCGGGAGCGTACCGCATGGAGTAGACTGCGGCCATTGACACGACTGCTGGGTCGGCATCATCAACAAGCTGCAAGAGCCGCTGCCTTCCTACTTCCCCCTCCGTCACGATCACGCGAAACACCTTGTCGATCGCTTTCACTGCCTTGTTGGCGTTCTTCCAGTCACCAACGGCTGTCGCGTCGTAGTGACGCCTTGCAAGCTGGCTAAACTCCACGGCCAGGCCATCGAGATCTTCGGCGCTCATGGGACGTTTACCCCGTATGTCTTAAGCAGTTGGAGGGAGAAGCTGCGCTGGTAAGAGAATGACCTCGTAGCAAGCCACTGGCGGACCGTGAGGCTGCCCGAGATCCCCGGTTGTACCGAAGAATAGTAGCCACTGATGCGAGCATGAATCGATCCCGCGCCATGCGGTAGCCTGATGATGTTCCCGGTGTTTTGGACCGCACGGGCGCCGAAGCGTGCCACGTTTCCGCGGGTCTGTTCAACGAGGTGATGGAACGCTTGGCCAGTACCTGCTGACCCGCCCAAAGAGCGTTTTAGTGCGGTGAACGATGTGAAGCCCTGACCGGCGTTTTCGGCAGCGACAATCTCCTGAATCCCACGGTCAGCAGCGAGGTAATCGCCAATTCCACTAGCCCCGCGAGCCCCCTGGCTTTCTGCAATCGCAGCCTCCACCCGAGCACGAGTCGCTGCCGCTGCGTTCTTTGGGGC
>DAONEV010000335.1:0-4721 GCA_035403265.1 Thermoanaerobaculaceae bacterium | reverse complement strand
CGGTGATGTAGGCGGTGGTCCTGGCGGCGACCTGGGGCGGGGGCGGGAAGTCCGGCTCGCCCACGGACAGGGAGATGACCCGGGCGCCCTGGCCCTGGGCGGCGATCTTCTTGGCGCGGGCGTTGATTTCGAGGGTGGCCGACTCCGGAATCTGGGCGCGCACGGCGATGGGCTTCATGGGTATCCTCCAGGGCTTGTGCAGGATGGCACAAGGCCGCAGAAGTGCCGATTCTAGCCCCCTGGCGGGGGGTGTCAACCGCGGGCGTATACTCCGCCGCCGGAGGGACGGTGGACACGAAGGAGCTCTGGCTGGTGCGGCACGGCGAGACGGTCCGCAGCCGGGACCACCTGCTGGCGGGGTGGGCCGACATCCCCCTGACGCCGCGCGGCGAGGAGGAGGCACGCGCGCTCGCGCCGACCCTCACCGGTCGTCGCTTCGCCACGGTGACGGGCTCGGACCTGCAACGGGCGATGACCACGGCCCGCCTGGCCTGGGGCGAGGTGCCCACGGACCCGCGCCTGCGTGAGGTCAGCTTCGGCGACCTGGAGGGGCAGCCCTGGGAGACGTTGCCGGAGGTGCACCGGGAGGGGCTGTATCGGTTCGCCGATTTCGCATTTCCGGGTGGGGAGAGCCACGAGGAGCTGCAGGCACGGGTGTTGGAGCTCGTGGAGGGGCTGCCGCCCGGGCGGCATCTCATGTTCACCCATGGTGGCGTGGTGCGGCTGCTGGCTCGCGAGGTGGGCGTGGATGCGTTCCCGCCCACTGGTTCGGTGACGGTAATCGACTGGACGGCGCGGCGCCTGCTGTTCCGGCATCCCCCGGAGCCCCCGGCGGCCGGCTGAACCGAGCCTGCGGCCGGTCACCGAGCGGCTGGCGTGGGCGGGGATCATGGATCAGATGGTCGAAAGAAAACCACGGCGCGCCGGGGAGGTGCGCCGTGGAGGAAGCAGCGCCAGCCGGGGCCGGCGCGGGATAGTCGCTCAACGCAAGCGGATCTGGCTGTCTCCGACCCCCGTCGAGGTGTTGATGCTGGACTTCCCGGGGCCGCGGCCGCGGAGGCTGTGACCGATGAAGCCGTCCCCGTCCTCCCGGCCTTCGGGAGTGCGCAGCGCGGCATCTCCGACGCCGCTCGATGCGTGGATGGGTCCAAAGGCGCGGTACTCGCCTTCGATCCGCACGTCGCCGACCCCGAGATCGACGTCGATGTCGCCCGTGGTGTCGAGCACCTTCACGTCGCCGACCCCCAGCTCGATCTTGACCGCGACGTCAGGCGGCACGTGCACGGTCCAGTCCTCGCCAAACTTGTGGTCATCGTCCCGAGGCCCGACCCGGAGCGAGAGCGTGTCGCCGCGCAGCACGGGCTCGAGCTCGGCGGTGTCGATGGCCCGCTGGCCGCGCGACCCCCAGAAGCCCGACTTCGGAGTGAGCTCGACGTGAGCCGTGATGGTGCCGGTGGAATCTCCGGTCACGGTGATCTCGCCGACCCCGGCCTCGATGACGACGATCCTGACTCCCTGGGCGGCGCGGGAGGTGTCCAGGACACGTTCCGCGGCCGCTGCCGGGAGCGCCAGGCTGAGGGAAAGGGCCAGGATATTGATGACTCGCATGAGCACCTCCGTCACCCCTTTCAACGCAACCGGCCGCCTGAAGGTTCACGGCCGGCGGAAGGGGTGCACTGGTCGAATGGAGGCGCCGGCGCGGCGGGCCATCTCGAGGCGGAAGCCGTGGCCCGTGGCGACTCCGAGCGGCGAGTGGCGGCAGGCAGCGTGACGGGGTCGCGGGGCGACTCCCGGCATGGCGAGTGGGCGGCTCAGTGAATCCACTCACGGGGCTCGGATGATGGCTCCGGGTCCACGGGTGGGAGATCCTCCTCGGCCTCCCAGAGCGCCCGCTGCGCCGCGTCAAGTCGGCGGCGCCTCCAGATGGCGAGCAGCGCCAGGCTGGTGATCAGCATCCAGAGCGCCGCGGAGCTGGAGAGGAACGGCACCCAGGTGCGCCAGAAGACCTCGCGGCCGAAGAAGTCGGTTTCGAAGGCGGCGAGAGGTAGGCCCGCCGTGCGCTCGAAGGCAGTCTCGAAGGGCTCACCTCGCCTGACCCTCGAGAGCAGCCGGGCCACGGCGTCCTGACCACCGCGGCGCAGAAGGTGGCGCACGACGGCCGCGGAGAGCGCGTAGGAACGGGAAACCTGGCCTGCATCCCGGACGAACCCCTCGTCCACCTCCCGGAGGTTTCCCGGTCCCGGCCCGATCACGGCGGCGGCGAAACGCGCGCTGTCCTCGAGCCCCCACTCGCGAGCCGCCACGGTCGCCACGCCCTCGTTGAACCAGCGCGGCAGCTCACGTCCGCCGGCGCCGTGGTCGACCAGGAGGTGGGCGAGCTCGTGGGCCAGCAGCGTGGGCAGGTTGCGGTCGGGGTACGAAGGGACGCGGGTGGGGAAGAGGACGATCGTGTCGATGGCCGGGAGGGCATAGCCGCTCACCCATGTCGGCACGCTGCGACCGGCCTGTGACTGCTCCTCGGCGAGCACGATCCGGACCCGGGAAGGCAGCGCGACGTCGCCGAGGAGGGTCTGGATGCTCTGCAGGTCGGGCACCTCGTCGCGGACCCGTGATGCAACCCCGGTCAGGGTCGGAGGAGCCTCGACCTCGATCTGGAGGGTCCGTGGCTGGGGAGGAGCCAGTGCCGCCAGCACCAGCATCGAGGCGCCGAGACAAGGTGAGGTCCCCATCTGGCTCACGGTCCCAGCAACGGCAAGTGCTCCGGTGGGCCGAAGAGGAGGGAGGGGTCGATCCGGGCGCCGTGCCAGCGCACGCCGAAGTGCAGGTGCGGGCCGGTGGCGCGGCCACTCGAGCCGACGTGGCCGATGACCTCACCCTGCCGCACCGGTTGTCCGGCGCGGACCTCGATGCGTGCGAGGTGGAAGACCATGGACACGAGGCCACCGCCGTGGTCGACGAAGACCGAGTTGCCCGCGAAGAAGTGCGCTTCGGCCAGGACCACGACGCCGCCGGCCGCGGCGGTCACCGGGGTTTCGGCGGGGGCCTTGTAGTCGATGCCGTTGTGGGGGCTGCGAGGCTGGTCGTTGAAGAGCCGGCGGGAGCCGAAGCGCTCCCCCTTGAAGCCAGGAGGCAGCGGCGGTTGAAGCGGGAGGGCGAACCCAGGCCGTGCTTCCGCCTCGAAGAGCGGGGCGATGCGGGCATTCTCGCGCGCCACCCTGGCTTGATCCTGGGGCGAAAGGTCCACCATGCGGTCGGGGACCGTGAGGCGCTGCTCCGGGTAGGGGTAGGGACCGATCTGCACCGTGGCGGTCTCTCGCTTGTCGCCGCGGGTGCGGTGGAGGTCGAGCCGGCCGGTCGCCAGCAGGTCGACAGGGAAGAAGCAGGTGTCCCCGAGCGGCGCCCAGGTTCGCCCGCCGGCGGTGCAGGAGGTGGTGCCGGGCGCCGCCCACCGCACGATGCCTCCCGGAGCGACCATCGGGTCGTGGTCCCCGGCGGTCAGCGGTGCGGCCGTCAAGGACACCAGGACGGCGAGGAGAAGGCCGGAGCGGCGGGCGTTCATGAGGCGGGTGCCTCCGGCGCTCGCCGGCAGGTGACCAGGAGCAGTGCCCCGCAGACCGCCAGGGCGATCAGGATCCAGATCCCGCCCCACACCACCGTCGGGACATGAGTCATCTCGGCGAGCATGCGGGCGTCGGAACGGAGGTTCGAGCGGGCGATGGTGTCGGAGTAGATGTCGGGGATGACGTAGAGGCACGAGGTGACCCCGAAGAGCTTGAGGACGATGTCATTGACCGCGTCGGGGAGGAACCAGCCGAGCGCCACCAGAGCCAGCCCGGCGAGCAGGTGGAAGCCGAAGCCGAAGCTGATCACCGGCCGCACCCAGAGAAGGGTTGCGCCGACGATGACGCTCCCGAGGCCCACGGAAACAGCACGGTCGCGCTGGCTGCTGGAGGCCGCGAGGAGGACGGCCCCGCCCCACACCAGGCTTCCGAGGTAGCCGGCCATGAGGGTGAGGAACCGGTTGCCTCCCAGCGTCCAGCACACCCCCCCCTGGGCGGCGACGACCTCGATCCGGACGATGTGCCCGCCGGTGAAGATGGCGGCGAGGCCGTGGCTCAGCTCGTGAAAGAAGACGACCAGGATCTTGAGGGGCCAGACCACGGGCGTGCTCCACAGGAGCATGACCGGGACCGCGATGGCGGCCAGCAGCCCGACCCTTCGCCAGTCGATGGCTGAGGTCGTCTGGTCGGGTTGCGGGCGGGGAAGGGGAAGGCTGCTCATCGACTCCTTCAAGGGTAGCAGGAATGCGGCCGCGGTTGCCGGGCTTGGAAGGGTGACCGATGATGGCTTGGGGAGGGTCGATGGCGCGGTACCGGGAGCTCCAGGTGGTGGGTGGGTTGCGTGGGGTGGTGCGTCCCCCGCTCGACCTGATCGTGCTGCTGGCGGTCCTGTTCACGACCTTCGCGGCCCAGTTCTTCGCCTCCACGGCGTGGATCCCCTCGGGGCTGCGTCTGGGGCCGGCGCTCTGGGAGCACCTCGCGCTCTGGCAGCTCGCCACCTACGCGGTGACCGGGTTTGGCGCCCCGGACTTCTGGTTCGTGCTCGAGCTGATCATCCTCTACTTCTTTGCGCGGGATGTGCGGCGGTGGCTGGGGCCGAGACGGTTCTGGGTGGTGAGCCTCGGCGTCGCCGTCGTCAGCGCCGTCGCCGCGGTGGCGGTG
>DAONEV010000334.1:0-4727 GCA_035403265.1 Thermoanaerobaculaceae bacterium | reverse complement strand
GCGGAGAGGAAGGAGATCCTCGCGTTCTCCTTCAAGCACTGGAAGCAGCACTCGCCGTATCTCAAGGGCTACCTCGCCCTCACCCTGCAACGCATGGACCGGCCCAAGGACGCCAAGCTGGTCTGGGACTCGGTGATGGACTCCGCGAAAACCACCCAGGACGAGGGCACCTTCTGGGCGCCCGAGGACCGCTCCTGGCTCTGGTACAACGACACCATCGAGAGCCACGCCTTCGCGCTCCGCACCCTGATGGAGCTCCAGCCCGGGGACCCGCGTCGGGACGGCCTCGTGCAGTGGCTGCTGCTCAACAAGAAGCTCAACCAGTGGAAGTCGACCCGCGCCACGGCCGAGGTCATCTACTCGCTCGTGCACTACATGAAGGCGGAGAAGACCCTGGGCATCAAGGAGGACATGACCGTCAAGGTGGGGCCGCAGACCACCAGCTTCGCCTTCGACCCGGAGCGCTACGAGGGCAAGAAGAACCAGGTCGTCATCCCGGGTGAGAAGGTGGGACCATCCACCGCCGAGGTCACGGTTGAGAAGACCAGCAAGGGGTTCGCCTTCGCCTCGGCCACCTGGCAGTTCTCGACCGAGAGGCTGCCCGACGCCGAGCGCGGCGACTTCTTCCAGGTTTCGCGGCGCTACTACAAGCGCGAGATGAACGGGCGCGAGTGGGTCTTGAAGCCGCTCGCCGAGGGCGCGTCAATCGCCGTCGGCGACCAGGTCGAAGTGCAGATCTCGCTGCGCAGCAAGCACGAAGCGGAGTACGTGCACCTGCGCGACCCGCGCGCCGCCGGGCTCGAGCCCGAGAACCCGCGCTCGGGGTACAAGTGGGATCTGGGCATCGGCTGGTACGAGGAGATCCGGGACTCGGGGTCGAACTTCTTCTTCGAGGCCCTGCCAGTCGGTGAGTACACCTTCAAGTACCGCCTGCGCGCCAACCTGGCCGGGACGTTCCGCATCGGCCCCGCCACCGTGCAGTCGATGTACGCCCCGGAGTTCAACGCGTACTCGACGGGGTACGTCATGACGATCGGCGCCAACGAGTAGCTCATCAGCGAATCAGGAGATCAGCAAATCAGCTCCCCCACCCACCCAGGCACGCGGGGGAGCTGACTGCCTGATTCGCTGACCTGCTGACTTGCTGACCTACCCGGCGATCAGCCGCCGCCGCGGAGTGTACGGACCGGAGGTGCACTGCACATACTGGCGGCCGTCACCGTCGCTCACGACATCGTGGCCGTTGTGGGCGTGGGCTCGCGTGATGGTACCGACCGCGTACTTGTAGACCGCCCCGGGCTCGAGGCCCGAGAGCGTGATCTGCGACGCCGACTTGTCGGAGGTCGTGGCGACCACACCTTTGTAGAACGGCCCCGGGAACCACAGATGGATCTGGTAGCCACCGGAGTCGCCGGTGTAGGTGATCGGCGACCAGGTGATCCGGATCCTCCCACTTGGCAGACCCTCGCAGGCGACGCCCCCGGGGCTCACGGTCTGGGTGCTCTGCCAGTCCCCTCCCACCTGCTTCGAGTTGAGGAACGCCACGAGGGACGGGTTGCTGCTGTGGAGGGCGTTCCAGCGCAAGTCGAGGGTGCGCCAGACCGGGTCGATCAGCATCATGGGGTCCACGTGACCGAGCGATGTCAGGGCCATGAGGCTGGTCGGAATCTCGCCGGTGAGCTGGTTTCCGGCCAGGTTCAACCCCACGAGGCTGGTGAGGTTCCCGAGCGTGCCCTCGGCTTCGATGAATCCAATCCGGTTGCTGTTCCCGAGGTCGAGAATGATCAGCGAGGTCTCATGGGTGATCCACATCGGAATCGGCCCCGGTTCGAGCAGGGGGTTGTCCCCCAACGCGAACACCGTCCAGTTCCGGCCGCCGAGGTTGGGAATTGACCCGGTCCGGTTCGTGCCGTCCAGGGTGAGGCCGGTCAGGGCAGGCATCGACGCCACCCAGTTCGGGATCGGCCCCGATGTCAACTGTGGATTCTGTCCGAGAGCCAGCATCTCGAGCCTGGAGAGACCGGCCAGTGAGGGGATGTCACCGGTGCGACGGCTGTCCCTGATGTCCAGCGTCTCCAGGTCGGCCATCTGCGCGATCCATCCAGGGATCGGACCTGGGGACAGCGCCGGGTTGTCGGCCAACCCCAGACTCCGCAGGTGCGTGGACGCACTCAGGTTGGGAAAGTCACCTGTCCGGTTGGTGTCCGAGAGGCTGAGCTCGACAAGGGAGGACCGGCCAGACAGCCAGGCCGGTACTGGACCGCCAGTCATCCCTGGATTGCCACTCAGGTCCAGAACCTGCAGGCCTCGGGCAGCGCTCAGGTCCGGGATCTCCCCCGTCCGGTTGGTCCACCCCAGCTCGACATCCACGAGGTGTGAGTTGCCAGCCAGCCAGGATGGGACAGGGCCGGCCGTCATCTGCTGATTGCCCAGCAGGTCGAGCGTCTCGAGCTCGGTAGCCGCGCTGAGATCCGGGATATCGCCGGCGCGATTGCAGAACGCGAGGTTCAGGACCCGGAGCTTCGAGAGACCGCTCAGCCAACTGGGAATCGGGCTCAGATCCATCCGGGTGTTGTCGGCCAAGACCAGCTCCTCCAGGTTCGTCAGCGCGCCGAGGTCGGGAATGTCGCCCGTCCGGTTGGTGTCCGCGAGCCCGAGCGAGACGAGCTTCGTGAGGCCACCCAGCCAGCTCGGAATCGGACCGGCTGTCATGTCGGTGTTGCCGTTGAGGTGGAACCACTGGAGGTCGTGGAGGGCCGAGAGGTCCGGAATGCTGCCCGTGCGGTTCGTCTGGGAGAGCGTGATACCGGTCAGCTTGGTCAGGCCGCCCAGCCACGTTGGCACCGGCCCCGCCGCCAGGTGCGAGCAGCCCCAGAGCGACAGCCCGCGAAGGCTGGTGAGTGCCGAGAGGTTCGGGATGTCGCCGGTGAGGCCCGTGCTCTCGGCCCAGAGCTCCTCGAGCGTCGTGAGGGTGCCGAGTGAGGCCGGGAGCGGACCGGTCAGCGCTGCATTGTTCTCGAGGTGGAGCAGCTTGATACTGGCCAGACCGGAGAGGTTGGGCAGCGGCCCGGACAGGCTCGTGGAGTCGAGATAGAGCGTCTGCAACATGGGAAGCGTCCCGAGCCAGGTCGGAAAAGGGCCTGACAGCCCCGGATTCTCCTCGAAGTCCAGGTACACGAGGCTGGTCAGCGCACCCAGATCGGGCAGGCTCCCGGTCCGATTGGTCTTCCAGAAGTTGAGAGACTGGAGCTTGGTCAGACCGCCGACCCAGGCTGGTACCGGCGCCGGGCTGAGGCCGGGGTTGTCATGGAGATAGAGCGTGGTCAGATTGGTCAGCGCACCGAGGTCCGGGAGGATCCCAGTGCGATTGGTCGCGGACAGGTCAAGGGATGTGAGGTCCGTCATGGCACCCAGCCACGCCGGTACCGGGCCTGCGGTGAAGGGGTTGTTCGTGAGGATGAGTACCTGCAGGCGGGTGAGGCTGGTCAGGTCAGGGATGCTGCCGGTCCGGTTCGTGCCCCTCAGGGTCAAGGAGGTCAGCCTGGTCAGGTTGCCAACCCACGACGGAACGGGCCCGGAATCGAAGTTGCTGGTTCCGAGATTCAGCGCTTGCAGGTTGACGAGGGCCGAGAGGTCCGGCATCGGACCAGTGCGGTGGGTGTTGTGCAGGGCGAGGGTGGTCAGCCTTGTCATGCCGGCAATCCAGGTCGGCACGGGCCCTGGTGACATGTTCGGGTTGCTGCCAGCGGCCAGCTTGGTGAGACTCGCCAGAGCCGTCAGGTCGGGAAGGGTACCGGTAAGGTTGTTGCTGGAACCACTCAGCGCCACGACGTGGTTTCCGTCGTGGTCGCAAACCACGCCAAACCAGCTACACTCCGAGCCCGGGACATTGAAGTCGGTGTCGTTGGTATTCCGCCAGTTCTGGCGGTTGATCCAGCCACTCCCGTGGGTGCTGGTGTAGAAGGCGATGAGGACGTCGCGCTCCGCCTGTGGCATCGCCTCTGAATGCGTTGCTATCGACAGACCAACCCACAAGAGGCTGACCACGAGCCTGGTCCTGCTGCGAAGGATGGCGCCGGATGCCTGGTCGCGACCTCGCATCGAATCCTCCCACTCGCCCCAGGGAACCCATGAGCATGGACCGTGCCGCCGCGCCTCGAAGTGATGTCGCCCTCGCGGCCGATGTCCTCGTGCGCGCACCGTACGCCCAGGGTGGACCCGGGTCAAGCCGGTATCTGCGACGAGCGCTGAGACATCGCCCGGTTCCGTGCGGCCGTACAATCCTCGCGTGAGCGACGAAGGGCGCGTGCGGCGCATCCTGCACTGTGACATGGATTGCTACTACCCCGCCGTGCACATGCGGGACGACCCGACCCTGGCGGGGCGGCCGGTGGTGGTGGGCGGCGACCCGGAGAGCCGGGGCGTCGTGGCCTCGGCCAGCTACCAGGCGCGCAAGTTCGGCGTCCACTCGGCCATGCCCGCCGCTCACGCCTACAGCCTCTGCCCCCACGCCGTGTTCCTGCGTCCCGACTTCCCGCGCTACCGCCGGGAATCCGACAAGATCTTCGCCATCTATCGCGAGTACACGCCACTGGTGGAGACCGTCTCGCTCGACGAGGCCTACCTGGACGTGACCGATTACCTTGGCCGTTTCGCCAGCGCTACGGCCATCGCGCGCGACATCCGCCGGCGGGTCCACGAGGAACGGCGGCTCACGGTCTCGGTCG
>DAONEV010000333.1:0-4731 GCA_035403265.1 Thermoanaerobaculaceae bacterium | reverse complement strand
GTTGCGAGAAGAGGGCTGGGCCGCGGCTCGATAGCTTGATGGCGACGAGGGCGAGCAGGACGACGGGGCACGCCGCGAGACATCCCACCAGCCCGAGCCCGAGGTCCAGTCCTCTCTTGAGGATGCGGTTCCTCTGGCGCAGCAGTTGGTTGGTGAACTCAACCCCGAAGACCGTGCCGAGGTTCCGGACCTCGATGCCCTCGACCGGCAGGTCCTCGAAGTCGCGCACCACCACGACGTGGCGGAAGAGCTGCTGGAGCCGAGCGATGAGTGAGGCGCCGTCGTAGTCAGACGACCAGGCCACGACCACGACCCGGATGCCGGCGGCCGCAAACGGCGGGGCCGCGTCGACGCCGCCCCGGATCGGCACCCCCTCGATCGCGTCGAGCGCTTCCTCACCGGGCAGCGTGAGGACCGCGACCGGCCGGTATCCCAATGACAGCGCCCCACGGAGCGAGCGCACGGTGCGAGCCGCCACGGCACCCCCACCCACCATCAGGACCGGCTCGCCCCACCAGGCGAGCCGCCGCACCCCGGCGAGTAGCAGGAAGCGCACGGCCGGCACCGCCACCAGGGCGAGGATCCAGGCGAGCGCGAAGGTGACGCGGGAGTGCCGATGCGGGAGCTTGAAGGCGTAAGTCACCGCGGCGAGCAGGAAGAAGACCAGACTGGTGCGCATCGTTGCCCGCCGGAGTGTCGTCACCGCTCCAAGCCCGAAGCCGGGGTACAGGCCACCCTCGGCGTAGACCAGCAGGACCAGGGGCAGCAAGGGCAGCAGCTCCAGGTAGACCGCGGCCGGCTGGCCCAGGACCGGTCGTGCCCAGAGATGGAAAGCGGCCGTTCCTGCCAGTAGCAAGGCCAGCCCATCTCCGCCGGCCAGCATCGCCACCTCGGTGACGACGGCCCAGAGTCGGCGGCGAGGCCAGGCCATAAACGCATTATTTTCAAGCGGTTCGGCGCTCATGACCGGCACAGGCCCTCCAGGAGGAGCTCGTAGGCTGACGCCACGTCATCCCATCGGTAGCGTTCCAGCACCCGGCCCAACGCCGCCTCGCCGAGTGCCTGAAAGCCCTCCGGCGCGGCGAGGAAGGAGCTGAGCTGCGCGGCGAGGGTAGGCGTACCGAGAAACTGGAAAGGCACCCCAACTCCGCCAACGACCTCGCGGTTGGGGGGGTTGTCGAGGAAGAACACGACCCGACCGGCGCCCATCGCTTCCACCAGCGCCGGGTGCGTGCCACCCACCTCGGTGGCCTGGATGTAGGCCCCAGCGCCAAACAACAACTCACGGTAGGCGTCCCCGTAGACGAATCCGGTCAGGACGACACGGGGGTCCACGCTCGCCAGCGCCCGGACCCGGGCCACCAGCTCCGGTGCGTAGGGCGCCCCGCCAACCATGACCAGCGGCGTGTCGCCCGGGACCTCATGGTAGGCAGCCACGACCCGGTCCGGGTTGTTCTCCGGCTCGAACCGCGACACGTACAGCAGGTAGCGCCCGGGTGTCAGGTTGTACCGGGCCAGGGCCGCGTGGCCGACGGGGCGGGCCAGGTCCCCGCCGTAGGGGATCATCACCGATTCCCGGCCGCGGGCCCGGCGATAGTAGCGCCGCATCACCTCGGCATCCGTGATCAGGGCATCGGCCAAGCGGACCGACAGTGATTCGCACCAGCGGTAATAGGCCTGCCCGAGGCGGCTCCACTTGCGACGCTTGCGCTCCAGGCCGTCGACGTTGAGGGCGACGCGCAGCGCGCGCAAGTGCGCCAGTGGGATGAGCGGAGCGTTGGCGGCGTTGCACATCAGCAGCACGTCGAAGCGGCGGCGGCTGGCGTCCAGGCAGGAGAGCGCGGTGTGGGAGAGCGTTTCGACCGTCTTGGTGCGGATCGCGGGTAGCACCCGGATGCGGATCCCGCGGTGGGTCATGAGCTCTGGGACAGCCATGTGGCGGCGGGTGTACACGGTCACCTCGTGGCCTCGGGCGACCAGGCGGGCGCCAAGCTCCTCGGCCAGGGTCTCGAAGCCCGAGTAGGAGGCCGGAACGCCGCGCGTCCCCAGGATTGCGAGCCGCATCAGGCCTCCAGCCCTCTCACCCGCCGGCCCGGCAGGCACCAGGACGCCAGCCTCCAGCCCGAGACGGCAGCCCGGGAAGCGTTCTCCCGGCCTCGCTGGCGCTGCGTGTCACGCCTCCTCCAGGCCTCCCGTAGACCGCCGAGCGAGCCGCGCTCGACGGTCAAGCAGGCCGCCAGGACCTGAAGGTCGCGCAGCCACCACCAGGGGAAGCAGGCCAGCCGCCATCGCCAATCGGCGTTGCTCCACAGCAGCAGGAAGCGGTTACGGACGCCCAGTCGGTTGATGGTCGCAGTACCCCTCCGACCGGCCTCGGGACGCAGACCTCGCCCATGCCATCCCCTGGCCACCGGCCAGTAGAGGCACCGCCAGCCCCGGCGCTGCAGCCGCCAGGCCAGGTCGGCGTCCTCCCTGTAGGCGAAGAAGCCCTCATCGAACACCTCGCGGCCAGGATAGGCCACGTCGTCAAGGGCCGCCCGGCGCAGCAGCGCCGTGGCACCAGTGGCCCCGAACACCCAGGCGGGCCGCTCCAGCTCCGGGCGTAGGCGGCGGGCGGCTGCGCGGTCGAAGTGCCGGCCGGCGGCGCTCGCCACCAGGCCGGCCGAATCCACCAACCCCGTCGCCTCCAGGGTCGTGCCGGCCCCCCGCAGCAGCAGGCCGCACGCCGCACCCACCCGCTCGTGAACCATCCCGGCGGCCACGAGAGAGGCCAGGAAGTCGGGTGCGAGGCGGCAGTCGGGGTTGAGGGACAGCACCCAGGGCGCCTGGGTGCGACGGATCCCCTCGTTGGCCGCTGCGGAGAAACCGTGGTTGTCGTCCCATTGCACGACCTCGATGTTGGCGAGATCGGTTGCGGCCAGGATGGATCGGCTGCCGTCCGAGGAGGCGTTGTCAACTGCAACGACGCGGGCCGGCGCCAGCGTCTGGGAGGCCAACCCACGGAGCGTGGCGGTCAGGGTTGGCGCGTGGTTGTGTACGACGATGACGACATCCACCACACTCACCGCGCCACCTCCAGACGGTCGATCACGAGCGCTCCACCCCGGGCAGAGCGCAGGTCCAGCCGCAGTCTCAGCCGGCCACCGCTCGGAGGCGAAGGGATCTCGATGCCGGCAATTTCGTGGCCCCCGACCGTCACCCCCGGCCCGGCGCCGCTACCCCAGTCCGCGAGGACCAGCGCCCCATCCTGCGCCGGCCCCTCCAGCCACCCGGTGAGGCGGACGGTGCCGCCGGCCGGCAGGTGGAGCGGCACCGTGATTCCGTCGCCGTCCTGCAGCCGCCAGCCGTTGCGATAGGTGAAGCTCGAGAAGGTCCCCTCGGGCGGGACGGGGCTCCCGCCGCGGCGCGTCACCTGCGGGGCCTCGGCCTCCACCACCCGATCGTGGCGGGCTCTCACCGCGCCGGCCAGCCCCGCGGCGGCGACCAGCCAAAGCGCCACGGCCATCATCGCCAGGGCGCGTGCCGATCGGGGCCGCCAGAAGACCGTGGCCAGGACGCCGGCGGCTACAACAACGACCCCGACCGGGACCTGCCAGGAGGCCGCGCTCAGGCGGAGGAACGACGGGAAGAACGCCCATGTGTCGGCCTGCAGGCGGCGGGCGATGGCGGAAGACAGCCACCAGGCGCCCATTCCGGGGTTGACCGAGAGAGACGGGCGGGAGACCAGTACCCAGGCGAGCAGCAGGCTCGGCGGCACGAGCACCCATGCGAGGTGCCGAGCCGGGGCCCAACGGCGCAGGAGGGGAACCCAGGCGAGGGCGAAGAGGGGAAGCAGCGGGACGAGGTAGCGGAACGGTGGAGAGCCGCCGCCATACCACTCGATGGAGTGCAGGAGCGCGAGCACCGTCACCCCGGCCCCGACGACAAGCCCCCGCTCGGCACGCGAGCCGTCTCGCCACAGCGCCGGCCCGCCCGCGAGCCCAAGAAGCACCAGAGGCGCGGCGAAGAGCAACCCGCCGGCCGGGTCGAAGACCAGCCCTCCGATCACGATCAGAGGCTGACGCCAGTCGGCCGGGAGGAGATCGTGAAGCCGACGATAGGGGCCGAAGGGGTGGCCCTGGAAGACCCACGCCACACCTGCACCGCCGGCGGCCGCCGTGCCCAGGACAAGAGCACCCAACCACCAGGCGCGGCGGCGAGACGGCCACCAGGCCGCGATGGCGGGAGGGAAGCACACCAGGGCGAGCCGGGTCTTGACCCCGGTGGCGAGAGCCGCCAGTACCGCGATCCAGGTGCGTCTCGTTGGGACCGTGGCGGCCAGGACGAGACCGGTGACGGCCACGAGACCGCCCACCACCTCGACCCAGATCTGCGTGCAGAAGGTGGCCAGGGGATAGGTCAGGAGCACGACCGTCGTAAGAACGGCACGGTCTGGCCGGGACAGGCCGAGCATCTCGGCGCGCCGGGCGACGAGGGCGACGAGCCCCGCCCCGGTCAGGGCCAGGAGCGCGAGGGCGCCGCTCCGCCCGGCCAGCAGCCACCCGGGGAGCAGCAGCACCGCGAGTCCGGGCGAGTAGAGCCGCGCCAGCTCGAACGAGAGGCCGAAGTGCCGCTGCAGGTCCACCGAGTGGTGGCGAGTGATCGCCTCCAGCATCATCAGGTGAAAGGGCTCATCGCCGTACATTGGTGGAGTGAGGTGTGGGGTGGCGAGGGCGAGGGGGAGGAGGAGGG
>DAONEV010000332.1:0-4736 GCA_035403265.1 Thermoanaerobaculaceae bacterium | reverse complement strand
CGCCGCTCTGGTTCTTGAGCTAGTCCCCCGACAGCATTCCTCCGAGGCCGGAGAGGGCGGCTCCCTGGCCGGGACCTGTTGAGGCTCCTGGGATTCGACGGCCTGGTCCGGGTTTGGGCTTTGGGGGGGTAGACTCTTGCGCGGAGGGGCACGTGGGCTATTTCCGCATTGCGCGAAGGTTCGAGATCGAGACGGGGCACAGGCTCTCCAAGCACCCCGAGAAGTGCCGCTTTCCCCACGGGCACTCCCGTGTCGTCGAGGTGGTACTGCGAGCCGAGCACCTGGACACTGCCGACATGGTCTGCGACTACAAGGCGCTCAAGCGGGTGGTGGGGCGCGAGCTGGAGCGCTACGACCACGCCATGCTGCTGGCGGCGGACGACCCGCTGCGGGACGCGTTTGCGCCGTTCGCCGAGCGCGTCGTGTTGATGGAGGAAGGCGACCCCACGACGGAGGTCATCGCCAGGCACCTTTTCGAGGTCGTCCGCAAGGCCTTCCAGGGCGGGGCCGAGGTGAGGGGCGACGACGGAGCGGTCTACCGGGTCCCTGAGGGCCTGACGGTCGAACGGGTTCGGGTGTGGGAGACGCCGCTCACCTGGGCCGAGTTCGTGGCGGGGGACTGAGTTGTCGGAAGGCTGGCAGGAGCTTTCCCCCGAGATCGGCCGGCAGGAGCTGGAGCGGTGGCTGCGGGGACTGGCCGCACCGGTGGCGATCACCGGCGCCACCGGGTTCATCGGGGTCAATCTCCTCAATGTCCTGGCCGGATCCGGCCTGCGGCCGAGGGTCCTGGTCAGGGACCTCCGGAGGCTGCCGGAGCACCTGGCTGGTCACGTCGAGGCAATCCGTGGGGATCTCGAGGACGAGACAGCCCTGGCGGAGATGTGCGGGGGAGCCGCCACGGTTCTCCATCTGGCAGGCCTCGTGCGGGCCCCCGACGAGGCAGCGTTCGACCGCGCCAACCGGGCCGGGACCGCGAGGCTGGTGGACGTCCTGTCCAGGGTGGCGCCGGGAGCGCGCCTCGTGCACCTCTCGTCGCTGGCGGCCGCGGGACCCAGCTCGAGCCCGGCCGGGCGTGGTCCGGGCGACGAGCCATGTCCGATCTCGGCCTACGGTCGCTCCAAGCTCGCGGGCGAGCGCGAGGCAATGCGACATCAGGGGCCCTGGGTCGTGCTTCGCCCCCCGGCCGTCTACGGACCGCGTGACATCGACATCCTGCAGTTCTTCAGGCTCGTGGGCCGGGGAGTGGTGCCGATCCCGGCCGGCGAGCGGCGTGTCACCATGGTGCACGTCGCGGACGTGGTGCGCGCCCTGCTCGCGGCGGCGGCAGGCGCCGCGACGGGGCGGGTCCTCCACCTCGGGGCGCCGACGCCGCTTGACATGCGCGAGGTGATCGCCACCATCGCGGCGGCCGGCGGACTGAAGGCGCGCACGATCTCCCTCCCCCCGTGGGTGGTGCGCGCCGCGGGCCACGGTGGCGATCTGATGCAGCGGCTTGGCTTTCGCAAGATAGCCCTGACATCTGACAAAGCCACCGAGCTGCTCGCCCGGCACTGGGCCGCCCAGACCGCCGACTCGCTCGCAGCGCTGGGTCTGACCGGCGTCGTTCCTTTCGCCCAGGGCGCCAGCGCCACCTGGGACTGGTACCGCCGCCATGGCTGGGTACCGCGTGTTAAGATGCGCCTCGTGTGACGTGCCAAATCCGCTAACCAAGGAGAGGTGGCGTGGATATCTTTCAGAAGTGTTACGAATTCCATGACGCGGACGCGATCAAGCAGGCGGGCCTCTACCTCTACTTCCGCACCATCTCCTCTGCCCAGGATCCTGTCGTGCTGATCGATGGCCACGAGGTCGTCATGCTGGGCTCGAACAACTACCTCGGCCTCACGAACCACCCCGAGGTCAAGGAGGCGGCCCGGGAGGCCATCTCCAAGTACGGCACCGGTTGTGCCGGCTCGCGCTTTCTCAACGGCACGCTGGACATCCACATCGAGCTCGAGGAGCGGCTCGCGCGGTTCGTCAACAAGCCTGCAGCGGTGACCTTCTCGACCGGGTTCCAGGTCAACCTGGGCACCATCTCCTGCCTGCTCGAGCGGGGAGATGTCGTCTACCTCGACAAGCTCGACCACGCCTGCATCATCGATGGCGCACGGTTGGGCTTCGGGACGGTGGTCAAGTTCGACCACAACGACATGGCCGACCTTGGGCGTCGCATGGCCGTGCGAGACAGCAAGAAGGCGTCGATGGTTGTCGTCGATGGTGTCTCCTCGATGGAGGGGGACATCGTCAACCTGCCGGATCTGGTGAAGGTCGCGGCCAAGCACGACGCGCGTGTGATGGTCGACGACGCGCACGGCCTGGGCGTCCTCGGCGCGCACGGGAGAGGCACGGCCGAGCACTTCGGGCTTCAGGACAAGGTCGACCTCATCATGGGCACCTTCTCCAAGTCGCTGGCATCGGTCGGAGGTTTCATCGCCGGCGACGAGCGGATCATCAACTTCATCAAGCACCGCGCCCGATCGCTGATCTTCTCGGCGGCGCCACCCCCGGCTTCCGTGGCGGCGGTCATCAAGGCGGTGGAGATCATCGAGCGCGAACCAGAGCGACGGGAGCAACTGTGGGAGAACACCCGGTTCATGAAGGCTGGCCTGCAGGGGCTGGGCTTCGACACCGGCGACTCGGCGAGCCCGATCATCCCGGTCGTCGTCGGCGGGGATTGGCATCTTGCCTTCAGGATGGCGCGACGGCTCCAGGAGGAAGGAGTGTTCGTGAACCCGGTGGTCGCCCCGGCCGTGCCGCCCGACCAGGCGATGCTGCGCACGTCGTACATGGCCACCCACACCCGGGAGCATCTTGAGCGAGCCCTCGCCGCGTTTGCCTTGGTCGGACGCGAGGTGGGGCTGATCCCGTGAGCATGGGTCCGTTGCGGGTGGCACCGGCCGAGGGCCGGAGCGAATTCCGCCGGTTCGTCGAGCTGCCCTGGCGCCTTTACAAGAGCGACCCCTGCTGGGTCCCGCCGCTCCGCAAGCAGGTGCGGGACCTTCTCGATCTCAAGCACCCGTTCTACCGCGACGGCGCGGCCGAACGCGAGGTCTTCCTGGCGCGGCGGGGCGGGCGTGTCGTGGGGCGGGTCGTGGCCATCCTCAACCGGGCCTACAACGCCTTCCATCAGGATCGCGTCGGGTTCTTCGGCTTCTTCGAGTGTGAGGACGATCAGGCGGCGGCCGGTGAGCTGCTGGCAGCGGCGGCTGACTGGTTGCGGGGCAAGGGGTGCGACGTCATGCTCGGGCCGGTCAACCCCTCCACCAACTACGAGGCCGGCCTGCTGGTCGAGGGTTTTGACACCCCCCCGACCGTGATGATGACCTACAACCCACCCCGATATAAGGAGTTGCTCGAAGGTGCAGGGTTCGCGAAGGCGAAGGACCTGTACGCCTACCTGTCAGAGGTTCACCCGGCGTCGTTGGACCGTCTCGCCAAGTTCGCCGAGCGCACCAGCAAGCGTGAGCCCGAGCTCGACTGCCGGCCGGCGGACATGAAGAAGTTCGACGCCATGGTCGCCCAGGTGAGGACCATCTACAACAGCGCCTGGGAGAAGAACTGGGGATTCGTGCCAGCCAGCGATGCCGAGTGGGCGGCCCTCTGCAAGGAGCTCAGGCCCCTCGTCGATCCTGACCTCGTGCGCGTCGCCTATGTTGCCGGCGAGCCTGCCGGGTTCCTCCTGGCGCTGCCTGACGTAAAGCCCGCCCTGGCCGTGTTTGATGGCTCGATGTGGAATCCGATTCGCCTGCTGCGTGCCTCGATCGTCGGACGGCGCAAGGTCGGCCTGCGGCTCATCACCATGGGAGTCAGGGAAGACTTCCGGCTGAGGGGTATCGAGGGCGTGATGTTCTATCAGGGTCTGCGGTCCGCCCTCGACAACGGCTACGCCTGGTGCGAGTACTCGTGGATCCTCGAGGACAACGAGCTCGCCAAGCGCACCGTCCGCCTCATGGACGCCAGGCTCGCCAAGGTCTATCGGATCTACAGCAAGGGCCTGTAGGCCGTCCGCCGCCACCCGGGCTCAAGGCTCAAGGACCCCCTCCCGACCTCTGGCCTCTGGCCTCGGACTTCAGCAACGACAAGACCGAAGCAACTCGATGGGGCGGGGGCTCGGTGCCAGCTCCACGCTCTCCTGGGCCGCAGCCATGCAGGTGGCAGCCGACTCCATGATCAATATCCCGGCACGATCTCCAGAAATGGAGAGCGTGGAACCTGGCTCCGCCGAAGGGGGAGCGCCTTCCCGGCTCTCGGAGGGTGGGTGGGCCGGGACTCCACCTCAAGAAAACACGGCAGGTGTGCTCAGCGTCGAGCACCCTGCCACGGTGAAGAGGCCGTAGGGGTCGTCAGAAGTTGAAGGCGATGCCGAGGGTCGGGCCGGCGACAGTCATGTCGTAGCCCGTCTTCCTGGGATACTTGCGGCTCTCGAAGTTGTTGTCCCAGTAACGGTAGCCCAGGGATACGATGGCCGCGTCTCCGAGCTTGCCGTCGAGGCGGAGCCAGGCGTGCCACACGATGTCCGAGCCGACGCCAAAACCGCCGACGTCACCACGCATCATCAGAGCCCAGCTCTTGCCGACCGGCAGCTCGAGCATCCCGCCGACGATGGGATCCACCCAGTCTGCGTCGATCTTCCGCTTGTACGGCTGCGGGGATCCGGGGAAGACCAGGTCGGAAGTGAGCTTCGCATAGCGGCCACC
>DAONEV010000331.1:0-4763 GCA_035403265.1 Thermoanaerobaculaceae bacterium | reverse complement strand
ACCGACATCCTGGGCGGAGAGTCCAAACAAGCTCTGCAGCACGTTGGCCCAGGTGAGCTGCTGGCCGCTCGAGAGGGACGCCGTGACCGCCGGCGGCACGGCACTGCCGTAGAATCCGACGCGCAGGTCCGCCGCCAACTGCGAGACGTTGAGGATGGCCAGATCGCTGTACCAGTCGGTGGGTGGCACCCCAGGCAGGCGTGCGACTCCGGACACGTAGTAGGCCCGGGGGTAGGAAGGCCCCGTGCATGCCGACGAGTAGACCACCTGGGCGGTGGCCGACCAGTCCGACGACAGCCCGCAGGCGGCGTCGGCGCGAACCCGGAAGTAGAGCGTCGCCGAGGTCGTGCGGGCCGTGCTGTAGCGGGTGGACGTCGCGACCGAGGTGAGCGGCTCGGGCGAGGAGAAGCCAGGCACGGTGTCGACCTGGAGGGTGTAGCCCGAGACGCCACTCACCGCGTTCCAGCTCAGCGTCACCGGTTCGCCCGAGCAGACCCGCGTCCGGTTGGCGCCGAGGCCCGTCGGCGCCACCGGCGGGTCGCAGGCGGTCTGCAGACGGACCAAGGCCTCCTGGGCGTTGACCCGACGTCGCTGAATGCCGTTGCGGGAGTCCTCGATCAGCCGCCCGGTCTGCTCCAGCGCCAGTCGCAGGCCGGCCACCGACCGGCCGGGCCTGGCCTGGGTGAGCAGCGCGGCGACTCCGGCAACATACGGCGCAGCCGCCGAGGTGCCACCGAAGCAGTCCTCGGTCCCGCCTCCGAGGGCCGCCGTTGTCGCGCAGGTCGAAGGCGCCCACAGCCCCAGCTTGTCGCCTGAATCGGAGTAGCAGGCGATCACGTCAGCGTCGGTGCTCACGTCGACACACCCCGAGGCGCTGCACTCCAGGTTGGTCCAGCTCCGTGCGCCCACGTTGGCGTCGTAGACGGCACCCACCGCAATGGCGTGGGAGATGCACGCCGGCCACGCCACACCCCCGCTGCAGGATCCGTTGCCCGCCGCGACTGCGATCAGAACTCCCGCGTTCACCAGCGACTGGAAGGCCGTCGCGAAGTCCGTCGAGAAGATGTCGCAGCTTCCCTGGCCGGGGGGCCAATCGGCCGGGTCATAGCCGCCCAGGGACATGTTGACGACCTTGATGTTGTAGGGGTTGCCGGAGCTGATGCTGGCCAGCACGGCGTCGATCCCGGCCAGGACCTGCTCGGAGGTGCCGTTGCCGCTGGCGTCGAGGACCCGCACCGCCACCACCCGCGCCTCAGGTGCCACGCCGTTCCCGGACCCAGCCGCAATGGCGGCCACCGAGGTGCCGTGCCCCTGCTCGTCCATGGGGTCGTTGTCGTTGTCGATGGCATCGAGGAGCTTGATGGTCTTGGTGCCGACCGGAGCGAGTTCGGGGTGGTTGTAGTCGACGCCCGTGTCGAGGATGGCCACGCCAATCCCGGCGCCATTGAACCCCAGGGCCTGCACCTCCGGTACGTGCATGAGCTGCTTGCCCTCGGTACGCTGCATCCTGACCGCCCGCACCGGCGTCACGGCGCCGATCCGGGGGTCCGCCGCCATCGCGACGAGCCCGGAAGCAGGCACTCGCACGGCCATCATCGGCAGGTGGGAGAAGCGGCGGGTGACGACCACGCCTGACGCCGCGAGATCGTCCGCCAGCGCGGAGGCGGTGCGCGCAATCCACTCGGTGCGGTCGCCCGAGGCCATCGCCTGCAGCCCGCCGTCCGGCTCCTGGAAGGTGACGATACAGGCTTCCACACCCCGCCCGGCATCGGCTCTTGCCAGCAGGCCTGGCGTTAGGCGGGCCGCCCCGCCCGGTGGCCATGGAGGCTCCTGGGCTGCAGCCGGGAAATGGGTCAGTGCCGCGAGCCCTGCCATCAGGCCCAGGCTCGCCCACCACCAACCACCTCTGACCAAAGTGCGTGCTTTCATGGCCATGCTTGGCTCCCGGGCCTCATTCTAGTCCTGCACCCTCCCTCGGTCGGCGAGCTATGCTCTCATCGTGGCGATGACCCGACGAACCCCTCTCGTGCTCGCGTTCCACAAGCCGCGCGGCATCCTCGTTTCACGGGTGCGTGAGGGTCACGCGCCGACTCTCTTCGAGATCCTGCCCGAGCGCTATCGCGGCTGGTTCGCGGTAGGTCGCCTCGACCTGGACTCGGAAGGGCTCGTCCTGCTCTGCGACGACTCACGCGCCGCCCAGCGCCTCATGGATCCCGGAGGCGTCGCCAAAACCTACCTCGTGACCGTTGAAGGGTTCCCTTCCGAAGAGGCTCTCGCGCGTCTGCGAGACGGGGCTCTGGAGCTTGGCAGCCGTGTGACTCGCCCCATCGGGATCACGCGCCTCGGCAAGGCGCCGCGCGGCGGCACGCGCCTCGAGATCGTCCTGCATGAGGGAATCAACCGTCAGATCCGGCGCAGCTTCCATCTCATCGGCCACAGGGTGCGACGCCTGATCCGGATGGCCGTAGGGACGATCCGGCTTGGCGACCTGGCACCGGGAGACGGGCGGGAGCTGGAGCCCGGTGAGGTGGCGTCCCTGATGGCAGCAGCGGCGTGCGGTCAGGTCACTGCTCGCACCCGCAGGGCCGTCCCCGCCACGCACCCAGACCCTCGCGGCCGATGATTGGCACCATCGCGAGGCCGGCGACGGGATCAGCCCACCACCACCCGAGCACCGCGTTGAGGCCAAGGCCAAGCAGAAGGATCGCGGAGAGGTAGGCGCAAAGGTCGGTTTGGCGGGAGTCGGCGTGAAGGGCGCGGCTTTCCATCCCTTTCGCCACCCGCCGTTTCGCGCGCGCCAGCAGCGGCATCACAACGAGCGAGAGAGCCGCGATGACGATGCCTGGCAGGCTCGATTGCGGGGCCTCCCGCACCCACAGGGCATGGGCGCTCTCGGCCGCCACATAGGCTGCCAGTAGCAGGAAGCTCACCGCCACCAGCCGCAGCGCGGTCCGCTCGGCCCGCTCACGCTGCTCGGGGTCATCCCGGCGCAGGCGCCACAGGAGCGCCGTCCCCGACATCGACTCGATCACGGAGTCGAGACCAAACGCGACGAGCGCAATCGACCCTGCCGCCCCGCCGGCCACGATGGAGACCACGGCCTCGATCAGGTTCCAACCCACTGTCAGCCACTCAAGCCCCCTGCCCCGACGCACGAAATCGAGGCGCGCCGCTCCGGGTGACTTCATCGTCTGGCCCCGTTCGCCGCACTCGCACCCACACGATTCGCTCAAGCGGTGACCATCCCCTGGGGCTCTCCCCACCTCTGCCAACACCACCCAACCCTGGCCCCATCCCCATCGGTCGCAGGGCGGCGCGTCCCAGCTCCCACCGATCTACTGCTTCATGGGCACCGTGATCGGGTCGTTGGTGATGTTGTCGATGACCGAGGCGTAGGCAATGACTCCGGTGCCGGAGTTGACCGTGACCTTGGCGTAACCCTTGTCCATCGCCGTCTGACCGGCCTTGGTCTTGAACGGCTGGCCCTCCTGCTTCCACTGGCCGGGGTTGAGGGTCACCGGGTAGGAGCCGATCTGGGTCCCGGCCTGGTTGTGGAGCGTCACCGTCACAATGGCCGTGCCGGCGCCGGTGTTGGTGAGGCCGATGTTGCAGCGGAAGGCCGTGCTCTCCGATAGCCCCGGCAGCCATGCCGTCTGTCCCGTGTTCAATCCGCCGCCGCTCACGATGGAGTCGTAGAACTGCCCGAAAGTGCCGTTCGGGGTGCAGCTCGCATTGCCCGCCACGAGGTTGAAGGTCCGCGAGGTCACGAATAGCGGCTGCCCCGAGCACACCTGCATGGCGCCGGACCCCGAGAAGCCGGAGCTCACCCAGGAGACCGCGTCGCGCAGGATCTCCTCCGCCCCGCTACCTACCGTGGTGGCGCGCGAGACCATGCCTGACGTGGCATACAGCCGCACGTCCACCGGCGTCGCCGCGACACCGCGGTTGAGGATCGAGAGGTCGGTGCGCCACTGGCTCTGGAGGTTCCCCGGGGCGTGGCTGCCGACCGGTAACCAGTACGAGTAGGTGCACACCACATTGCCCGCCGACTGGTTGACGGTGAAGGTCCGGCCGGCGGCGCTGATGGTGCCGGCGCGCGAGGCGCCGCTGTTGGCCGTCACCCTGTACCCGACCGTTCCGCTCCCCGACCCCGAGGCGCCCTGGGTGATCTGGATCCAACTCACGTTGCTGGTCGACGACCAGTTGCACCCGGAGGTGGTGGTCACGCTGAAGGTGCCGGTGCCGCCAGACGCACCCATCGACTGGGAGGTGGTGCCGAGCTGGTACGTGCAGGCTTGCGTCCCGGCTCTCTTCTTGATCACGACGTTGTCGATGTACGCGCCTTTGCCCTGGGTGGTTGCGTTGGACTCGAAGATGAAGGCGAACCAGACCTGCGAGGCGCCAATCGTCGTGATGTCGGTGACGTCCTTGAAGTCGAAGGTGACGTGTTCCCACCCCGACGTCGTCCCGGACCGCGTGCGGCCGAAGTAGTTGACGTCGTTCACCGAGATCATCCACTTGACCTGGTCGTTGGTCTGCTCGGAGTCCAGCCAGAGGTCGAACTCCGCCGACGCGTCGGTGGCACCGGCGAGTGAAAAGGGACCGTAGTACAGCCACGTCCCCATGTTAGGAACGTAGTCGCCACCACTCGGCTGCGCGCTCGTGCCGCTCCCCGCGCACCACACCGAGTAGCTTCCGCCGTTGTCGCGGAAGGTCGAGCGTCCCCACTCGGTGTTGGCCTTGCCCGAAGGCTTGTAGTACTG
>DAONEV010000330.1:0-4763 GCA_035403265.1 Thermoanaerobaculaceae bacterium | reverse complement strand
GCCCCGATCATCGACTCCCGCCCGGCCAGGCGGGCGCCTCCGGCGTCGGCACCGAACTCACGCCAGCGGGAATACGCCGCCACCACCATGGAGCCCAGGATGGAGAAGACGATCTCGAGCACGAAGACGAGCAGGTACCGCATGAAATAGCCACCACCGCGGTCGTCGTCGCGGCGCATCGCCTGGGAGATGGCGAACGCCAGCACGCGCGCGAGGAACATCACGAACGCGTTGATGACCCCTTGCAGCAGGGTCATGGTCACCATGTCGCCATTGGCGACGTGGGTGATCTCGTGGCCGAGGACCCCCTCCACCTCCCGCCGGTCCATTCGCTGCAGCAGGCCGGTGGACACGGCCACCAGCGAACGCCGCTTGGTCGGACCGGTGGCGAAGGCGTTGGGCTCGGGGCTGTCGTAGATCCCCACCTCGGGCATCGCGGGTAGGTTGGCGGCCCGCGCCAGGTTGTGCACGGTGTTCACCAGCTCGCGAGTCGCCGGATCGGGGTCGTCGGTCGAGATGACTCTCAATCCCGTCATCCGCTTCGCCATCACCCGCGACAACGCCAGGGAAATGAACGCTCCGGCCATGCCCCAGATCAGACAGAACACCGCCAGCGACCCCAGGTCGATGCCGCGGGCGGAGAGGTACGGCCGCACTCCCATGAGGTTCAGGACGATGGAGATGGTGAGGACGATCAGGATGTTGACGGCGATGAACAGGAAGACGCGCTTCGCAACGGCCATGGGAAGGCTCCTTCTTTCGGCTCCGCGACCATTGTAGCAATCAAGCGCAGCGACCCTTCCCCTCTCGCGCGGCGGGCTCCAGCCTTGCAGCACCCGGTCATTCCAGACCCGGATCCCTTCGCCCGAGGCCCTGCCTGTCGCATCGAGTCGCCTGGGGGCGCGTGGTCCAGACTCTTGAGTTGAACCAGGTCCGACCGCTACCTGGCGTCCCGGGAGGCGTGGTCGAGGAGGCGCAGGGGTTCTCCTGCAAGCAGCAGACGGCGCAGGGCTTCCTTCTCCTCCTTGAGAGCGGCGTCGAGGGACAGGCGGGGGTCGATGCGCGCCAGCCGCTTGACGGCGACCTGGGCGGCGAGAGAGCTTCCAGCCAGCTCTTCACCCCAGCGAATGCTGTCGGAAAGGTGCTTGCCGAGGGCAACTCGGCGGTGGATGAGGCCCAGCCGGTACGCGCCCTCGGCATCCACGGGGTCGCCGGACAGCAGCATGGCCATGGCCGGGCCAAGGCCGATGAGCCGCGGCAGCGACCAGGTGGCGCCCCCCTCGGGGACCAACCCGTGGTGCACGCACTCGGACGCAAAGCGGGTGCCGGCCGCGGCGACTCGCAGGTCACAGGCGACGGCGAGGTCCAGGCCGCAGCCCAGGACGTACCCGTGAGTCGCCGCCAGGGTCACCTTGGGAGCCGTGGCAAGAAGGCTGATGACCTTCTGGGTGACTTCCACGACGGGCATCAGGACCGTGGCCGGATCCGCGCCTCGAGCCATCTCACCCAGCAGCGCCCGGTCGAGGCCGGCACAGAAGCCAGTCCCTGCGCCGTGGATCACGATCACGTGCACCCCGGGGTCCTGGACGGCGTCCTGCAAACAGCCCAGGAGTGCTTCGACGATCGGCAGGTCCAGGGCGTTGTCACGCTCCGCGCGGTTGAGCGCGAGATCGACCACCTTGCCGTGGTGCTGAACGAGAACCAGATCGGACATCGGCGAACCCCCTCCCGAAGTGCTGGCGCCATTGTAGCCGACAGGCTCCTTGCACGGCGCTCGGAGGTTGCGCCACAATCGGCACGTGCTCGAGGAATCCATCCTGGCAGCGGCGCGCGCCCTCGGGGCGGCGTCACGGGTCATGGCCTTCACCGGGGCCGGAGTCTCCGCCGAGAGCGGCGTGGCGACCTTCCGCGGCGCGGGTGGGCTCTGGGAAGGCCATCCTGTCGAGGAGGTGGCCACTCCGGGGGCTTTCAAGGCGGACCCGCTGCGAGTCTGGCGGTTCTACGAGGCACGTCGGGCCCAGGCCCGGACCGTGCGACCCAACCCCGCTCACGAGGTCCTGGCGGCCTGGCAGTCCCGCTTCCCGGCCTACGTTCTGGCCACCCAGAACGTCGACGGACTCCACCAGGCCGCGGGCAGTCACGACGTGCTCGAGCTGCACGGCGGCCTGTGGCGCGTCCGCTGTTGCACCTGCGGGAACCGCCGGATCGACCGCACCGTGCCGCTTCCCGAGCTGCCACCACGCTGCGCGGCCTGCGGGGGCCTCGAACGCCCCGACATCGTCTGGTTCGGCGAGATGCTCCCCGGTGAAGTCCTGGAAGCGGCCAGCCGCGCCGCGCGAGCGGCCCAGGTGCTCCTGGTCGTCGGCACCTCCGCGGTCGTCTACCCGGCGGCCGGGCTGGTCGAGATCGCGTCCTCGGCCGGCGCGACAATCATCGAGGTCAACCCTCAGGCCAGCGCCCTCGCCCACCTCGCCGACATCGTTCTCCGCGGCCCGGCCGGCGAGCTCCTGCCGCGCGTCGCGGCCAGCCTGGAGGCGTCCTGACATGCGCATCGCCGACCTTCCCCCGGACCAACGCCCGCGCGAGCGGATGCTCGCTCGCGGGCCCGACGCCCTCTCGGACGCCGAGCTGATCGCGCTGCTGCTGGGCACCGGGACCCGGGGGCTGCCGGTCGCCGAGCTGGCCCGTCTGTGGCTCGAGGAGGCGGGCGGACTGAGCGGGCTGGCGAGTCAGGAGCTGGCGCAGGTCCTGCGCCGCCACGGGGTTGGTCCCGCCAAGGGATGCGTGCTCGCTGCGGCGCTCGAGCTCGGGCGCAGGCTGGCGCGCCACCGCCTTGCGACCGCCCCTCTGCTCGACCGTCCGGAGCTGGTCGCCGACTGGCTGACGCCCCTCTTCGCCGGCGAGCGGGTGGAGGTCTTCGGCTGTCTGACCCTGACCAGCCGCCATCAGCTCATCCGCTCCCACGAGCTCCACCGCGGTAGCCGCGCCCACGCCGACGTGGAGCCTTCGGAGATCTTCAACCGCGCCATCGTGGACGGCGCGCACGCCGTGCTGCTCTGGCACAACCACCCGAGCGGCGACCCCTCGCCGTCGGACGACGACGTGCAGCTCACGAGGCGCCTGGCCGACGCCGGCCGCCTGCTCCGCATCGGTGTCCTCGACCACATCGTCGTCGCCGCTCGCGGCTTCGTGTCGCTGCGACAGCGAGGGCTTGGCTCCCTGTAGTGTGGAGAGGCGGCGGCCGCGCCTCGGCGGCGTCACGCCGATGCGACGAGAGAAGCGAGATCCTGGACGGTCACTCGGCCCGACGGGGCGTGGGCTTCGCTGACTTTGGTGGCTCGGGGCGGGTCGTCGCCACCTTCGCGACCATGGCGTACTCGACCGTCACCGCCGAGCCCTGCTTCAGGTCGGGAGGAAGCTGGGTCGCGGGCATGACCTTCAGCTCCCACTGCTCGGCGCCGACCTGCAGCACCAGCACGGAGTCATTGGCCTTCACCACGCGCCCGGTCACCTTGCGGGCCTTGGTCTCGGGGATGTTCGCCCTGCACCCCAGCCCGAGCATTGCCACGAGCGCCATGACGGCGATGCCGTATCGCGACCTCATTCCAGCGACCCCTCCCTTGGCTGGTGCATTCTACACCGCCCGCGCAGCTCCCAGTCGACAGCTCGAGACTCGCTGACTCAACCCCACTGCTCCGCTCGCAAGCGAGTGAGCCGCCATCCGGAGCACGGGGAACCGGCAAGATCTGAGCCGTTGCCTGTCGACCAGCCCGGGAATCAGATGTCCAGGTACCCCTCGCGCGTGCGCACCTTCACGCCGTCGCGCGCGACCTTCACCTTCACCTCGTGCCAGCGCCCGTTGTCCTTCTGATTGCTGGGGTAGTACCCGAGCACGTACTGCTCACGGAGCTCGCGCATGACCTCGGCGAAAGCCGGCGCCAGCTCGGACAGCTCCCGGACGGCGGTGACGCGGCCCCCGCTCTCGACCACGGTCTCGTCGAGTGTCTTGAGCTGCTGCCGGTACCAGGCCGCGTTCCGCCAGGCGGAGAACAGGGGAGGCAGGTCCGCATCGCCCTCCTTGACGCCTTCCTGGAGACGGATCCAGTAAACCAGCGCCTGACTCTGGCGCGCCTTGAGCAACACGTCGCTGGCGGACAACACGCTGTGCGCATCGAGACCGTCCGAGAGCACCACCACGACCCGCCGCCCCTGGCGCTGCTCGAGCAGCTTGAGGGCCAGGTAGAGGTGGTCGTTGACGGTTGTGCCCCCGCCTGCCTTCACCGCGGCGAGGCCCGCGAGGAGGACCTCCGGTACGTTCGTGAACGGCGTGCTCAGCTCGGTGTGGTCGTTGTAGACGAGCAGCTTCCCCTCGTCGAGGGAGCGCATCCCCGAGAAGAACGCCCGAGCCCCGGCCAGGGCCGCCGCCAGGCGGGGCCCCTGCATGGAGAGACTCGCGTCGACAAGCACCACCGCGGTCAGGGCCACGTCGCCCCGCGCGAAGGTGAGGACTTCCTGCCTCTTCCCATCGTCGAAGACATCGAAGTCTTTCTTGTCGAGGTCCAGCACGCTCCGGCCGTCGTTCGTCACCGAGACGTAGAGCTGCTGCAGCTCGAAGGTGACCTCCTCGTCGACGGCAATCCTGGGCGTGACCAGGGTTGCCTCAGCGGTTCCCCCGCCCACGGTCTTCGCGACGACCCGGACCCGGTGCTCGACGTTGTCCTGACCCATGTCAGCCACGACCTCCCAGGGGGGCTTGCTGAGCT
>DAONEV010000329.1:0-4768 GCA_035403265.1 Thermoanaerobaculaceae bacterium | reverse complement strand
CCCTGGGACCGCCAGCGGTCGGGCGCGCCGACGCCGGCGCCATCGACGGCGTCCTGCCGATCGGGGTGAAGAGCCCACAGCATGAGCGTGCGCCACGGTGCCGCTCCGGTGACGGTTCTGGTTACGCGGTGGCCGAGCGGGCGGAGCTCCTCTCGGGCCGGTGACGCCTGGTTCCGGCCCGCCCACCATCGCGGTGTGGGCCGTGTGTGCGGTATCTTTGGCGGGTGACTGTGGGCGATCGGTCCTGGGCCGGGAGGGCTTGCACGGAGGATAGGCTTCCGGGGAGCTGCCGTGGCCATTAGCGGCAACCTCCGCAGCATGCCGTTCGCCGACCTCATGCAGTGGATCGCCATGAGCCAGAAGAGCGGCACCCTGGTCATCAAGGGCCGCCGCTTCACCAAGAAGATCCTCTTTCGTCAGGGCCTCGTGGAGGCTGTGACATCCAACAACCCGCGCGAGCATCTTGGTTACTTCCTGGTCGGGTGGGGATACATCAGCGAGGAGGAGCTCACCAAGCTCCTCTCCCTCCAGCAAACTCAGAAGGTGGCGCTCGGCGAGCTCCTCATCCAGTCCGGCCGCATGACCCGCGACGAGGTCGATCGCATCGTCAAGATCAAGACCGAAGCCACCATCTATGACCTGATGCTCTGGGAGGAAGGGGAGTTCTTCCTCCTGGACGACGATCTGCCACGGCGGGAGTTTCAGGGCCTGGCGCTGGCGGTGGAGCACTTCCTCTTCGAGGGAGCCCGTCAGGCCGACGAGATCCGGCGCATTCGCGAGCTCATCCCTGACCCGTCCTACATCCCGCGCGTGGGCCAGGCCGTGGACGAGACGAGCCTGTCACCGCAGCAGCTCTCGATGCTCTGGGAGGTCAACGGCGAGCAGAACATCGAAACCGTCGCGCTGCACTGCCGGGTCCCCGTCTTCGAGGTGCTGTCGTTTGTCTACCACGGCATGCGAGCGGGGGTGTTCGAGCTCCAGCCTCCCGTCGACCGCCAGGCCAGGATCCCGGGTGCCGCCGGGGCGTCCTGGCGGGAGCTCATCCGCGAGGCCGAGAACAGCTTCACTCTCGGCGATCTGTACGAGGCGTACCGGCAACTCGGGACCATCCGCGAGCGCTTCGTGAGCATCCCCGAGGCGGTCGAGCAGGCCAAGATGCTTGAAGGCCGCCTGGAGGCGGAGCTCGGCAAGACCCCATTGAACTCCGAGGTCATCCTCGAGCTGGCGCTCTCGATCCAGGAGATCAGTTACCTCAACTGCGCGCCCGAGGAGGGGTTCGTGCTGTCACGCATCAACGGCTTGTACACGCTGCCCCAGATCCTGCCCCAGCTCCCGGGCTCCAAGCTCAAGAACCAGCTCATCATCCACAACCTCCTGCAGCGCGGCATCATCAAGATCCAGGAGTCCCGCGCCGTGCTGCGCAAGGAAGGCACCGTGCCCCACCGTCGCTCGTAGGGCAGCGCATCAGCCAATCAGCCAATCAGCTCGTCAGGAGACCAGGAGCGTCTTGCCCTTGCTGGTCCGCTGATCCGCTGATTGGCTGAACCGCTGAATTGCCGGGTTGGGTGGGCGGTTGGGGTAGACTGGCGCGGCGCGGTGCCGCCGCGCGGGAGGATGCCCCATGACAGCGTTCCATCTGGACAACAACGATCGGCGGGAGCTGCTTGAGCGGTTCCTGCGTTACGTGCAGATCGACACCCAGTCGGATGAGGCCTCGACGACCAGCCCGTCGAGCGAGAAGCAGAAGGACCTGGGCCGCCTGCTGGCCGAGGAGCTGCAGGGGCTCGGCTGCAAGGATGCGCGCATGGACGAGTGGGGCTACGTGTGGGCCACGGTGCCCGCCAACCTGCCCGTGGGCCACCCGGCGAGCGGCCAGGTGCCGGTGGTCGGCTTCATCGCGCATGTCGACACGTATCACGCGACAGCGGGCGGAGGGGTGAAGCCGCAGGTCATCGAGGCGTACAAGGGAGGCGACCTGCCGCTGCCGGGCGATCCGCGCCAGGTCATCAAGGTCCAGGACAACCCCAATCTTCGGCAGGTTGTCGGTCACACCCTGATCACGAGCGACGGGACCACTCTGTTGGGGGCCGACGACAAGGCCGGCATCGCCGAGATCATGACCGCCGTGGCGTGGCTTCAGAGGCACCCCGAGTTCCATCACGGGGGGGTGCACGTCGCCTTCACCACCGACGAGGAGGTCGGGCGCGGAACCGAGCACTTCGACGTGCCCGCCTTCGGCGCCCGCTACGCCTACACCCTCGACGGTTCCGATCTCGGGGAGATCGAGGACGCAACGTTCTGCGCCGACAGCGCGATCGTTGCCCTGGAGGGATACGACGTTCATCCCGGGTACGCGAAGGGCAAGATGATCAACGCGGTGCGCGCTGCCGCCGCCATCGTCGAGCGGCTGCCGCGGGGTTTCCTGCCGGAAACCACCGAGGCCATGGAACCCTACCTTCACCCCTTCGAGATCAAGGGCGAGGTGAGCAAGGCAACCCTCCGCCTGCTGGTACGGGCGTTTTCCGAAGCGGAGCTGATGGCCCAGGAGGACTCGTTGCGGGCGGTTGTGGCCGAGGTCGAGGCGCTCTTCCCTGGGCTCCGCGCCACGGTCGAGATCAAGGAGTCCTATCGGAACATGGCTCTCAAGATCGCCGAGGAGCCCGAGGTCATCGAGGTGGCGTTCGAGGCCGTGCGGAGGCTCGGTCTCGAGCCCCTGCGAAAGGCCATCCGTGGCGGTACCGACGGGGCGCGTCTCTCGTTCATGGGTCTGCTGACCCCCAACGTCTGGGCGGGTGGCCAGTCGTTCCACTCGGTCCAGGAGTGGGTTTCGCTCGAGTGGATGGCCAGGGCCTCGGAGTGCTGCCTGCACATCCTCGACCTCTGGGTCGAGCGCGCGGGCAAGTAGCGGACGAGGCTCAAGGCGGCTCAGGGCGCCCCCACCCTGGTCCGTTTCGCTCGTGGTTTCTCCTTGAGCCTTGAGCCTTGAGCCTGTAGCCTGAGTGGGGGGTGGCGATGGCGGCGATCATCTCGATTGTCGGGCGGACCAATGTCGGGAAGACGACCTACCTCGAGAAGCTGATCGGCGAGGTCAAGCGGCGCGGCTGGCGCGTGGGGGTCGTGAAGCACGACGTGCACGGGTTCGAGATCGACCACCCGGGCAAGGACACCTGGCGGCACGCCCAGGCCGGCGCAGACATCGTGTGCATCTCCGGACCAGCCAGAGTCGCCCTGATCCGCAAGCTCGACCGGGAGCTGTCGCTTGAGGAGGTAGTTGCGCAGTTTCCCGAGCTGGACCTGGTCCTGACCGAGGGATACAAGCGGGAGGGCAGGCTGCGGGTGGAGGTTTACCGCCGCGCCGTGGCCGCCGAGCCCCTCTGCCAGCCCGAGGACGTGATCGCATTCGTCTCTGATGTTCTCCCCTACGAAGGGGTGCCGACATTCGGCCTCGACGACCCGGCGGCCTTCGCCGAGTTCCTGGACCGGCGCTTCGGGATTGGCGTCAGGTGACAGGGATCGTCCTGGCCGGAGGGCGGAGCCGGCGCTTCGGGCGTGACAAGGCGGCGCTGCCGTGGGGCGACGGCGACCTCCTGGGGGTGATCGTCTCCCGGCTGGCGACTGTGTGTGACGAGGTGCTCGTGGCCGTGGGGGATCGGACGCTCGCGATGCCGCCTGGAGCCCGCGGCGTGGTCGATGCGTTCGTCGGCGCCGGCCCGCTGGCCGGCATTCACGCGGGTCTGCGGGCGGCGCGCCATCCCGTGGCGTTCGTGACCGCTTGCGACATGCCGTTCGTGGAGCCGGCGGCGGTGCCATTCCTGAAGGAGCTGCTGGTGGGGTACGACGCGGCGGTCCCACGGGTGGCAGGGCGATGGGCTCCCCTGTTCGCATGCTATGCCACATCCTGCCTGCCGGCGATGGAGCAGCTCCTGTCCTCCGGTGTGCGGCGGGTGTTCGACCTCTACGGTCATATCCGCTGCCGGGCCGTCCCGGGTGAGGCGTTCCTGCAGTTCGATCCCGAGCTGCGGATGTTCCAGGACCTCAACACCCCCGGCGACTACGCCCGGGCGCGCCGCCACAGGCCAGAGCGGTGGCAGCGCGGAGAAGCGTGACCGATCCCTGGCGCTCCGCGACCGGGGCCTCGGTTGAGGAGGCTCGGCTGGCGGTGCTGGCGGCCCTTGCCACGCCGAGGGTCGAAGAGGTGGCGCTCGACGTGGCGGTCGGGCGGATGGCCGCAACGGGGCTGTCAGCTCCCTCGGCGTGGCCGGCACGCGACACCGCGAGGCTCGACGGCGTCGCGGTGCGGGCGGCCGATCTCGACGGAGCGTCAGTCGCACGGCCACGGGTGCTCGTCGTGCTCGGCGAGACGGGACCGGGCGAGGCGGCCGGCCGTCTCTCCGAAGGGACCGCGTGGCGGGTTCGAACCGGCGCCCCCATGCCAGACGGTGCGGATGCCGTCGTCCCGGCCGAGGATGTGGGAGATGAAGGTGAGAGCGTGATGGTCGCCCGAGCGGTCAGGGCGGGCTATGGCGTCGAGCCGGAAGGCTGCGACGTGCCCGCGGGCACCCGGCTGCTGGTGCCCGGGGGCGCTATCTCGCCTCGCATGGCTGCACTCCTGTTGGCTTTCGGGATCGCCTCGGTGCGGGTGTTTCACCGCCCGCGGGTGGCGATCATCGTGACAGGAAGCGAGTACGACCCGGGGACAGGGATCACACCCTCCAACGGGCCGATGCTGGCCGGCCTGGTGCGGGAGGCCGGCGGCACCGTCGCCGGC
>DAONEV010000328.1:0-4792 GCA_035403265.1 Thermoanaerobaculaceae bacterium | reverse complement strand
CCATGTGGCCCCGGGGGGCATGTTCGTGGGTGGCCAGGTCCTGGCCAGCCGCGACGGGATTCACTGGGACGTGAGGCTCGAAACCGGGCCATCGGACCCCTGGCGCGCGTCCTTCCTGCAGTCCCTGGCGAGCGACGGGCATACCACGGTCGCGGTGGGCGAGATGTGGTCCCACTGCACGCTCTGCGACCTCAGCCAGTCCTGGCAGCTGCAGACCAGCCAAGACGGGACCACGTGGACCACTCCCACCCTCCCCACCATCGGGGAGCCGGGGGCGCGATATCTCTCGAGCGTTGTCCGGGCCAGGGGCGCCTTTGTCGCGGTGGGATCGGCGCTCCTCACGAGCGCGGACGGAGTCACCTGGGCGGGGAACGCCGCCGTCACCGGGACGAGCGTGACCGCAAACGTCGATGTCGTGGTCGTCTCGGGTGACCAGGGCCTCTTCGTGAGCCGCGACCTGGTCTCGTGGGACCACGTGTCCTCGCCGGTCGAGGGCGGAGTCGTGGGAGTGGTCGACGGATTCCTCTACCTTGCCGGCCGGTGCTCGGCTTGCCCCGATCACGAGCCGTCCCTGTGGTCGAGCCTGGACGGCGTGAGCTGGGGGCGACTCGCCCTCGACACGCCTGTTCCGCTTCGGGCGTTCTGCTCAGACGGGACGCGCCTCCTGGCGGTGGGCCAGGGGACCGCCTTCAGTGACAACGGTTATCAATGGCAGACGAGCCGAGCGCAGCTTGCACAGAAGCTCAACGACGTGGCGCATCTCGGGGCCACGACCGTGGCCGTCGGCGACCAGGGCGAGGTGTTGACGACCACCGGCGGCGCCCCCTGGCGAAGGGTCTTGTGGGGTGGGTCGGCACCGCTGCGGCGGCTCGTGGCGGGCAGCACCGGGCTGGTCGCCGTCGGGGATGGGGTCGTGCTGACGAGCCCTGATGGTGCTGCCTGGACACCCCACGAGGCTCCCGGGCAGGCCAGGCTCACCACGGTGGCGAGCGTGAGCTCGATCTATGCGGCAGGCAGCGACACCGGTGACCTTTTCGTTTCGAACGACGGCGTC
The DNA here is from genome assembly GCA_035403265.1 of Thermoanaerobaculaceae bacterium. Classification (GTDB taxonomy): domain Bacteria; phylum Acidobacteriota; class Thermoanaerobaculia; order Thermoanaerobaculales; family Thermoanaerobaculaceae; genus JAAYVZ01. Next base: position 3,738 of record DAONEV010000328.1, on the reverse strand, counting down.
CACTGGTCTGCCGCGGACCTGTCGACGCTCGGCTGGACCGTGGTGAACGTGCGCCGCATCGTCGCGGGTGACGGCACGTTCGTCGCCGCGGTGGAGAAGACCGGAAACGGAGGCGCGTTGATCGCCAGTCGGGACGGGCACGCCTGGCAGACGGTCCTCGACGCCCCGAGCCCGGAGACCCAGGTGGCGGCGGGCGGTGGGCAGTTCCTCGCCGGGTCCGCCGACCGCGTGCTCGCCTCGGCCGACGGCCTGAGCTGGCGCGAGGTGTCCTCTGGCCTCCCGCTTTCCCGGCTGACCTGGGTCGACGGCCGATTCCTCGCCCTGTCCTACGGTGCCCTGAAATCCAGCCTGGATGGGACCTCCTGGGAACGGGTCCCGGGCCCCTCGTCCGACTTCGAACCCATCGCGGCCAGCGGCGAGTACCTGTGGCGGTCCCCGGTGGCCACCGGATTGCAGCGGGCCCGGTGCGGCGCGCGCGGGACGGTTGCTCACCTGCCTTCTCTTGCCCACGCCGGTGGCGTCAAGGCCACCAGGTGGCGCAGCGACCTGGAGGTGCACAACCCCGGGACGGAGGTCGTGACCGTGGGCCTGGAGGCCCTCAACCCGAGCCATCCGCCTGTCTCGCTCGCCTTCACGCTGCCGTCGGGGCAGAGCCGGCGCTTCGACGACGTGCTCGGCTCGGAGCTGACCGAGAACCCGGGCTTCGACATCTCGGCCACGGTGCGGGTGTCGTCGTGGGGCGGCCCCGTGCTGGCCGCAGCCAGGACCTACAACGAGACGGCCGACGGGACCTTCGGGCAGCTCATCCCGGCCTTCCCCGAGGCCGACGCCGGCTTCGCCGCGGACGAGCTGCGGCTCATTCAGCTCAGCCATTCCGCGGACCGCTCCCGGGGATTCCGCACCAACCTCGGCCTGGGCACGGTCGGCGGCGCAGCCATCTTCGTGGAGCTTTGGAGAGCCGATCACCTGCTGCTGCGGTCCTTCACGGTCCCTCTCGCCGGCTGGCAACAGCTCAATGACGTCCTGCGATTGCCTGGCGCCGGCGACATCTCTGATGCCTTCGCCGTGATTCGAGCCGCAACACCGGGCGACCGGGTCCTGGCCTACGCATCGGTGGTCGACAACCGCACCGGCGACCCGATGTTGGTCATCCCAACCGCGCCAATTCCAGAGGGTCAACACGCGTGGCTGCCGGGCGCCGGCCACATCTCGGGCGTCAATGGCAGTGTGTGGCGAACCGACCTCGAGCTGCACAACCCGGGAAGCACCGAGGTCTCCTGCCGTGTCGAGCTGCTCCCCTGGGGCGAGGAGGTGGCGGCACCGGTCGCCGTGAGCGTCCCTGTGCCGGCCGGGCAAAGCGTTCGCGTGCCCGACGTCGTCGGCGAGCGGTTCGCCCACGAGGGCGGCGCCTCGCTGCGGCTCCGGCCCACGGGTGGGACCATCATGGCCAGCGCGCGGACCTTCTCCGGGGGCGCCGCGGGTAGCGTCGGGCAGCTCCTGCCGGCCCTCTCCACCGACCTGGCGGCCACGGCGGGCGTGCCCCGCCGGCTCATCATGCTGCGGCAGTCCGACATTCGGACCTTCGGCTTCCGCTCCAACCTCGGGCTCGTGAACACCACGTCAGTCGCGGCCACGGCCGAGATCGAGCTGCACGACGCCGCCGGAAGGCTGCTTGGCACCCTCACCCAGCCGCTGCGGCCGCTGGAGTCGGTGCAGATCAACGAGGTGCTCCGTCGGGTAACGGAAGCGACAGTGGACGACGCCAACGCGGTGATCCGGACCAGCACGCCCGGGGCCGCCCTCCTGGCCTACGCTTGCCTCATCGACAACCGGACCAATGACCCCCTGCTCATCCCGGCTCAGTAGGCCCGGGCCTCGCTCGGCGGCTCACAACCCGCCGCCAGTCCGCTATCGACCTCGCTGGTCGAGGTGTCGCCGGGGGAGGAAGTGCTCCACCTGCGCGATCTGGAAGCCGGCGGCCAGGCCCGACCCGGTCCGCATCACGACACCGTACGGGATCCGCCCGCTGGCCCCGCCCAGGTCGATGACCATCGAGGCACCGGTGGTCCACCCCACCCGGCCAGAGGGTCCCCACACGTCACACCGATGGGCGTCGGGGTTGGACCACTGGACCAGAAGCTGGCCGTTCGCCAGGCTGACCGACAGCCCCATCTCGCTCGGGCCCGGGTTGAGGTCGTCGTAGAGGTACCTCCGCCCCGCATTCCCGGAGTTGCCACCATCGTACGGCTCGAAGCGCAGGAATCCGTAGCCCGGGCCCAGAGCCGTCTTTCCAAGTAGCAACGCGACGGCCCGGCCGGCTGGAACGAACGTCGGGACCGTGTTCGCGAACTGCGGGTCGTTGCAGGCGGACGGCCGGCCGGTCCCGTACTGCAGGCACCCTTCCACAAACGCCGAGCCGTCCGGCAGCGCCGTGGTCTGGATCCAGGCCATCAGCGACCGTAGGTTCGCAACCAGGTCCGGGTCGTCCAGGTAGAACGACGGGATCCGGCGTCCGGCCACGAGGTAAGCCTGCAGGGCGTTCCCCAGCTCGGTCAGGACAATGGCCGAGTACACGGCCGACTGACCCGAGTGGTTCTGGACCATCACATACTCCTGGCCGTCGATCTGGGAGGTCTCACGGACCAGGCCAAAGAACCGGTTGCGGGTCGACAGCGCCAACGTGAAGTACTTCTTCTCGATCCTCCCGATCTCCTCGCTGCCGAGCTGTGCCACAACGCCCGGATAGAGGTTCCGGGCGATCGCCGCTACCGCCATCATCGACCCGAAGTCCTCCGCACAGGAGTTCCCGAGCACACCGCAGCCGTCGATGCGGAACGTCGTCTCGTCCAGCGCATCGACGGCGAGCCGGTCGATCGCCTCGAGCTGCTGCTCGGAGAGCTGGTCGTGCAGCTCGAAGCCCCGCATCAGGAGCACCGCGACGATGTACTTGGCGAGCCAGCCCTTGCCCCAGCGGCGCGAGATGCCGGGCGAGGAGGTCAGGTAGTAGCGGTCGACGGCGTACTGGAGCACCGACGCATCCCCCTTGGCCAACTGGTCGATGTACCAGTTGGCCTCCCCGGCGCCACCCACGTCGTCCGGCGACCCGGCACGGGTCCAGATGTTGCCCAGCCAGTCCGTGACCGTGCCGCCCGCGGCATCCATCCAGTCCGGATCTCCCTGGGCGCCGACCATCGGACCACCTTCACCGGCAGCGACGTCGTTGGCCGCCGGCAGGCCCTGACCGGCGGAGCTCGCGGGCGACAGGGCTGCCGCGCCCCACCAGAGCAGCAGGAGGAGTGTTACCCGGACCGCGGCAAGCCTCGTCACGCCTGGGAAGCTATCCCTCCCACCAACCGGCGGTCAACCCCGGCGGCTCGGGCGCCGCGCCCGCGCTTCGGGGTAGGCTGTACGGCAGGAGGGCGTGGCGATGGCGCATGGGGTCTGTCCGTGGTGGTTGGGGTACGGGCTGCTGGTGCCGTTTCGCAGGCTCCTTGAAAACCCGGTCCGCCTGCTCGGGCCGTGGGTGAAGGAAGGGATGCTGGTCGTGGAGCCGGGGTGCGGAATGGGGTTCTTCACCCTCGACCTCGCCAACATGGTCGGTCCGTCCGGGCGAGTGGTGGCGGTCGACGTGCAGGAACGGATGCTGGCCGGGCTGCGACGGCGGGCAGCCCGAGCAGGGCTCGCAGGACAGGTCGAGACGCGGCTCGCTGACCCGAAGGGGCTCGGGCTCGGGGATTT
>DAONEV010000327.1:0-4855 GCA_035403265.1 Thermoanaerobaculaceae bacterium | reverse complement strand
CAACCACCATGGGACCGTGCCTTCATCATTGCGGCTGGGCACGAATGCCCCAATGAGCCCGAGGCCAAGATGGTGATTGTGCGAGGATCCGAGAAGAAGCCGTAGGAGGTGAGGCATTCTGGCGGGAGTTGGCTAGGCGCTGTCGGCGGCGGGCGTAGTGCTGGGGCGTCTTGAGGCTGATTCCGCAGTGGTCAGATGCCGAGTGCGAAGACGGGGGTCCGAGGAAGGAGTCGCACGATGGCAGAACGGGAGAGCGACGCGGTGGCACAGCGGCAGGATCAATCGGAGGAGCAGGTTCTGCTCGTTGAGGGACCCTCGACGATCAGCGGGTAGAGTGTTTTCGCGCGTACGAGGATGGATGGTCGCCACGGCAGCCGGGCTCTGCTTCCGCTCGCACCTGGCGTTCTTCGGGTTTTCCGTGTTGGGCCGGTAAGCTCTGATGGCAGGAACCCTCGAGCCGGCGATTCACCTGTGTGCGGCAGGCTGGGATTCGGGGTCGGGCCCTGCGAGTTGGCGGAGACCTTGACGAGCCCATTCACCGAGCGCATACGTCCCGAGACAGCCTGGGTCCTGGCGCGCGCCTTTTTGCCGCCAGATTTCGAGCTGGAACCGCCGTCGGATCCGGCTGCAGTCTTGGCCGAGGCGCATCGACTGCGCATGGCACCGCGCATCGGCTCGCGATGCACCGCGGCGCAATTGGCCTTGGAGCCTGGGCGGGACCTGGGGGCGGCTTTCCAGGATGCCTCCCGTCGTGTGGCGCTTGATGCCCTCAGGGTCGAGGCCATGGTCCGCCTCCTGGCGAAGGCTGCGAAAGGCACGAGAGCAGAGCTCGTGCTCCTCAAGGCGCTGCATTCCACCTTGCTCGCCTTTCTCGTGCCGGTGCTCGCCCACTCGCCGACTGCGACGTTCTGCTCGACCAACGGTTTGCCATGAGGGTCCAGATGGCAATCCTCCTGCATCGCTGGAGTCGACAGACAATATGGAGGAACGACCACCATCTCCCGCCAGTTGGCGAGCCAGGTTCCCTCTCGATCAGAATGTACAGCTCTGTTCCCCTGCTCAGTGTGAACGGCTCGACCTGGGCGACCGTCAGAGATCTTCTTCGAAAAGGCCTTCTCGACACTTTGCCCAGTCCCCAAGACTGGGTCTTTGTGCCGAACCGTGAGGTTCTCACGGATCAGGCCATTGTATTTGCGGTTGTGCAGCCGACCGGATTGTCCGAGTCAGCGGTTGCGTTCATGCTGACGGACATCTTGGACACGAGACTTCCCCCTGATGCCCTCGCTACTGGTGTGAAGCCCCTTGCAAATGCGCACTTGAGCGAGTGTTTTTTGCACCACCCTTCCCCTGCTCTTGAGGAACTGGCGATTGGGAGCGAGGAAGCCTTGGGATGTTGCTTGTCCCTTTGCCGCGAAATGGACCGAGCGAAGAGACGCCTGCTCCGCAACCATGGCGGGCGCATCCTTCGAGCTGTTCAGCCCCTGCCAGGGTTTCCCTCGCCGGCCTGGTCACGGTTGAGGAGCTTGATGCGCCTCACGTTCGCTTGCAAGCCGACCCTCAGCCGTGCTTGTGGCAGGAATGGGAGAGAGAGCTACCCCCGGTTGCCCTCCCGGCAGTACGGCGTTCTGTTTCACAGGTATCTGCTCGGCGGTGTTGCCATGCGACAGCGTCGCCGAGACCAGGACACCACGGCCCTGAAGGGTGCGGCGCAGATTGTCGGCAAGCCGGGCGAACGCGGCCGTGTGGACGCCTTGAGTCATCTGCACCGCCTCGGTTGGTGGACGCACCGCTCGCAGACCCTTGCGAACGGAGGACGTTGTGGCGGTACGCCTGTCACCATCCGCGGCTGGCAGGGGAGGTTTCACCACCGGCATTTCGCGCAGATTGCCGGGGGCGCTGGTCGCGGGGCGGCTCTGGGAGGCTGAGAATGGAGTACTTCTTCCTCATTCCGGCGCGCGGTGGGTCTCGCGGACTCCCAGGGAAGAACGTCGCACTGGTTGGCGGAATCCCCATGGTGGGGCGCGCCGTGAGGACGGCGCGGCGGGCACTCGCTGCACTGGGCGGCGCGGGACGGGTGGTCTGCTCGACCGACGACGAGCGCATCGCTGCAGCCGCAGTAGAGTGGGGCGCTGAGGTTCCCTTCGTCAGGCCGGCACCTTTGGCTTCGGACGAGGCTCGCTCGATCGACGTCGTCCTGCACGCCGTCGACGCCCTGGCGCTGTCGGACGACGTCTGTGTCGTGCTCATGCAGCCGACAAGCCCTTCCACGGCCGCCGAAGACATACTGGCTGTGGTTCGCGAGCACCGGCGCAGCGGCTCGCCGGCGGTGAGTGTGGTGGCGGTCGAACACCCGCTGTCATGGACAATGCGTTCCCTGCCGGACGGTTCACTCGCCCCGGTCGTAGATGGGCGGCAACCCGCCCGGAGGCAGGACGGCGCTGCACTGGCCCGGCTGAACGGGGCGGTCTACGTTGCCAGCGCGGGCTGGTTGAGGCGAGAGAAGGCGTTCGTCGGCCCGTCTACTCGCGGTATAGCAATGCCGGCGGAGCGGTCGGTGGACATCGACTCGCAGGCCGACCTCGACCTGGCAAGGGCTCTGCTCGCGACCCGCCCGGTCGCCCCGGTGGCCATTGCCGGCCGGGCGATCGGCCCCGGTCACCCGTGCTTCGTCATCGCTGAAGCGGGTGTCAATCACAACGGTTCACTCGACCTGGCACTTCAACTCGTCGATGCTGCTGCCGCGGCGGGAGCCGATGCTGTCAAGTTTCAGACCTTCAAGGCCGAAGAGGTGGTGAGCCAGGAGGCACCGCAGGCCGAGTACCAGCGGATGAACACGGGTCGCGTTGAAAGCCAGCTCGAGATGGTGCGGCGGCTCCAGCTCGGTCCTGACGAGCACAGGGCAATCGCCGAGCGATGCAGGGCTCTCGGCATCATGTTCCTCTCGTCACCGTTCGACGAGCCGAGCGTGGCACTGCTGGCGGACCTGGGGGTGCCAGCATTCAAGATTGGATCCGGGGAGCTGACCAATCACCTCCTGCTGGGTTCGATCGCAAGGCGTGGTCTGCCCCTGATCGTGAGCACGGGAATGGCGACTCTCTCCGAGGTCGCAGGCGCCGAGACGGTGATCCTCCGCCACGGCGCACCGCCTTTCGCGCTTCTGCACTGTGTATCCAACTATCCTGTCGCGCCAAAAGACTGCAACCTCGCAGCGATGGATACTCTCCGCGAGGCTTTTGGTGTTCCGGTGGGCTGGTCGGATCACACGCTCGGCGTCCACATCGCGGTAGCCGCCGTGGCAGCGGGTGCCTGTATCGTCGAGAAGCACCTCACTCTCGATCGCGGCCTTCCGGGCCCGGACCATCGTGCCTCTCTTCAGCCTGGGGAGCTGGCCGAGATGGCCAGGTGTATCCGCGACGTCGAGGCGGCACGTGGCACTGGGGAGAAGCGACGCGCCGGGACGGAGGAGGACACAGCCCGAGTGGCCCGGCGAAGCCTCTTCACGACCCGGTCCCTCGAACCGGGGCACCTTCTCGTGGCCGAGGACGTCAAGGCGCTCCGCCCTGGGACAGGCATCCCCCCAGGCCGGCTCGGCGAGCTCGTCGGGAGGCGACTGAGGCGGGCAGTGCCGGCAGGCGCGATGCTGGCTGAGGGTGACCTTGAGTAGCCCCTCCACTATCGCAGCCCTGACCACCGGGGGGCACGACGCAGCGGTGCCGCAGCCATTCTGCTCGGTGTTGCGCATTTGGGCGCCCACCTCGCTGCTGCCCCTGGTAGGTGGCATGGCGTGGAGCGGAGCACAAAGCTGCGGCTCAGCGGCGACCCAGGATGAGTGGCCAGAGGTTGACGTCGAAGGGCCCTCGGGCACCGAAGAGACTGGTGATGACATCCAAGAGAGCGTTGTTCGGAGCAGCCGGGTTGTAGTGTTTTCGAGATGTGAGGGAGAGCCGCTGCGGGCGGAGATGCTGACATGAGGCGCATCGCCGTGGTCACGACCTCGCGAGCAGACTACGGGCTGCTGAGGCCCGTGCTCCGTCGGTTGAGCACAACGCCGGGCGTCGAGGTGCAGCTAGTCGTCAGCGGCAGTCATCTTTCGCCGGCGTTCGGGCTCACGGTCCGCGAGATCGAGGCCGATGGCCGCCCGATCGCCGACCGGGTGGAGGTACTCCTTGCGTCAGACTCGCCGGAAGGCGTGACCAAGACCATGGGGTTGGCATGCATTGGTCTCGGGCAGAGCCTGGCGAGGCTGAGGCCCGACATCCTCGTGGTGCTGGGCGACCGGTTCGAGATGCACGCTGCCGCGCTCGCCGCGCTGCCGTTCCTGATCCCGGTCGCGCACATCCACGGTGGGGAGTCGACGCTGGGCGCCTTTGATGACTGCCTCCGGCACTCGATGACCAAACTCAGTCACCTGCACTTCGTGGCCGCCGAGGAGTACGCGCGCCGGGTTATCCAGCTCGGCGAGGAGCTGTGGCGGGTCACGGTTTCAGGTTCGCCCGGCCTCGACAACCTCGCCGATTGGGAGCCCACCCCCGTGACCGAGCTCGAAGGGCAGGTCGGGATGCCACTGCCATGCCATGGCTTCCTGCTGGCCGCCTTCCACCCGGTCACGCTCGAGCAGGGCCGCAGCGGTGCCTATGCGGAGGAGCTGGTGGCGGCGCTCGCGCGTACCTCGATGCCGGTGCTCGTGAGCCTCCCGAATGCGGACCCGTCGGGGCGCGAGGTCCGGGTGCGCTTGCTCGCCGCGGTGGCCTTACGACCCGGATGGTGCGCGGTTGAGAACCTCGGCACCCGCTCCTTCTTCTCGGTCATGGCCCGCGCCGCAGCGATGGCGGGGAACTCCTCGAGCGGGCTCATC
>DAONEV010000326.1:0-4857 GCA_035403265.1 Thermoanaerobaculaceae bacterium | reverse complement strand
CAGCTCCTCGTCGGTGGGAAACTCGAAGCCCAGGAACGCCCCGTCCAGGCCGATCTCGCGCCATCGCCGGAACAGCTCCGGGGAGCGCAGGACGGTCGTGGACCGGGTCCAGGCGAAGTAGCGCTTACGAACACCGGCGTGTTCCAGACCTTCCGCCAGGGCGAGGGCGAACTCCTCGTCGATGAAATTCTCGTCGTCCGAGAAGTAGACGTGCTGCGTCGGCAGGGCGGCGATCTCCTCCACCACCGACTCGACGGGCCGTGGCCGGTGCTGGCCCCCGTACAGGTGCGGCACGACACAGAACGAGCACTTCATCTTGCAGCCGAACGACGTCCGCACGATCGAGACAGGCGGGAAGAGAGACGTCCAGTTCGGCATTTGCTCGGTCACCCAGACGCCGAAGTAGTCGCGGTGGTCCCAAAGGTCGCGCCTGGGTATCGGCAGCGTCGCCGGGTCGGGGAACACCGGCCACCCCTGCGCCGCCTCGCGGTCGAACCCGGCGCCCGGCAGCAGCACCTGCGGAATCCCGGCCAACCCCTCGCGGCGCTCGACCCGATCGAGGATCGCCCCAAACGGCGCGCACCCCTCGCCGCGCACGATCGCGTCGATGCTGGGAATGTCGTAGTCCTCCGGCATGACCGTGGCGTGATGGCCACCCACCACCACCCGCGCCCCGGGCAGGTGCAGCCGCACCAGCGGGGCCAGATCCTTGACCTCACTGGACTCGTGGCTGTAGCCCGTGAACGCCACGAGGTCGGGCCGAGCAGTCCCGAGCTTCCTCAGGAAGGCTCGCCGCGCCCAGCGCACGAGGCGCAGGTCCAGCACCTCCACTCGATGCCGGGCCGGCACCACCGCCGCCAGGTATCCCAGCTCGAGCGGCTCCAGCCGGTAGAATCGCTGCAGGCCCTTGACCGTCGCCAGCCGGGGCCGCGGCTTCACCAGCAGCACTCTCACCTGAGCATCATCCCGGCGGCGCGGCGGCCGATCTCCACGGCGAAGTTGGTGCCGCGGTCCCAGGGGTAGACCTGGCTCATGCTGGCGAAGAACAGTCCGGGCAGGGGCGTGGCCACGGCCGGGATGTTGCGGGAGTGGTTGATCAGCGGCACCGGCTGGGCATAGGTCGCGCGGTGCAGCCAGCTCCCCTTCACCCACCCCGGCTCGAAAGCCGGGTTGACGCGCTGGAGGGCCGGCAGGAAACGGGCCAACATCTCGTCCTGGCCGAGCTGGAAGTACTCGTGGTCCGTCTCCAGGTAGTCGCCGCAGTAGACGACGACGTCGCCGCCGAAGCGCTCGCGGGGCACGAAGTTGGTGTGCTCGACGAGAGCCAGGAACGGGAAACCGGCCGTCTTGGGGAGGTTGTACCAGTAGTACCCCTCGGGCGAGAGCGGCTGCCGGAGCGCCAGCACCATCACCACCGCGCCCAGACTCTGCATACCCAGCAACCCCTGGAGATAGTCCCCGGGCAGCTCCGGCGCCAACCGCGCCAGGAGTGCCGGCGACGTCGTCGCCAGGCAGCGGTCGAAGCTCCCGGCCTGGGCCCCGCCGCCGGCCACCTGCACGTCGAGACCACCCTCGACCCGTTGCCGGATACCCTCCACCCGAGCTCCAAGCACGATGCGCACGCCGCGGCCGCGCAAGATCTCCGCCGTCTGGTCCACGAAGGCCTGGAATCCACCCTCGTACGTGCCGAGACTGGCGGTGCGCGCGTGCAGGCGCGCCCACATCCACGCCATGTTCACCAACGGCGCGAAGCGCTCGCCGAACTTGCCCACCACCATCGGCTCCCACATGCGTTCCCACACGCGGTCGCCGGTCCACCGGCGCATCCACTGTTCGACGGTCACCCGCTCGAGCGGCTGCCAGGTGCGGGTGCGGCGCAGGTAAAGCCCCACCAGCCCGAAACGGACCTTGTCGAGACCCCAGCCCAGGCCCGGGAAGCGGAGCGCCGCCAGCGGCGAGTCGAAGGGATAGAAGCGACCGCCGTGGTACATCACCGTGGTGGGCCGCCGGAAGATCACCTTGCCGGCCAGGCCCAGCTCGCCAGCGAGCCCCAGGAGGTGCCGGTCCGAGGCGAACCAGTGGTGGTAGAACTTCTCCACCGACCAGTCCCAGTGCGACTCCTTGAACCCCGACGCGAGCCCTCCCACCTGCGAGGCCGCCTCGTACACCACCACATCGTGGCCGGCCTGCACCAGGTCGTGCGCCGCCGCCAGGCCTCCGATCCCCGCACCGATGATGACAATCCGCATGGAGTCTCCTGAATCGGATGATAGCCGGTCGGCACTGCCACCCCAAGCCGGGGCGACGGAAGCGCTCTCGCGCGACTGGTTCGTACCCTTTCAGGCCTTGGCGTGAAGGAGGTCGCGGACGATCTCCGTCACCTGGCGGAAGTCGATCTTGCCGCTTCCCATCTTGGGCAGCTCCTCGAGCACCACGAAGTGCTTCGGAAGGGCGATGTTGGGCAGATGCGCCGCCATCTTGCGGAGGACCTCCCGCTCGTCGAGCTTGTGTGTGACCGCCGCCACGATCCTCGCCCCTCGCATGGCATCGGGAATCTCCACGACGCAGCACGAGGTCTCCGGGGGCAGGAACCTCTCGAGCACGTCCTCCACCTTCGGCAGCGAGATCATCTCGCCGCCCACCTTGATGAACCGCTTCAGGCGGCCGACGTGCCAGAGATAGCCGTCGGCGTCCATCCACCCCATGTCACCCGTGTCGTAGTAGCCGTGACGGATGGCTAGCGAGGTTTGCTCGAAGTCGTCGAAATACCCCTTCATTACATTCTCGCCCTTGACCAGGATCTTCCCGATCTCTCCGACCTTGCACGCCTCGCCCGTCTCGTAGTTCTCGAGCCGGACCTCGACCCCGGGGATCACCCTTCCGACACTCCCGGGCCGGTTGTTCGCCGGGGTGTTGACCGAGATGGCAGGGCTCGTCTCGGTGGCACCGTAGGCTTCCAGCAGCACCTTCCCGTGCTTCTCCATGAAGCCCTTGCGCAGCGCGTCGGGACACTTGTCGGCACCGGCCAGCAGGATGCGCGCACTTGCAAAGTCGCCCGGCTGGGACTTCTGGAGGTACCCGAGGAAGAAGCTCGGCGTCCCGGCCACGAGGGTGCACTTCTCCTCCCGCACGACCTCGCACACCGTCTTGAAGTCCAGCGGGTTCGCGTAGGTGACGACGGTCATGCCAAGGTAGATCGGCACCCAAGCGTTGGCGGTCTGACCGAAGACATGGAAGTACGGGAGGTTGCCGAGGAAGACGTCGTCGCTGCGCAGCCCGTAGGCCTGGATCAGGCTCTCGACGTTGGCCCGGATGTTCTTGTGGGAGAGCTGCACGGCCTTCGGATCTCTCTCGCTGCCGCTGGTGAGGAGGATGACCAGCGTGTCGTCCTCACTCCCCTGCGCAATCAGCTTCTTCAAGATGGCGGTGGGAAGCTTGGCCTTCAGCGCGGCCTTGATCTTGTCGACGGCGGTGATCTCCTTCATCAGGTCCTCGATGAAGACCATGCCCGGCATCAGGCGACAGTTGATCTTCTCGAGCAGAGCCCTGGAGGTGATGACGGTGTTGAAGTCGCATTTCTTCTGCGCGAAGTCGACGTTTCCGGCCGCCCCGGTCGAGTAGTTGATCATCACCGGCGTCCGCCCGCTCATCAGCGCCGAGAGCATGGTCAACAGGCACCCCGCGGAAGTGGGGATCATCACGCCGATCAACCCGGGCTCGTACTTCTTCATCTTTTCGGCCAGCGCCAGCGAGGCGATGAGCGCCCGCGAGTAGGTGAGCCTTCGGTTCACGGTCCGGTCGACGATCCCGACCTTGCCCGGAAATCTCTTCGCTGTTTCCACGAATCGATGATGCAGAAGCATGTCTGGCCCCCCGAGGTGCGCGCTCGCCGAGCGCCCGCCGCAGCCAGTAAGCGTACGCTACTTGGCCGGCATGATGGGCTGCAGGAGGCCGAACAGGATTCCCTCCGGGTCGGAGCAGTAGGCGTGCCGCCCGATCCCCGGGATGTCGTGCGGCCCGCGCTCGAGCCGCCCGCCGGCCGCCAGGACCTTGGCGAGCGTCTGCTCGAGGTCCTCCACCGCCGTCGTGTTGATCACCGGCTGGGGAAGCTCGCGGCGCATGAAGCCGCCATCGATCCCCATGCAGCCGGCCTCGCCGGTCTTCGCCAGCCAGTAGGTCTGCGGGCCGTCCCAGGTGGATACCTCCCAGCCCAGCACCTGCTTGTAGAACTCGACGAGCTTCTGCGGATCGTCGGCGAGGATCTCGAAATGCACCGGTCGTGACATGCCCACCTCCAACACCACCCCCAACACGGGGGCGGCGAGGATCATTCTTCGTCTCAGGCCTGCAAGCAGACGTTTGGCCGGCGAGGGTCCACGACGTCATCCAGGCCGGCCTGCACCACCCGTTCGAGCAGCGCCTCGGCGCCGTGTGCGAGCTTGTACTCCATCTCCTCGCGGTAGAGGGGGAAGAGCGAGAAGAACGTCACCTCCCGCCCGTCCTCGAGCCACAGCGTGTCGAGCTCGTCGGGGAGGCTGACCGGGGAGATGAGCATGCTGCAGCAAAGCTCGGTGGTCGCCGCGAACGGCTCCGGCGGGTCCCCGTGCGGCACGGTGTGCCCCCACCACAACCAGCTTTGGAACTTGTGCGGCAGCCGCGCCAGGATCTTGAGCTGGCGCACCACCGCCGCAAAATCCCCCGGGGTGAGGTGCTCCAGTTGGTCGAGCCGTCGGCGGATGGCGAGCGGGACCGTGCCGTTTGCCTGGGCGCAGCGCTGCCAGGTTTCCTCGAAGAGCCGCAGCCGCTGCTCCGGCTTCAGGTAGTCGAAATGCACCTTGACGGCAAAGCGCCGCAGGG
>DAONEV010000325.1:0-4873 GCA_035403265.1 Thermoanaerobaculaceae bacterium | reverse complement strand
CGCCGCTCGCGGACCGGGGCGTGCCGCGCATCGGCCTGTACGGTGAGCCGGACCGCTACTTCGACGTCCACCACACCCGCGCCGACACGCTCGACAAGGTGAGCCCGGACGAGCTCCGACAGGGTATCGCCGCCCTCGCAGCCCTGGTCTGGGAGCTCGCGAACGCACCCGGCCCGCCCCTGCCACCCAGCTAGTCAGCGGATCACCGAATCCAGCGAGTCAGCAAGTCAGGAGGTCAGAGCCAGCAGTCGAGGGGTCTCGCTGATGCGCTGACCTCCTGACTTGCTGCTTGACTGCGTGGCGGCTGCGGGCGACACTCCATCCACGAAACGCGATGGGGGAGGTGGCCATGAGGACTCTCAACGAGGACTATCCGCTGTATCCGGTGGCTGAGATCGAGAGCATCCAGGACCTCGTGAAGTACTCCGGGGTGCGATTCGCCGACAAGCTGGCGCTCGAGGACCTGGCTGCCACACCCCTCCCCCGTCTGACCTACGGTCAGCTCCTCGAGCACGTGGTGCGCTTCGGCCGCGCCCTCGGCCGTCTCCATCTGGTGCCGGGGGAGCATGTCGCGATCATCGGTGAGAACCGTGTCCAGTGGATGCTCGCCTACCTCGCCTGCCACGCCTTCGGGTTCGCCGTCGTCCCCATCGACAAGAGCCTGCAGGAGAACGAAGTGCTGACCGTGCTCCACGCCTCGGATGCCAAGGCGGTGATCTTCTCCGAGCACTACCGCGACTCGATACTCACCCTCGCCTCTGCCGTCAAGGGGCTGAAGATCTTCGTCGACATGGACCTCAAGACGGCCGACGGGAAGGTCCATTCGATGCGGGAGATGATCGCCGCCGAGACGGCGCCGATCGGCGACGACCCGTTCCCGCCGATCGACCCGGACGCCATGGCCGTCATCGTCTTCACCTCGGGTGCGATGGGCCGCGCCAAGGGTGTGATGCTCTCGCAGCGCAACCTCGCGGCCAACCTGCGCGGTATGCTGGCGATGATCCTGCTCCTCCCCGAGGATCGGTTCCTGTCGGTATTGCCGATCCATCACACCTACGAGTGCACGTGCGGGCAGCTCTGCCCGCTGCTCTCGGGCTGCTCGATCCACTACGCCCGCTCTCTCAAGACGGTGCTCGAGGACCTGCAACGGGTCAAGGCCACGATCCTCCTCGGCGTGCCGCTACTCTACGAGAAGATGTACCGGCGCATCACCGCCGGCATGGCCGAGAAGAAGCTCGTCGCGAGGCTCCTGCCCACCCTGCGGGCGGCGGCCAGGGCCGGCGAGGCGATCGGCCTACAGGGTATGCGCAAGCGGATCTTCAAGCAGGTCCACGAGCGCTTCGGCGGGGCAGTGCGCATCTTCATCGTCGGCGGCGCCGCGCCGGACCCGCAGGTGGCGCGCGGCCTGCGCTCCCTGGGGTTCGCCTTCATCCAGGGCTACGGCCTCACGGAGACCGCCCCGATCGTCGCCCTCAACCGCCTGCGCAAGTTCCGGGACGACGCCGCCGGTGTGCCGTTGTGCAACCTCGAGGTGCGGATCGTCGATCCCGACGGAGAGGGCGTGGGCGAGATCGAGGTACGCGGCCCCTCGGTGATGCTTGGCTACTACAGGAACGAGGAGGCGACGCGGGCGGTCGTCCGCGACGGCTGGTTCCACACCGGTGACCTGGGACGGGTGGATGCCGACGGCTTCCTGCACATCAGCGGGCGCAAGAAGAACGTCATCGTCGCGGCCAACGGCAAGAACGTCTTCCCCGAGGAGCTCGAGGACCAGGTCAACCGCATCCCCTACGTCCAGGAGTCGGTCGTGCACGCCACGCGGCAGCCGGACGGCAACGAGAGCATCGGTGTCATCATCGTCCCCAACGGCGAGGAGCTGCTGAAGCTCGCCGAGCGTCTGGGAGTCGAGGTTACCCGGGTGTGGGTCGAGCAGGTCCTGGACCGGGAGATCCGCGCCCTCAACCGCCGCCTACCCGGCTACAAGCAGATCCGCCAGGTGCGCGTCCAGGAGACCGAGTTCGCCAAGACCACGACCCAGAAGATCAAGCGCCACCTCGTCCAGCCGTAGGTCTCCACCCGGGGACGAGGGATGCGACTCAGCTTCCCGCGCCGGCCTCTGTCAGGCGGCGACGGGGGATACGCGGCGGGGTCTCCGAGACATCGAGGGTGCCAGCCTGATGGCAGGAGGAGATCCCCGACTCGACCTGCAATCGCCACGAATATGTCCCGGGCTGGGCATAGCCATGGCTGGCGGTGGTCCCGGCGCCCAGCGTGCCGTCGCCGAAGTCCCAGCTCACGGTCGGGGTCGGGCAGCCTGGCCCGGAAGCGGTGGCGGTGAATGTGGCAGGCGTGCCTGGACGGGCCCATGTTGAGGCCTCGGCCGAGCAGCGCAGCAGACAGGCGCCATCGCCGAGGGCCAGGACCTGGGCGCGCTGCCCCTGTAAGTTGTGGTGGTGGATGAGGACGATGCCCTGGGACTGGTGCAGGGTGAGGGCAGTGGCGTCGGCTTGCGCCTCGATCGTGCGGCCAGGCAGGTCCTCGTAGAGCGGCTGCGCGGCGGCGCTGCCGAGGTAGCCGATGCCGCCGAACACGAGGCCCGGCTTGGTGAGGTCGAAGGTGTGGGTCGCCGTGACGTCGACCTGACCGTCATCGTCAAGGGTGTAGGCGACGATCTTGTAGTTGAAACGGCCGCTGGTGTCGGAGAGCCCGGCCAGGCTGGCCGGCACCGGGATGACCATGACGTTGGTATCGAGCAAGCCGGTGTCCCGGGTGTCGGGGCCGGCGCCGTTCAGCGACAGCGCCACGCACGTGGCCTCTTTCAGCCGGCAGGTGTGGGCGACGAAGACATCGGTGCCCGCGCCGTAAGAGGTGGTCACGACCTGGTAGTCGTCCTTGCCGTCGCGATTGGTGTCGATGAGCACGTCGAAGCGGACCTCGGCGGGGGTGGACCAGGGCGCGGCCGTGGCGATGGCGAAGTAGATGCGGCTGTCGGCCAGTGTCTGCCCCAGGGCTTTCCGGGCCGGGTAGTCGGTGGTGACGCCGACAAGGCGGAGGTCGGCCATGTTGGAGCGGCCCATCGACGTCGCGTCGTCGGGGCTGACCTCGGCCAGCTCGAACGCCGAGACCAGCGGGACGACGTCGAGCGGGAAGCTCGTACCGGTTGCGGTGCCAGTGCCGGAGAGCCCCAGGCTCACGGCTCCGCTGGAGGCGCTGGCGGCAAGCTCGGCGGTCATCGCCGAGGCCGGGCGAGGTGCGGCGTGGTAGGGCAGGGTCAGGGTTTCCCCGTCGTCGGGGGTGAGCGTGATGAACCCTGTCTCCTCGGCCAGCCACTCCCGGGGGTCTCCGGAGACGCGCTCCTCGATCCCGGGGTCGTGGCCGTGCTGCAGATGCCGGCCGTCGAGCACGAGGCGCACCGTGAAGGCGGCCTCGCCTCCGGCGGGAACGGTCAGGGTGGGGTCCTCCGGCAGGGCGAGCTCCGCCCCCGACAGGTCGGTCACCGGCACGGTCGCCAGGGTCGCCCTGACGTCATGTGAACCGGTGTTGACGACCCGCACCCGGCGCTCGACAGCGCCATGCCCCAGAACCTCGACTTGCCCGAAAGAGAGACTGACCCGCTCGCTGCCGTCGTCGGCGAAGGCGAGCAGGGAGGTCCTGGCTGCCCGGGCCACGTCCAGGCGCCCGGCCCCCATGCGACCCGGGCCGACCACCGGCGGCGTCCGGTTGGATCCCGTGAAGACCTCCGTGACCGCGGTGTTCATGAGGGCTGCCTTGATCCAGCGGGGAGGCCACGCCGGGTGGAGCCCCTTGAGAATCGCCGCGGCTCCGACCACATGTGGAGTGGACATGGAGGTTCCCGCCTCGTCGATTGAGCCACTTCCGGAGCCAACGTCGATCGAGGTGATCTCACTCCCCGGGGCGGTCAGATCGGGCTTGAGGGCATGGTCGCCGCGGCGCGGGCCGCGTGACGAGAAGTCGGATGTCACGTCGCCATAGGCGTACTTGTTGATGGTGACGTTGACTCCGGGCGTGGGAAGCCGACTCTTCAGCGACGAGCCGTCCGCGCCCGTGAGGCAGGCCGACGGGATCGTGATGGAGGGGTCGGCGCCGATCATGTGGACCGAACCGGTCTCGTTGTTGGCGATGAGGGCGGCCACGGCGCCCGCGAGCTGTGCGTTCTTCACCTTGACCACGAAGAGACAGTCGCCGCGGTCGATGAGAGCGATCTTGCCGGCCATCGCGGTCGAGTTGGTGAGCGCCGAGCAGCCGCGAGCCGGGTCCGAGCGCACCAGGTCGCCGGTGAGGTCGTCGCCGGCGATGGCTGGCCCGAAGCTGGCGGGCTCGACGTAGCTGGAGCCGAGCCCCTGGGGCGAGTTCACGTTGAGCAGGTAGAGCAGGTTGCCGGCATCCCCTGCCGAGGCGACCGAGATGGCGCCGTCAGCCACCCCGGGGCTCGAGGTGATGAAGTAGCTGTCGCCTTCATTGCCGGCCGCGGCGACAACGACCACGCCAGCCGCCACGGCCCGATCCACGGCCTCGGTGTCGGGATCGTCGGCGGATCCGTACTGGGACCCCAGGGACAGGTTGACCACATCCAGGTGATCGGAGAGGTCGTCATCGTCGTTGGGGTCGATCGCCCACTCCAGGGCCGGAATCAGCATGTTGGTGCTGCCCTCGCAGCCGAAGATGCGGAGGGCGTAAAGCTTCGCGCCCGGCGCCACGCCCGGTCCGAGGGGCAGCCCCGAGAAGCCTGTGGTCGGAGAGTAGGCGCCCGCGTAGGTGTGACCGTCCGAGTCCACACCGAGACCAGCGGCGGTGCCGGCGACGTGGCTGCCGTGACCGTCATCTTCGGCTGTCTTGGTTGCTGTGACGCCGA
>DAONEV010000324.1:0-4879 GCA_035403265.1 Thermoanaerobaculaceae bacterium | reverse complement strand
AATTGAACCGCCGACACGGGGATTTTCAGTCCCCTGCTCTACCAACTGAGCTACCTGGGCACGCCAGGCCGGCGGATTATCTTCGCTTCGGTCATGGGTGTCAACCCGGAAGGCCAGAGGATCAGCCTCTCGGCGCCTGAGCGAACCAGCCTGTCAGCGAGGCAACCACGGCTGGTCCGCGACCTGCGGGCCTGCCTTCCTGATCTACTCCTCCCCTGACCGGCTGGGAGGGCATGGACAGGGACGTGTCACAATGCAGCGTGCACAAGGGCTCAACGCCGGCTGCCTGGGTCATTCTCACCGCGCTGCTGGCGGGTGTCCTCTATCCTGCCCTGGCCCTGCATCATGTGGTGGCCCCCGAGGCCAGCCTGCGTGGACAGGCGCCGTGGCGCGTGCAGTGGGGACCGTTTCCATCCCCTGCCCCGGAGCAGGTTCGGGCCGCCACCGAGCTGGGCTCCCGCCTGACCCTGCTCGGACATGGTCTTTCCGGCCTGGCGGTGTGGAACCCGGGAATTGGCGGAGGGCGACCTGGCTGGTTGGCCTCTCCCCGAGAGGGCGGCGCTCCCTTGCCGCTGCTCGCTGTCTTGCTGGCACGTTCCGGTCACGCGTGGACCGGGCTGGTCGCCATCGAGATCGCCGCCGCATTTCTGGCCTGTGCGTGGATGCTGCGTCGCATGCAGGTGGAGCCGTGTTCCGCGGCCGTCGGTGCCCTGTGCTACGCCCTCTCCGGACCAGTGGCCAGCCACTTGCTGGACTGGCAGGGCTCGGCTCTTGCGCTTGGGCCTCTCGCCATTGCCGCGGCGATCGGGGGTTGCGAGCGCGGTTTCAGCCGCTCGCTGGCGCGATGGGCGGTCGTCCTCGCGGTTGTGGTGTCGTGCGGGCCGCCCGCCGCCCCGTTTGTCGCTCTGGCGGCGGTCGTGGCCGTCTGGCAAGAGCGGTGGGCGCGGTCCAGTCGAGCGCTCGCGATGCTCCTCCTGGGCGGGATCGTGGCGGTTGCGGTGCTGACCCCGCGCTGGTGGCTCGCGGTCGTCGGACGGGAGGCAGGCGCCCCTGCCGTGTCTCCGACGCCGGAGCCGCGCCTCCCCGGACTGGCGAGCCTGGCGCTGGAACCCCAGCCACTCGACCCGGCTGCACCGCCGGCGGCCCAGCCGGCTTCGGACGGCCGCGGGTTCATCGGCCTCGGTCCCCTCCTCCTTGCCGCCATTGGTCTCGGCTTTTCAACCAGCAGGCTGCGAGCGGCCTGGGCCGGTGCGCTGCTTGTGGCGCTCGGCATGGTACTGGCACCCGATGCCTGGCTTGGCAAGATCGGCTTCTCGCACCGGCCGCTCGGTCTGGTCACCCTTGGCATCGCCACCCTGGCGGCACTTGGCGTCCAGCGGCTCCTGGGTGGGATGAAGGAGCCACGTCGCTCGCTCGCCGCGCTAGCGGTTGCCGGCCTGCTGGCCTGGAGCCTGCTTCCGGTGGCGGCAAGGCACGTCCCCTATGCGACGGCGGCCGAGGCTGCCCTCCCGGTCCCGTTGTCGCCGGCCGCCTCGCCCGCCAGCCCGCGGGCCGTTGGTTTGCTCGGTTGCCTGCCACCGGATCTCGGCGCCGCAGCGGGGCTCCAGGACGCACGGGCAGGTTTCTTCGACGGGGAGACCCGGTACACCACCCTCCTGGGCGCCGGGCCCGGTGGCGCGGTTTCCATCTCGCGCGCACTCACGCCGGCCTTTGCGCTGCTTGGCGTCCGAACCCTGATCGAGCCGCTGCCGGCGCGGGTGGTCTCAGGGGAGATCTTCTCCCGCGTCGAGATCGTCGACATCGTCGGAGCTGGCGATGCAAGTGGCATGCGCCACTACCCCCTTAACCTGTACCCGGGCGCCTGTCGGCTCGGCCTCCCCGCGCCGTTGGGTCTGAAGGAACGACCATGGTTGCGGATCGGGCACGCGCTGCCGCAACTGCAGACCGATCCCGCGCTCTCCAACGAGACAGATGCGTGGAGCTGGTTCGCACTCCCAACGATCGGCACTCAGGTCAGGTCCGAGCTTGTGCTCGCCGCCGGTGCACCTGAGGCACTCTCCGTCGCCCTCGACCAGTCCGGGCTTCGGCTCGTGAGCGAGAGCGCCGGAATGCGGGTGTGGGACTGGGAGCGGTCGGTTCCGTTCGCGTCTCTCGCCTGGCCTCTCGGCGACGCGCGTGCCGCGACCGAGCTCTGCCCGGGCGTGGTGAAGGTCCGCGAGGCGTCGGCCGACCGGCTGGTCCTCGACGTGGCGAACTCCGACTCGTGCTCGGTTCAGGTCCAGGTCAAGCACAGGCCGCGCCTGTGGCAGGCCAAGGTCGACGGCCAGACGGCTCAGCTCCTGCCCTGCGCCGAGGTCTGGAGCTGCGTCCCGGTGCGGCGGGGCGCCGCGACGCTCGAGCTGGCGGCAAGCCTACCCTGGACGGTGAAGGCGCTGTCCATGGCTGGGCTATCCCTGATCATCGGCCTGGCCTGGGTGGGGAGGAAGACATGAAGCTGGTCGTGCAGGTTCCAGCCTGGAACGAGGAGGAGTACCTTCCCGCGGCCATTGCCGAGCTGCCTCGGCAGCTTGCCGGCCTCGAGGAGGTTCAGGTGTTAGTCGTGGACGATGGGTCCACCGACCGCACGAGCCTGGTCGCACGTGCCGCCGGCGCCGAGGTCGTGCGCTTGCCTGCACACAGGGGACTGGCGCGCACCTTCACGACCGGCCTCGAGGTTGCGCTCGGGCTCGGTGCCGACGTCATCGTCAATACCGACGCCGACGGCCAGTACGACCCGTCCTGCATCGCGACTCTCGTGGCCCCAATCCTGGCAGGAGATGCCGACATCGTCCTGGGCGACCGAGGGGTTGGGAGCCTCGCGCACTTCTCGCCCGCCAAACGGCTCCTGCAGCGACTCGGGGCCTGGGTCGTGCAGCTCCTGTCGGGCGTGCCGGTCCCCGACGCCACCACGGGCTTCCGGGCCTTCTCCCGGCGGGCCGCGGCTCGCCTCAACTGCTACACGACCTTCACCTACACGCTTGAAACGCTGGTTCAGGCCGGACAGTCCGGACTCGTCGTGGCCTCGGTGCCGATTCGCACCCGCGAGACCTCACGCCCGTCGCGGCTGTTCCGGACCAACCTCGGGTATGTGCTGATCTCCCTCGCGACGCTGCTACGCCTGGTCTTCATCTACAGGCCTTTGCGCAGCCTGCTTCTCCTGGCCTGCCTGTTCTGGCTGCCGGCAGCCGTCCTGGCCGGCCGCTTCGGCTACTTCTATCTGACCGAGATCTCGCCCGCCGGCCACGTCCAGTCCCTCATTGCCGCCGCGGTGCTGGCCGTCACGGGAGTTCAACTGGCGGTGCTCGGTGCGCTGGCGGACCTCACCGCGGTGAATCGCCGGATGCTGGACGAGATGCGTGGCCGTCAGCGGGAAGCCCGGTGAGCCGGCGCCGCCGGCTCTCCGCCATTGCCGTCGTGGCCGGGGCGGTGCTGGTCGCGGCGCTGCTGTGGGCCGCCCACCCCGCACAGATCCTGGCCCTCGCCCGCCGCACGTCGGCGGAGGCTCTGGCACTGGGCTTCGCGTGGGCCACGATCGTGCTGGCGCTGCGCGGCGCTCGTCTCGGGCTGCTCAGCGGAGGCCGCCTCAGCCCGGCCCGGGCCACGGCCGTGATCGCTGCGGCGCAGCTCCCCACCACGGTTTTGCCCATGCGGCTCGGCGAGCTGGCCTTCCTCCCGGCCCTGCGCGCCGCGGGTGTGGCCGGCGCCGTGCGCGGCCTGTCCTTTCTCGTCCTCACCCGCGTGCTCGACGTTGGCGGGCTGCTGCTGTGGGCAGTCGGCGTCGGCATCTGGATGCGGGTGCCGGGCCTGCTCGCGGCCGCGACCGTGGCCGCGGCAATCGGTTTGACCGGCTACCTGGCGCTCCGCTCGACGCGCTCGGCCCACCGGCTGGCCCTCCGCCTGCGGCACGGCGGCGCCTGGCGACGACGGCTGCTGCGGCAGCTCCTCGAGGTGCGTCACGAGCTCCTGCGGGTGAGTCGCTCTCCCTGGCGGGCCGCGATGCTGGGCGTTTGCTCCCTGGCGATCTGGGGCGGGATCTGGCAGGTCACCGTGACGTTGATGCGGGGCATGGGTCTGGCCTGGCCTGCGAAGTCGATCCTGCTGGGTGTGATCGGCGCCGCATTGGGTGCGAGCCTTCCGCTCAATGTCGTCGGCACCTTCGGGACCCAGGAGGCCGGCTGGGCCGCGGCCCTCGCGACGGTCGGCGTGGCGGCGAAGGAGGCCCTGGCGACTGGCTTCGCCTCCCACACCTGGAGCATCGCCTTCGCCGGCGTCCATTGCCTGATGGCGCTGCCGTGGCTGCTGGCCTGGCAGCGGCGGTCACGGCTACTGGTCTGACGGACTCGACGGCGGGAGGGTC
This sequence comes from Thermoanaerobaculaceae bacterium, assembly GCA_035403265.1. Taxonomy (GTDB): domain Bacteria; phylum Acidobacteriota; class Thermoanaerobaculia; order Thermoanaerobaculales; family Thermoanaerobaculaceae; genus JAAYVZ01. The sequence goes on along the minus strand of DAONEV010000324.1, from coordinate 483 downwards.
TCCCGGGGAGGCCAGAGCTCTCGGCCAGCCAGCTCGCGGTCCAGCCGCATCGTGATCTCATCCATCGCCGCGCCAATCCGCTCGGCCGCCTCGGCCGGCGTGCCAAGGGCATGGGGGTCCATGGGGTCGCCATACTCCACGACAACCCGCGCGAACGGCTTCGGGATCATCCCCATGTCCCAGGAGTGCAGGAGCTTGAAGCTGTCGCACGAGAGGGTGACCGGCACGACAGGGATCCTCATGCGCCGGGCGAGCAGCAGCACCCCTGGCTTGACCCGGCGCCAGGGTCCCTTCGGTCCGTCCACGGTGAGGGCGGCGAAAGGCGCCCCTGCCCTGAGCGCCCGTTCCATCGAGCCAAACGCCTCGCGCCCGCCCCTCGACGCGGAGCCCCGTGTCGCGTGCATCCCCAGACCGTCGACGAACCCGGCCGCCAGGGCGCCGTCCTTGGACTGACTGGCCATGGTCACGCAGCGGGACCCGCGG
>DAONEV010000323.1:0-4913 GCA_035403265.1 Thermoanaerobaculaceae bacterium | reverse complement strand
TCATACGACACCAGGCTGCTCTCCGAGAAGTTCGCCCGTGAGGCAACCAGCGTCCTCACACACCACGGTTTGAGAGCTGTCCTTTCCGAGCGCGATCTGCCCAGCCCCTGCGTCGCTGCAGCCGTCAGGGCGCGCGGTGCCGGCCTCGGGGTGACGTTTACGGCCTCCCACAACCCACCCGAGTACAACGGCGTGAAACTGTTCACCCGGGAGGGGACGGTGGCCGGTCGCAGTCTGACCGACGAGATCGAGAGCATCCTCGCCACCATGGCCGCCAGTCACGAGGACTTCTACGTGCCGCAACGCCAGTTGCTGTCCCGGGCTTCGCTCACCGAGGACTATCTCAAGAGCCTGCAGGAGGGCATCGACTGGGATGCGATCCGGCACCGCGGGCTGGTCGTGGCGGTGGACCCGTTGTGGGGAACAGCTCGGGATTTCCTGGACCGCATCCTGATCGCCAACCAGGTAACCACCCACGTCGTACATGGCACGAAGGATCCGTACTTCGGGGGCTATTCTCCCGAGTGCACGCCCCCGAACCTGGCGGGGTTGCGCGAGCTGGTGCGCCAGAAGCGGGCGAGCCTGGGGCTCGCCACCGACGGGGACGGGGACCGTTTCGGCGTCATCGATGACGCCTGCCGGGTGATGACGCCGAACCTGGCCATCGCGCTGGTCATGGAGTACCTGCTCCGCCGTCGCCGGATCGCGGGCGGGCTGGGACGGACCGTGGCGACGACCCGCCTGGTCGATCGTATCGCCCGCACCTTCGATCGCGAGGTGGTGGAGACCGGGGTGGGCTTCTACCACTTTGGTCCCAATCTTGTGTCCGGGCGACTGGGCGTGGCGGCGGAGGAGTCAGCCGGCCTCGGCGTGGCCACGCATCTTCCCGAGCGCGACGGCCTGTATGCGGCGCTGGTGGTCGTGGAGATGGTGGCGGTGGAGGGGCGTCCGCTCGACGAGCTGGTGCGCAACCTGTTTAGCCGCTACGGAGCGCTGCTGTCCAGGCGGGTCCAGCTTCCTCTTCACGAGCGCACCCGCCTGGCGCTGGCCCGCCTGGCGACACGGACGCCGCGCGAGCTGGGAGGCCAACCGGTGGTTCGGGAAGACCTCCGGGACGGAGTGCTGTTGGAGCTTGCGGACGGCAGTTGGGTGTTGATCCGGCCAGCGGCGACCGAGCCGCGTTTGCGCATCTACGCCGAGGCGCCGACCATTGGTCGCCTCCACGCGCTGGTACGCGAGGCCCGGGCCCTGGTGCGCCGATCCGAGGAGGAGGTTGGAGATGTTCGAGATTGACGAGGTTGTGGGACGTGAGATCCTGGATTCTCGGGGTAACCCGACAGTCGAAGCCGAGGTCACTCTTTCCGGTGGCGCCGTGGGACATGCTCTCGTGCCGTCAGGGGCTTCCACCGGCAGTCGTGAGGCGCTGGAGCTGCGCGATGGCGACAAGGGCCGCTATCGCGGCAAGGGCGTCCTCAAGGCGGTGGATTACGTCAACGGCGAGATCGCCGATGCCCTGTTGGGCATGGATGCGCGGGACCAGGCCGGGATCGACCGAAGCCTCGTCGAGCTGGACGGCACCGACGACAAGAGTCGTCTTGGCGCCAACGCCATCCTGGCCGTCTCGCTGGCGGTGGCGCGCGGGACCGCCGAGCAACTCGGTCTGCCGCTCTATCGCTATCTCGGTGGGACCGGCGCCACCTTGCTGCCGGTGCCTTGCATGAACCTCATCAACGGCGGCGCGCACGCCGACAACTCGCTGGATATCCAGGAGTTCATGGCCGTGCCGCTGGGTTTCGACAGCTTCCGGGAAGCGCTGCGCGCGGGGGTCGAGACCTTCCACGCCCTGCGCGAACGCCTCAAGAAGGCCAAGCACGTGACTGCGGTGGGGGATGAGGGCGGGTTCGCCCCCAACCTCCCCAGCAACCGCGCGGCCCTCGAGTTCCTGGTCGCCGCGATCGAAGATGCCGGGTACCGCCCGGGTGAGCAGATCGCCATCGCCCTGGACGCGGCTGGCAGCGAGCTGCGCACCGGTGAAGGCTACTTCTTGCCTGGCGAGGGGCGTCACGGTCTGACCGATGACGACATCATCGGGCTCTACGAGGAGTGGGTGCGGGACTTCCCGGTCGTCTCGATCGAGGACGGCCTTTCCGAGGATGACTGGGACGGCTGGAAGAAGCTGAACGAACGGTTGGGGGACAAGGTGCTGCTGGTCGGGGACGACATCTTTGTCACCAACCCCAAGATCATCGCCCGTGGCATCAAGGAGGACGTGGCCAACGCAGTCCTCATCAAGCTCAACCAGATCGGCACCTTGAGCGAGACGCAGAGCGCGCTATCCATGGCGCTGCACCAGGGCTGGCGAGCGATGGTCTCGCACCGCTCGGGCGAAACCGAGGACACCACGATTGCCGACCTGGTGGTCTCATGCGGGTGCGGCCTCATCAAGACGGGCTCGGCCTCGCGCTCCGACCGAATTGCCAAGTACAACCGCCTGCTGCGCATCGAGGACGAGCTCGGAAGTGCGGCGCAGTTCGCCGGCCGAGAGCCGTTCAGACGGTGAACAAGCTGCTTCGTTGGGGGCTCTGGGTGGTGACGCCGCTGGTCGCCGGGCTGGTGGCATGGGGTGCCTGGCGGGGTGTCGCCCAGGCGCAGCGCAGCCATGACGAGCTGCAAGTGTTGCAAGCCCGGCGGGAGCAGTTGCTGCGGTTCAACCAGGAGCTGCGGCGGGAGGTGGTGTCACTGCGAAACGAGCGGCCGGCCCGCGAGCGGGCGGCCCGCCAGACCCTGGATGTGGTGGCGCCAGGCGAGGTGCTGGTCATCGCACCGGACGCAATCCCCGCGGGCCCGGCCGGCGGAGCGAGCGCGGATCACCGCCTGTAGGGACGAATGGAAGCCACGCAGCTCGGCCGCTACGTGATCGGAAGGGTGCTCGGGCGGGGCGCCATGGGGGTGGTCTACCTCGCCCAGGATCCCGTCATCGGGCGCCAGGTCGCGCTCAAGACCCTGGCGATTCCGGCCGAAGCTGACGAGGCATCGGAGTTTCAGCAGCGATTCCTGCGGGAGGCTCAGGCGGCTGGGCGCCTCAGCCATCCGGTCATCGTCACGGTCCACGATGCCGGCGTCGACCAGGCGACGGGCCTGTCCTACATGGCCATGGAGTTCATCGAGGGGCGCAGCCTGAAGGACCTCATCAAGGCCGGTCACCCCTTCACGTTCAGCGAGGTGGCGCGCATCGGCACGGCCCTCGCCGGAGGACTGGACTACGCCCACAGCAAGGGCGTCGTGCACCGGGACATCAAGCCCGCCAACATCATTCTCACGGGCCAGGGGCTGGTGAAGATCACGGACTTCGGCGTCGCCCGCCTGGAGTCCTCCAACCTCACGGCCACGGGCCAGTTCATCGGCACGCCCAACTACATGTCGCCGGAGCAGGTGACCGGAGGGGCGGTAGACGGTCGCAGCGACCTGTTCTCCCTCGGGGTCGTGCTCTTCGAGCTGCTCACCGGCGTGCGACCGTTTGTTGCGCAGTCGCTCACCGAGATCACCTACAAGATCGTCCACGAGCCGTCCCCCATCCCCTCCCAGGCGCGGCCGGGACTGCCTCCCGCATTCAATCCCATCGTGCTGAAGCTGTTGGAGAAGGACCCGGACAAGCGGTATGCGCGTGGCAACGATGTGGCGAGGGCGCTTGATGCCCTGCGACGGGTCCTGGCGGGCCTCCCCGGCGAGACCCCGGTGATCGTCACCGTTCCCACCGCCGGACCGAGTCGGAGTGAGGCGGCGTCCGCCAGTGTCGCAGCGACCCCCACCGCGACCAGGGCCACGGAGCTCATGCCCCCACCGGCACGCCCGGAGCCGGCAGCGCGGCCGCCTCGGGTTCCCATCGTCGGAAGTCTGTCGCCGATCTGGCACCAACCCATTGCGTGGCGCTGGGTGACCATCCTGCTGGCCGGGGCGATCGGCATCCCAGGGCTGGTGATGGCGCTCCTGGCGGTGAGGGTCGACCGTGGTCCCTGGAACGCCGCGCCGCCGGGTGAGCCCGAGCGCCGTCATCGTGCCGTCCAGGGGCTCCAGAAGGCAGTCAGCGCCATGGAGGCGGGGAGGCCCCAGGATGCCCTCGACGCCCTCGGGGCGACCTGGCGGGATGCGCCCTACAGTCCAGCCGCCCGCGTTCTCAAGCGCGAGGCCGAGCTGCGACTCAGTGTGGACCGCGACCTGTCCAGCCGCCTGGCCCGCGCCACGTCACTGCGTGACGAAGGGTGGGCGCTGTACAGGGCAGGCCGCCTCGGGGAGGCCTCCGAACGCCTGCAGGAGGCGGTCGAGCTCAACTCCGCCGATCCGCTGGCACCCGGCTACCTGAGTATCGTCGCCGAACGGCTGCGGCCCAGCCGCACAGGTCCGCGCTCGCCGCTTCCGATGGCCGTGCGGACGGTGGTCCCGACCGCCGCCCCGGTAGTGGCCGAAACGCAACTGGAGATCTACTTCAATTGCCCGCTCAGCGCCGCCACCCTCGAGGTCGACCTCGACGGCGACTCCCTGGCTCGCAAGCAGCTCAACTACTACACCAAGGGTTTCCTGGGACTCAAGAAGAAGGGCGCCGGTGTCTACCAGGAGGTCTTCACGGTCCGATCCGGCAACCACAAGGTGGGTGTTCGCCTGCGCGACGAGGGCGGCAACTTGTTGGCAGAGCAGACGCTGCCGGCGGCCCTGACGGCGAGTGGGCGGACGGTTCTGAAGGTCGAGATGGAGGACGAGCGGGCGGTGCCGCGCTTCTCGCTCTCGGCCATGCGACCGCACTGATTGATTAAGCCCCTGAAAGGAGCAGAAGACATGCGATACACAGCCATGGTGGTGCTGCTGACGCTGGCGTTCGTGACTGTTGCGCCGGCCGCCGAGAGAGTGAAGGTCAAGCT
>DAONEV010000322.1:0-4927 GCA_035403265.1 Thermoanaerobaculaceae bacterium | reverse complement strand
GCTCTCGACCATGGCCTGGTACTCGATCGGCTTGTCTTCGTGCAGCTCTTCCAGCTCCATCCGACCGGTGAAGACCACCAGGTCCATCGGGAAGCGCTCGGGACGGAGGTGTGTGTTGAAGAAGTGCACCGTGAAGATGAAGCCGGTGGCCAACAGCGCCTCGTCAGAGTGAATGATGGTCGCCACGTTGATGGCTCCACCGGGAATGAAGCGGGTGAAGAACTCCGGAAACCACAACGTGAGCCCGGTCGAGCCGATGACCGCGATGCCCCAGAACACCGCGAAGTAGTCGAACTTCTCCCAGTAGGTCCAGCGGCCGAGCTGGGGCCTGGGGCCGACGTGGAGGAACCACCTGAACGAGCCCCAGAAGTCCCGGGCGTCCTTGAGGGTGGGGAGCATCGTGTTGGCCCCGGTCAGCAGGGCCCTGAAGCCCCCCGGTCCGGTGAAGCCGCGGCGCACCAGATCGCAGACATGGACAATGAAGATGCCAAACATGACGAGAGCGGCGAAGCGGTGCAGGCTGCCGGCGGTTTCGAAGCCGCCAAAGAAGCGGGACATCGCGGCGGCCCAGGGTGTGTAGGAGAACTTGAGCGTCATCCCGGTCATGGCCAGGGTCAGGAACGACATGATCATGAGGACGTGCAGGGCCCGGTTGAGTCGGGAGAAGCGGAGGTACTGCCGCCGGACAGGCTGTTCAGCCTCGGTCGTCGCCATCATGTCCCTCCTTATCGGAGCCGCTGACCACCGGGTCTGCATCACTCTCGTGGTCCTCGCCCGCCGCGACCGCACCTTGCGGTGTAGGCGCTTCGGCGGTCGCCCCGCCTGCTCGGGCCAGTCTCTCCCGGCGCATCTGCAGCGAACGCGGCAGCCAGAGCAGCGTGTGGAGGCCGAAAAACCCGAACGTGCCAACCAGCAACCCCGTCATCCCCCAGAACGTCCAGAAGAGCCACGGGTACTTCTTCGGATCGTGATGCGTCGCGTGGCTGAGGTATCCGGCGAAGCGGCGATTGGCTCCTGGGTGGCACTTCTGGCAAGTGGCGACGACGTTCTCCCGCGACAGGTGCGAGCGTGGATCGGATGGCGGCAGGATGTCGTGGGCGCCGTGACAGTCGTAGCACTTGGCGGTCTTGGTATAGCCGAGCTGGGTGACCTTGCCGTGGTAGGTGTCGAAGTAGGTCTTGGCGATCTCGCCGTGGCAGCGACCGCACTTCTCCATGATCTCGAGCTGGAAGCCCTTCTCGTCGGTGCGGCGGATGGTGTGCGAGCTGTGGCAGTCGGCGCAGACCGGCAGCTCCTTGGTGGTCTTGCCGATCAGGGAGTGGTGGATCGAGCCCTCGAACTTCTCCTGGATGCCGTGGTGACAGGCGCCGCAGGTCTGGGGGATGTGCGCGCGGGAAACCGTGGAGTTGGGATCGGACGCCGGTTCGACACGATGGGCCGTGTGGCAGCTCGTGCACGTCGCCGTCACGGTCAGGCCGCTCTCGGCCAGGCCCTTGCCGTGGATGCTCTCGATGTAGCCTTCGACCTGGCCCTGGTGGTTGCTGGCCATTCGCGCGGCGGCCTTCTGACCCTGGCGATGGCAACGGCCGCAGAGTTGCGGCACACGGGTGGGGAAGGTGGGCGAGGAGGAATCCAGCTTACCCCGCACGCCGTGCTGGCCGTGACACTCTTTGCAGGACGGGGCGTTGGGGTCGCCGCCCGCCAGCAGCCTGCCATGACGGCTCGCGAGGTACTGCTGGCCGATCTCGGCGTGACAGGCTGCGCAGTCCACCTTGGACGTGATGGTCTCGCAGGGGCGGGTGCGAGATGCCTCGACCTGGGAGTGGCACTGGCTGCAGGCCACCTTGACGTGGCGGGAGGCGGCGACCTCCGCCGCCTTGACGAACATTGGTCGTCCGTCGCGTGCTTTCAAACCCTCGTTGGCGTGGCAGCGAAGACAGTCCGCGTCGGCCATGCCCTGGTCGTAGAGCAGCCGCCGCACCTTGTGCGGCTGGTGGCAGTCGACGCAGGCGGGGAGCACGTGGGCTTGCTTCTCCCACAGCTCGCCCTTGATGATCTTTCGGTGGACCATCTCGATCTGGGCATGGCAGACAGCGCAAGTCCTGGCGATGTTGGTCCGCGCGATGGAGGAGGCGGGGTCGGTGTGCGGCAGGATCAGGTGCGCCGTGTGGCATGAGGCGCAGTTGGGCGCGACGATCAGGCCCTTGCGGAGCAGGCCCTCGCCGTGAATCGACTCGGAGAAGTTCTCGAGGATGTGGTCCTGGGACAGGTGGCGTTGCAGCGCCACGGGCGCGCCCTCGCGGTGACACTTGCCGCAGGTGCCCGGGACGTTGAGCGGCGCTACCGGAGAGAGCGGGTCCTTGACGGCGCGGATGTCGTGGTTTCCATGACAGCTCGTGCACCTGGGCGCAAGCGGGTCCCCCTTGGCGAGGGCCTGACCGTGGAGCGACTTGGCGTGCTGTTTCTGCTCGGCGTCATGGCATGTGCCGCAGTCGACCGGCTGGAGATCCTCGGCGTGCGGGAGCTCCTTGCCCTCCAGGTCGGCATGGCAGTTGATGCACTCGAGCTTCCCGTGCATGGACTCCGAGAACCGCGTGGCGTCCACGAACATGGAAACCTCTCGGCCACCCTTCTTGCCGGTGAGGCGCCGGTCCCCGTGGCAGTCGACGCAGTCGTTGTTGGATTGGGCGCCCGCGACGGCCGCCAGCAGCAGCACCGCCTGGAAACCGAGCGCCGCACGCGCGTGCCGCCACTCGAGGATCCCGAGAGTCAGCCGCCGCAACACAGTCGCATGCATGTGCCCCCCAGCGGACAGATTCTACTCCGGGTGACGGTTGAGGCGGAAATGACTGTCCCCGGCAGACCATGTTGAGGGTCCGGACATGGCCCGGATATTGAATGTTCATAGTGCGGGAGAGGGAGGGTTGACAGTGGTTCTGAGTGCGGTAAGGTTAGATGGGGGGCAGCAGCGGGGCCCTACTGCAAGGGAGGCTGAAATGAAACGAACGTTCGTAGTGGGAGCTATCGTGACGGTGCTGGTGCTTGCGGGAGCGCTGGCGGCGACCGCCGCGCCGACCTATGTCGGGGCGACCAAGTGCAAGATGTGCCACAAGCTACAGTACGACTCATGGGTCGCGGTGGGGAAGCACTCGAAGGCGTTGGAGAATGCCAAGGCGTCCAAGACTCCGGCCTTCGATCCCTCGTGCCTTGGCTGCCATGCCACCGACAAGAACGAGGCTTCGATGGGTGTGGAGTGCGAGGCCTGCCACGGGCTGGGCTCGGATTTCAAGGCCATGTCGGTCATGAAGGACCACGCCAAGGCCGTGGCTGCCGGGCTGGTGGTGCAGGACCAGAAGGCATGCGAGCGCTGCCACGATGGCAAGGACCATCACAAGAAGGCCGACTTCGCGACCGCCAGGGCCACGGTGCACGAGCACAAGGCCAAGTAGGAGACCCCAGGACACAATGAGAAGGCCGCCCACGAGGGCGGCCTTCTTCGTTGATGGGCTTGCAGGGCGGAGTCAGGTTGCAGGTGTCTCGGCCGGCGCCGGTGGTCCTGCCAATGCGGTCTCGCTTCTGCGGCGAGCGAGGGCCAGAGTCGCCCCGGCCAACAGGACCAACAACCCGATCCACACCAGGCTGATCCCGGGCTTGATGGTGAGCTCGGCCACGAACGACGCCGGCTCGCCCGGTGCGGCATGAACGCCCGGGATTCCCCCGAGCTTCAGGCGGACGCGGCCCAGGTCGGCGTTGATGCCGGCGACCTCGACCCAGCCTCCGGGGATGCCGAGCAGCGCCTCACGGCTCGAGGTCATGCCCTTCTCACTCATTCCGAGGCGAGGGACGACGGTCCTGGTCGGTTCGCCGGAGAGTGCCAGGGTGAGGGTGGCGCCGACGGAGAGCTGTTGGCCTTCGGCATGACCGCCGCCGCGGTCAAAGTCCTGGAAGGTCAGGGTCGCCGCACCCACGGCCTGCGACTCACCCTTGCCGAGCTCGATGACGCCGTCGGGTTCCGCTGACCGGCCGGGGTTGATCTCGACAGGTGCGATGTAGATGTCGTGGGCCAACCCGACATGCAGATCGGGGTTGGCCACGAGCTGACCTGACTTGGGGTTCTTCCACATGACCGGCCTGGCCAGCCAGGGCGTGCCGGAGCCCTGACGGACCTGAACCAGCATGTGTTGCTTCCCGGGCTCGGACTGGGTGTCGACGCCCTGGAAGACCAGTGTCCGATCGAAGGCATGCACCTCCGCGCCTTCGGGCAGGGTGACCTTCTGGGAACGGTCGAAGCCGGAGGAGGTGATGATCCCTACCAGCATGAGCGTGAGGCCGAGGTGCGTCAGATGGGCGCCGGCCCTGGAAATCGAGCCGGCCCGCGTGGCCCCGACGAGCCGCCAGGCATTGGATGCGGCGGCGAACACGGCGGCTGCCAGAAACGCCAGGTAGAGCCCGCCTCGTGCCCCGAGTCCGAGGGCCGCGGCCGTGGCCATGAGCGCAACCGCACCCGAGACCGGAAGGCGGACCCGCAGCTTGTCACCCGTCTCCTTCCAGCCGAGGTGGGGGATGAGCGCCAGCAACAGGGCGAGGGCGATGCCGATCGGCAGCATCACCTGGTTGTAGAAGGCGGGTCCGACCTGCGACGGTTTGGTGGCCAGGCGGGTGAGCAGCGGGGCGGAGGTGCCCAGCAGCACCATGGCCGCCGCCCCGAGGAGGACGCCGATCCCGACCACGGTGAGCACGGTGCGAGTCCAGAAAGGCTCATCGCCGTGCTGGCTCGGAATCTCGCGCCACCGCCAGGCGAGGAATCCGATCCCGAGCAGCAGGAAAACCACCAGGTTGCCGACCAGCCAGGCGGTGATCCCCAGGTCCACGAACGAGTGCACCGAGAAATCCGCCAGCACCCCAGACCGGGTCAGGAAGGTGGCAT
>DAONEV010000321.1:0-4943 GCA_035403265.1 Thermoanaerobaculaceae bacterium | reverse complement strand
CGGCACGACCATTGACTTCCTGCGTGCCGTGCCCGAGCTGGACGTGGACATCAACGACCACGTCAGCATCCGCGGCAGCTCCAGCGTCACCATCCAGATCAACGGGCGCACCTCGCCGCTCAAGGGCGAGTCGCTCACCTCGTTCCTGCGGCAGTTCCCCGCCGCCCGCATCGAGCGCGTCGAGGTCATCAGCAACCCCTCGGCCAAGTTCGACCCCGAGGGCATGGCCGGCATCATCAACATCGTCACCAAGGAGCCGCTCGACCTCGGGCTGAGCGGCAGCGTCTTCGCTTTTGCGGGCGATCACAACTTCGGTGGTGGGCCGCGGCTCGCCTGGCAGAAGGGCCGGCTCATCCTCTCCGGCGGGGCGTCCGGTTACTGGAACAGCCTCCGCTACAACTCCGAGGACGTGCGCCACAACCTGCTGGCGCAGCCGCCGAGCACGTTCCAGCTCCGTTCCTCCTGGAGGAACCGCAGCGGCTTCGGCAACGGCGACGGCTCGTTCGAGTACGCCTTCGACAAGAAGTCCACGCTCTACGGTAGCGGCACCGGCTATGTCAGCTCCTACCGCAGCGACAGCGACGTGGACTACGTGATCGGCGACTCGGCGCAGCCGGTGATCACCCGCTACGAGCGCGCCAGCCGCGGTCGGTCGCAGTGGGGCTCGAACACCGGCAGCGTGGGTTTCCGGCACGTCGTCGAGCAGAACCGTAACGAGTGGACCGTCGAGGCGCAGCAGACCCGCAGCCCCAACGACAGCCACTCCGACGCCGTCCAGCACTTCACCGTGCCCGCCGACTCGGCCGGGCAGGTGTCGGCCATGCCCGGGGCCGGCGACACGCGCGAGCGCTCGCTGCAGGCCGACGTCGTGCGGCCGCTCGGCGCCAAGGGCAAGATCGAGTTCGGCTACCGCGGCGCCGATCGCCGCACCAGCCAGTCGAGCCGGCTCGACGTCCTCTCCGGTGGCACCGGCGGCGGGGTGAGCGACTACGTGCACCACGAGGTCTTCCACTCCGGCTACCTCACCGTGGGCCAGACCGTCGGCCGGCTGTCGGTGCAGCTCGGCGCCCGCGGCGAGGCCGCCAACACCACCTTCGACGTGATCCCCACCGCCACGCGCTACCACAACGACTATCGCAGCCTGTTCCCCAGCGCGAACGCCGCCTGGGACTTTGGCAATGGGAAGACCGTGCGCGTGACCTACTCGAAGCGCATCGAGCGGCCCTCGGCCGGCTACCTCGATCCCGGTACGCCCTCGTCCGATCCGCTCAACCTCAACGTCGGCAACCCGTACCTCAAGCCGAAGTACACGCACTCGGTCAGCCTCGACGCGAGCTGGTCGGGCTCGCGCGGGCTCGTGCGCCTGTCGCCCTTCTACCGGCGGACCGTGGACAACTGGGACCAATACAAGATCGTGGACTCGCTCGGCGTGGCGACCCTGACCTGGCGCAACGCCACGTCCATCCGCACCTGGGGCGCCAGCCTGATGGGATCGCTGCGCCAGACCGGCCGCTTCGGTGGCACGGCGAGCGTGAACGTGTACCGCGAGGAGCACGACGCCAGCAACGTGTCGGCGTCGCTGCGTCGCGACGCCACCAACTGGTCGCTGAACGGGAACGTCACCTTCAAGGTGCTCAAGCCGCTCGATCTGCAGGCTTGGGCCTACTACCGTCCCGCGCAGACGCTGGCCCAGGGGCGCATGTCGGCCAGCACCTACTCGACCCTCGGCGCGCGGCTCAAGGTCGGCAAGACCGGCTGGGTGAGCCTGAATGCCAACGACCCCTTCAAGCTGTGGAAGTACACGTTCGTCACCAGCGACGCCACCCACCGGCAGACCAGCACGAACCACGGCAGCATGCGGCGCTTCAGCGTCTCGTTCGGCTGGTCGTGGGGCAAGCCGCCCGAGCCGAAGGCGCGGCGCCAGGCGCCGACCGAGTCGCAACAGCCGCAGGGCGAGCAGCCGGTGATGCGGTAGGGGGGGATGCAAGACCATCCCCGTCACCTGGGAGGCGAGAGTGCCCACCATCGAGGAGGCTGAACGCAATCGTCGTGCGGCGATGATGGCTGCCGAATGGGGCGGGATCTTCGCAGGGCCGGTCACTTGCGCTCCACCCCGCACCTCGGGCAGAATCGCGGGCGGAGAGGTGCTGGAGCGGTTGAACAGGACGGTCTCGAAAACCGTTGTACCTGCAAGGGTACCGTGGGTTCGAATCCCACCCTCTCCGCCAGCCTCAAGGGCTTGAATCCCCGGCCGCCACGCGTCCACCGACGCCCCAGACCGCCCGTCTTCCACCCCGGCCGCCCCATCGGAGGACCCACCGCATGGCTTCCACCCTCGACAACCTGCAGACTGCGTTCAACGGCGAGAGCAACGCCCGCGCGAAGTACCTGGAATTCGCCAGGAAGGCCGACGCCGAGGGCTACGGCAAGGCCGCGGCGCTCTTCCGGGCGGCCGCCCGCGCCGAGGAGATCCACGCCGGCAACCACGCGGGCGTGATCCGCAAGCTGGGCGCCGAGCCGAAGGCCGTGATCGCGCCGGTCGAGGTCAAGAGCACGGTCGAGAACCTGAAGGTCGCCATCGCCGGCGAGACCTACGAGTTCGAGACGATGTACGCGGGCTTCCTGGTCGAGGCGAAGGCGGCGGGCGACGCGGCGGCCGAGCGGGTCTTCCGCTTCGCCTGCGAGGCCGAGAAGGAGCACGCCCGGCTCTACACCGCGGCGCTCGAGCACCTGGCCGACTGGAAGAGCGCGGTCCCGTTCTACGTCTGCCCGGTCTGCGGCTGGACGGCCGAGACGGTGGACTTCGCGCGCTGCCCGGTCTGCGGGGCGAAGGACGAGAGGTTCGAGAAGGTCGTCTAGGGCCGGCAAGGCTCCACGGCGGGCCCCGGTGCCGCACTGGCGCCGGGGCCCGCGGCGGTCCGGGGCGGGCGCGCCGGGCGAGTGGCGCGCCGGGATCGCGCCCGGCGGGGCCCCGGCCGGCTGCCGCCGCCCACGAGTCGCCCGAAATGTCACGCCGGGTCGGTCCGCCTCGTTTGCTCGCGCCGGTGGGGCCGTGGTAACGATTTCCCTGCAGGGACGCACGCCATCCGCCGCGGAGAGATGTCCGAGCGGTTGAAGGAGCACGACTGGAAATCGTGTAGGCGCTAATACCGCCTCGAGGGTTCGAATCCCTCTCTCTCCGCCATCCACGAGACCCACCGCAAGGAGCCGCAGATGCGCGCGTTCGTCCCCGAGTTGACGAGGCTGCCCCGGCGCCATGTGCTGACGGTCACCTCGATCGGTCACCCCAAGCAGGTCGCCCAGCGCTGCATCAACGCCCTCATGGGCACGGCCTACGCCACCAAGTTCGAGGTCTACGGCCCGAAGGGCAAGATGGTCGTGGGGCGCCTGGCCAGCCGCTGGATGAACGCGATGAAGGCGCCGGTCTCCAAGTGGGAGGCGCGCTGGGGGATCGAGGTCTCGCCGTTCGTCACCGGCCGCAAGCTCGTGCAGGCCGATCCCAAGACGCGCGTGCGGGTGGCGAACTGGGAGTACGGCCTGGTGGCCCAGATCCTCCACAAGGGTCCGTACTCGGCGGAGTGGCCGAGCATCGAGAAGCTGCACCGCTTCATCGTCGAGAAGGGCTACCGGATCGTGGGCCCGCACGAGGAGGAGTACCTGACCCGGCCGGACGTGAAGGTCCCGCGGACCATCATCCGCTACCGGGTCCGCAAGCTCGCGGCCCGCAAGCGCGGCTGAAGCCGGGCTCGGCGGCCCCGGTACGCCGGGGCGCGGCGGGGCGGCCCGGGTGGCGGGGGGCAGGCCCGCCTTGACCGGCCGCGGGCCCCTGCTAGAATGCGTGCCGCCCGGTTGCTCGCGCGGCCTCCACGACGAGGCGCGCGGGCCGGACCCGCCAAACGTGTGGGGATGTAGCTCAGCTGGGAGAGCACCTCGTTCGCAACGAGGGGGTCGGCGGTTCGAATCCGCTCATCTCCACCATCTTCTTGGGCCAGGCCCAGCGCAACCCGAACTTGTGAACCCCGCCAGGACCGGAAGGTAGCAGCGGTAAGCAATGAACTCGGGAGTGCCGCTGTACCCCCTGGCCCTTTTCGCAGCCGCTGGACCGTCGTCTGCCGCGTTGGCTCCGGTCGCGCCATCCTCGACGTGGGCGGGCACCCGCGGTAGCGGGTCGGCCGCGACGGCGGTGGCGCTCCCTCGCCGCCTTGCATACGGCCATCCGGCGGCCTGGCTCCCTGAGACAGTCGTTAACAGGTAGAATGGGGACCGCCATGGCCCATCGCGCGCTTGCCCTGAAGTACCGGCCCCAGACGTTCTCCGACGTGATCGGCCAGGAGCACGTCACCGCGGTGCTGACGCGCGCGCTCGAGGGCGGCCGGGTCGCCCACGCCTACCTGTTCACCGGGGCGCGCGGCGTCGGCAAGACGACCTGCGCGCGGCTGATCGCCAAGGCGCTCAACTGCCAGGGCCGCGGCCTCGAGGGCCGTAGCGCGGCCGAGCCGTGCAACGAGTGCGTCTCGTGCCGCGAGGTGACGGCCGGCACCTCGCTCGACGTCTCCGAGATTGACGGCGCCTCGAACCGCGGCATCGCCGACGTGCAGGCGCTGCGCGAGAAGGTCCGCTTCTCGCCGACCGGTGGCAAGCACCGCGTGGTCATCATTGACGAGGTCCACCAGCTCTCGGGCGACGCCTTCGCCGCGCTGCTCAAGACGCTGGAGGAGCCGCCGCCGCATCTGGTCTTCGTCTTCGCCACCACCGACCCGCAGAAGCTGCCGGAGACGATCCGCTCGCGCACGCAGCGCTTCGACTTCGCGCGGGTGCCGCTGCGCCGCGTGGCTGACCGGCTGCTCGAGCTGCAGGCTCGCGAGGCCGCCGATCCCGAGGGCACGCGCTTCACGCTGACCGAGGGCGCGGCGCTGCTGCTGGCGCACAAGAGCGAGGGCTCG
>DAONEV010000320.1:0-4963 GCA_035403265.1 Thermoanaerobaculaceae bacterium | reverse complement strand
TCACGAGCCTGCGCTCGTTGTCTCTGTTCTCCAACCAGCTCACGGGCTCGATCCCGCCCGAGCTTGGCGGCCTCACGGACCTGAGGGACGTGAACCTGTCCTCCAACCAGATGACGGGCGAGATTCCGGCCGAGATTCAGAACCTCACCTCGCTTGTCAACGACCACAGCGACCTCCGCTGGAACGCCCTGCACTCGACCAACGCGGCGCTCGTCGCGTTCCTGAACTCGAAGCAGCAGGGCGGCGACTGGCAGAGCACCCAGACCATCGCGCCGGCCGGCCTCGCCACCGGCTCGCTGACCACCACCAGTGTGGCCGTGAGCTGGACCCCGATCGCCTACACCGGTGACACCGGCGGCTACCAGGTGCTCTACTCCCAGATCCCCGGAGGGCCGTACACGCCGTTCGGAACCCTGACCCCCGACAAGACCGCCAGCTCCCTCACCGTGACCGGGTTGCAGCCGGGGACGCCGTACGTCTTCGTCGTCCGGACCCGGACCAACTCCCACGTGCACAACTCCAACCTGGTGGTCAGCGAGCTGTCCGCCGAGGTGCCCGCCACGACGGCCGTCTTGCCGACCCTCACCGTGAGCCGAATCGGCACCGGCGGCGGCACCGTCACCTCGACCCCGGATGGGATCAACTGCGGCACTGCCTGTGTGGCCGCCTTCCCCGAGAGCACTGTCGTCATCCTCGACCAGAGCGCCGCCGCTGACAGCACCTTCATCGGCTGGGCCGGGGCCTGCACCGGGACCGGCGCCTGCAGCGTCACCCTGGACGCCGCGAAGGCGGTCACCGCGACCTTCGACCTCACGCCGGCGCCCGCCATCACCAGTGCGGACCACGCGACCTTCACGGTCGGCGCCTCTGGCAGCTTCACCGTCACCGCCACCGGGTACCCGGTCCCGGGGCTCGCCGCGACCGGCCTGCTGCCGGGCGGCCTGACCTTCGTCGACAACGGCGAAGGCACCGCGACCCTCGGCGGCACTCCGGGTGCCGGCACAGGCGGCACCTACCCGCTGACCTTCACCGCGCACAACGGGGCGGGAGCCGATGCCGTGCAGGCCTTCACCCTGACGGTTAACCAGCCCGCGGTGATCACGAGTGCCGACGCCGCGACCTTCACCGTTGGCACCCCCGGCAGCTTCACGGTCACCGCCACCGGCTACCCGATCCCTGAGCTCGCCTCGACCGGCGCTCTGCCGGGTGGCGTCACCTTCGTCGCCCACGGCAACGGCACCGCTACGCTCGCTGGCACGCCCGAGGCCGGGACGGGCGGCGACTACACGCTCACGATCACGGCCCACAACGACACTGGCGTGGATGCTACCCAGGCCTTCACGCTGACCGTGGAGTCCTTCGGGACCGGCGATGTCAACGGCGACGGGCAGGTCGACGTCCAGGACGTCTTCTACCTCATCAACTTCCTCTTTGCGGGTGGCCCCGACCCGATCGGCCCTGCCGACGTCGACGGCGACACGCAGGTCAACGTGCAGGACGTCTTCTATCTGATCAACTACCTCTTCGCGGGAGGACCGGCACCGGTGTGAGCAGCAGGCTGCTCGACCTCGTGAAGGTCACAGCCGTGCACCCATTGGCAACTGCGGGCGCTGTGAGGATGCCGCCGTGCGCCTGCGCCTGCTCGCCAAGCTCCTGCTCGAGGCACGTTCGCGCTCCACGTCGGGGCTGCGTTCAGCCGTCGTTGAGCAGTCGGTCAAGCTCCTCAGGCATGAGGGAGATATCCCTCGGAGTCTCGTGCAGAAGCCCACGGCCGATGTCCTGGCCAGGGTGAGAGGGAGCCGTGGTCCGGCGGCCGTCAGGATGTGCATAGCGACGGCGGCTGGTGACGCCGAGTGGACGTTCACGGACACCCAGGCACTCCAGCAGGGGTCATCAGCTTGCGTGGTTTCAGAACTAGGGAACTTGGGGACGAGGCACCTTTCTCGTCCCAAACCAGGCACCTGGGGCGAGGCGGTGGGCGCGCGCAAGGTGAGGGGCAGCCTCGGCAGCACGGCCAGCCGCGCGCAGGGCGTCGCCGAGCACCCGCTCGGCGAGCGGGACCCACGCGAAGATTTCGAAGACGCGCACCAGGCCGGGGTGCTGGAGGGCGCGGCCGAGCCTGACCTCGCGGCGCAGCCGCTCGCGGGCGGCAGGGCTGAGGTCGGCGCTGAAGACCTTGACCGCAACGGGCTCGCCGAGCTCGAGGTCCTCGGCCAGCCAGACCTCCGCCTGCCCGCCCTCGCCGAGCTGGCGGACCGGCGCCCAGCGAGCCGGCAGGTCTGGCATCGCGCCGTCCGGGCGCGGCACGGTTCCTCCCCAGGTCTGGGTCGCCTGGTGACCGGACTCCGATGGGGTGTCGGCCATCGGTCGGGAGTATAGGCGGGCTCGATGCCGAGGCGGGTCGTCACGCGGCCCGGCGCGGATGTCCGCGCCCACCTGTCGGAAGGAGACAGGTGGAGGGGTAGGCCCGGAAGTCGGGTCGAGAGCAGATTCGCCTGGTTCCTGTGGGTTGCGACGGGTCCCTGGCCGGCCCCCCTTGACAAGGCACTCGGCGTGACCTAGTGTATTACAGCAGTGATACACCTCTCGTGACCGCTGAGCGGGAGGAGGAGAGGAGAGCCGAGCCGATGTCGTCCATGATCGAGATCGATCCAACCGACGCTGCTCCCATCTGGCGGCAGATCGAGGAGCGGGTGCGGCGGCTGGTCTTCGCCGGCACGCTGGCGCCAGGCACGTCAGTGCCCTCGGTACGGGAGCTGGCGAGGACGTTGCGCATCAACCCGGCGACCGTGGCCAAGGCCTATCAGCGGCTCACCGACTCCGGAGTGCTACAGGTGCGCCGTGGGGAGGGGACGTTCGTGGTCGATGCGCCGCCGCCGCTCGCTGCCGCCGAGCGCGAGCGCGCGCTGCGGGACGGCGCGCACCGGTACGCGGCCACCGCCCTCGCCATCGGCGTCAGCCCCACGGAGGCCACGGAGGAGCTGCACGCCGCCTGGGCCTCGCTGACGTCCGTCCAGGAGGTGAACCCATGAACAACCAAGCTTCGGCCTCGCCCGTCGTGGCGGGTTTCGACCGTGTCACGGTCCGCTACGGCAAGCTGGTGGCCGCCGACGCGGTGACGCTTTCTGTCTCGCGGGGGTGCGTGTACGCCCTGCTCGGGCGCAACGGTGCGGGGAAGTCCTCGCTCGTGCGCTGCCTGCTGGGCCAGCAGAAGCCCACCGCTGGCAGGGCACTGCTGTTCGGACATGACGCGTGGCGAACTCGCCGGAGCGCCATGCAGCGCGTGGGCGTGGTGCCCGAGGAGCCAGACATGCCCCCCGCCATGACCGCGGCGCAGGTGGTGGCGTTCTGTAGCCGCCTGTACGAGCGCTGGGACGGGAAGGCGGTCGCCGAGCGGCTCCGTCGCTTTGACATCCCGATGCAGGTGCCGGTCGAGCGGCTTTCCAAGGGCCAGAAAGGCCAGCTCACCCTGGCGCTGGCGCTCGGTCCCGAGCCCGATCTCCTGGTCCTCGACGACCCGACACTCGGGCTCGACGTGGTGGCCCGCAAGGAGTTCTACGAGGAGCTGGTGGGCGACCTGGCGGACCGCGGCACGACGGTCTTCATCACCACCCACGATCTGGCGGGGGTGGAAGGGATCGCCGAACGGGTGGGGATGCTGAGGCAGGGCAAGCTGGTGCTGGACGAGGAGATGGAGACGCTCAAGGCGCGCTTTCGCCGCATCCGCTTCGGACGTCGCCCGGCGGCGCAGCCAGCCGCAGAGGATGCGCTGGGCGCCATGGGCGCGCTTCGAGTCGCGGGCGGTGAGTGGGGGTTCGTGGCGGTGGTGGAGCGGTTCGGCGACGAGGGGTATGGCCGGTTCGCGTCCGAGAGCGGCGTGGTGGAGCCCGAGGCCAGGGCGATGAGCCTCGAGGAGATCTTCATCGCGGTTTGTGGCGAGGAGCGGGGAGGTGAGTCATGAGAGGGTTTCTGGCGGTTGCCCAGCGCGAGATTGTCGACCGGCGCATGTGGCTCGTGGCCGCAGTTGCGGCCGGTCTGATCCCGCTGGTGGCGCCTCTTCTTCCGTGGGTCAGCCCGCAGAGCGCGGCGGAAGCCCGCAACACGTTGGCTTCGGTCCTGGCCTCGGCGCTGGTCACCGCGGGAGCGCTCGTGCTCGGCATCTCGATGATCGGCAGCGAGCTCGGCGAGCGCCGGTTGGGCTTCTACTTCGCGAGGCCGCTCGGTGCGGCGGCGATCTGGTGGGGGAAGCTCGTGGCGTCGTTCCTGATCGTCGTGCTGGTCGGTGTGCTGGTCGTGCTGCCCACGGTGCTGCTCGGCGGCGAGCTTGCGGTCCGCGAGCTGTTTGAGCTGACCGGTGGCGGCGCCTGGCTGCCGGGCGCTGGCGCTGCCCTCGTGCTGCTGGTCCTGCTGCTCGCCCATGCCATGAGTGTCGCGGGGCGGTCCCGCTCACTCCTGCTCGTTCTCGACCTGGTGGCCGCTGTCGCGGTCGGCGCCGTCATCTGGCTCGTTTGTGTGCGGTTCCTGTTCACTGCCCTCGGGCTGCTCGTGTGGTTGCTGGCCGCCAGCACCATGGCCCTGCTGGCCGGGCTCGGGGCAGCCGGCTGGGTGCAGGTGGCGGTGGGGCGTACCGACCCGCGGCGTGGCCACCGCGCGCTTTCCGCCACGCTATGGGGAACGTTCGGATCGTTTGCACTGCTCCTCGCCGGCTACGCCACCTGGGTCGTCTCGGCCACCCCCTCGTCAATCGGGCGCTTGTGGCGCGTGGAGCCGGCCCCGGGTGACTCCTGGACGGTAGTGTCGGGGTTCTCCGCGGGGCGTGGCGACTATGCACCGATCTTCCTACTCGACACCGAGAACGGGCGGTGGTTACGGGTGAATGTGCCTGGACGCTGGTGGTCCGTGCCGCTGTTCTCGGACGACGGGCACCTCGTGGTCACGGGCGACGGGCACGGCGGCGTGTTCA
>DAONEV010000319.1:0-4990 GCA_035403265.1 Thermoanaerobaculaceae bacterium | reverse complement strand
AGACCTCGGCGTCCGGACCTCCACCCGTGCGCACGGTCAGGACGCCGCCAGAGGGCATGGCGTCGGCAGCGTTCACCGCCAGGTTCATGACGACCTGCTCGATCTGGCCGCGATCGGCATGTACGAGGAGAGGCTCGTCGGCGAGACTCACTTCGAGCCTGATCGTCTCCCGCAGGAGCCGGCGCACCAGCGTCGTGGCGTCCGCGATCACGGCGCGCAGGTCGAGGCTCTCCATGTGCGTCGCCTCGCGGCGCGAAAAGACCAGGAGCTGGCGAGTCAGACGGGCGCCTCGCCTGGCGTTGTCCGCCAGCTCGGCCAGCCCCGCCGCCACCGCGTCTGGGTCCGAGACCCGGGTGGACAGGAGCTCGGCGTTGCCCAGGATGGCTTGCAGGAGGTTGTTGAAGTCGTGGGCCACCCCGCCTGCGAGCCGACCCACCGCCTCCATTTTCTGGGAGTCGCGGAGCTGCTGCTCGAGTCGACTCCGCTCCTCGGTGGCAAGGACCTGCTCGGTGACGTCGTGGCCGACTCCAAGAACGGACGCCTCGCCGTCGTGGAGGAGGCGGACGGCGACGAAGTCGAGGTGACGGACCTCCCCGCCGGGCTGAAGGAGGCGGAGCCGGAGCCGTCCAGCGGAACCGTCGCCGTGCAACACGGCCCGAATTCGGGCCTCGAGGATGGAGCGGTCCTCGGGAACGACCAGCTCGTGGAAGGCTCGGCCAGTCAGGCTGGCAGTCTCCGACAGGCCACAGATCCGATCCGCCACGGGGTTGGCGAAGGTCACCAGGCCCTGGTGGTCGATCAGCAAAATGCCGCTGGGGGATGCCTCGACCAGGGCCCGGTACCGCGCCTCACTTTCCTTCAACGCCAGCTCGGCCCGCCGCCGCTCGGTGATGTCATGGACGCTCCCGATGATTTGCTGAACCCGGTTGTCGGGTCCGCGGGAAAATACCTTGTCTCGGCCGATCAGCCAACGCAGCTCGCCATCTCGGGCGCGGACCCGGTACTCCGACGTGAGCACCTCATCGTCGGTGACTGTGTCCCAACGGGAGAGGAGCTCCGCCACGGCCTGCATGTCGTCCGGGTGAACGACCTGGGCAAGCTGGATCTCCCCCATGGCTGCCTCCTCCTCGGGGCTGTAGCCGAGGAGGTCCGCGACGTTCTTGTTGGTGTACACGGCGCGTTGCGTTCCGAGATCCCAGATGTAGACGACCCCGGGGATGGCGTCGACGACCATCTCGTTGAACCGCTCGACCTCGCGGAGGGCGAACTCGGCGCGAGTGCGGTCGGAGATGTCCCGGACCACAGCCAGGACACAGTGGCGTCCGGCCAGCGAGGCCGACCGCAGGGTCACCTCGACCCAGAGCTCGTTGCCGCGCTTGTGGCGAGCGGGTCCCACGATCACGGCCGATCCACGGGCGGCCGCCTCGGCGAAGCTACGGGGTCCGATGAGCTGGCCCGAGCCAGTCGTGCTCGTCGAGAGGTCGGCTACAGAAAGGTGGAGTGCCTCCTCGCGCGTGTAGCCGAAGAGGTCGGTCACTGAACGGTTGACGTCGAGGGTGGCGCCGGTCGCGGCGTCGAAGACGAAGATCGCCTCGGTGGTGGCGTTGAAGATCTCGTGGTAGCTGTGCTCGCGCTCCACCAGATCCAGCTCGCGCCGCGCGCGCAGGAACCGGAGCAGGTGAGTGGCCCCGACGTACGCCGTGATCCCCACCATGACCAGGACCGGAATCAACCAGCCGCTCACGTCCACCCCCGAAGGTGCTCCGGCGCAGAATATCGCATCGGCCACGTCTTGTGCTCCTCGCGCTCGGGAAGAGGGTGGCACCCTCGGCCGGTCATGGCACAATGTTCTCGATGACAGGCCTGAGATGGATCCTGGTCGCACTGGCCGCGGTGACGGCGCTTGTCGTGCTGGACAGATTGCTGCTTGCGGCCGAGGCGCGTGGGTACATCTACTACCGGCGAAGGAAGGCAAGCCCGGGCTCCCTCGGCAGCGCCATGTTGGAGATTCACGCAAGCCTGCAGCCCTCGGTGCGGCACATCGCCGAGGAGCAACGCCGCGTCATCGAGATCGAGGACGACGCCGGGGAGCCGCCACCAGGTCGATGAGGATGGTGGGTGCGCCCGGCGTCGGACCGGGTGGTACGCGCTGCAAGGGCGCCCTCGTGCGCGTGGAGGCCAGCGTGGCGGGATCTGCTGGCAACTCTACACTTCGGTGGCGGCATCGACCGGAAGCGGATCGACGTGGATCTCGCAGAAGCCGTTTCCAAGCAGGGGCTCGACGAGGCGGTCCACCTGGCGGGCGATGTTGTGGCCTTCAGCCACCGTCTGCGCGGCGGTTACCTGGATGTGCATCGTGGCATGCGCGACGCCTGGGCCGACAAGCTCGACTCGCAGCTCGTGGATTCCCAGCACTCCTGGAACGGAGCGCGCGGCCGTCTCGACCGCCGCCATCGTCTCATCCGGAGGCGCCTTGCCAAGTAGGATCGAGGAGTTCTCACGGAACAACCCGATTGCATTGAAGGCGATGATCGTCGCCACGACAACGGCCGCCAGCGGATCGGCAATCGGGTAGCCGAGCAACAGGCACACGGTTCCCAGGAGAGCGGCCAGGAGCCCGAACTGGTCGTTGACCAGCTCCTGGAGCTGCGCCTTGGCAGCCGGGCCCGCAGCTCCGCGCATCAGCTTGATGAGGGGAACGGCAGCGATGAGCATCGAGATGAGAAGGACTGCGATGGCAAGCTCCGGGTTCCTGGGAGGCTGGGCTCGGGGGTGGAAGAGGTGGGGAATGGCTTCCCGGTAGAGCTCGAAGCTGGTGAAGGAGATGAAAATGGTCGCTGCGACCAGCGCCGCGACGTTCTGCGCCCGACCGTACCCGAACATGTGAACAGGGTCCGGCCGCCGTCGGGAGATGTGCACCGCGATGAGGAGGAACCCCGTAACGAGGACATCCGCCATGGTGTGCAGGGCCTCGGCTAGGAGGGCCATGATCCCCGACACGAAGTAGACCGCGAGCTTGCCCGCGAAGATCACAATGTACAGACCGAGCGTCAACTGCAGGCTCCGAACGTCCCCGTGCCCTTCAAAGCTCACCGTGACCTCCGCGCCCTGCTCGGCCCCACGATAGGAACCGTTCGGCCAGGTGTCAACGGCGAGCGAGCCGGCGTTCGTATGCGTCAGTCCGCGCGCACCTGCGCGAACCGCGCGCCGCGGAGACTCGCTCAGGCCTTCCCGGGGAGGATGATCAGGGGACGGGCCGGCGGGGCCGTCGGGCGCACATCCAGCGGAGGTGAACCGGTGCCGGGAGACGCCGGCCGGTCGATCCTCTTGCTGCCGAGGTAACCGGGAAGCGAGGCCAGCTCATCATCTCCGTCGGGATAGGGCTGGCGGATGAGTAGATTGGCTGGATCCTGGGTCATGTCACCTCCCCACTGGTTGCCCAGATCGACAAGGCGGCTCGCCGGGGGGAGGTTCGCCGACTGCTCGATTGTACATGGAAGCGGGCCGACCAGCTCTCTCATGGTGACCTCACCTCGCTGGCCTGGAGAAGCGCGGAACCGCCGGCAGGCGCCACTTCCATGGACATGAGATGTGTCCGTCGATGCGGTCCATTCCCGGAAGGTCGGAACCAGCCGATGGTACCGGTCCAGCCATCGATCAACAGTCGGGGACCGGGCAGCCAATTGCCAGTCCATTCCCCGGTGGCACCGACCACCGACCTGTCCTACCCTTCGAGTTGGGGAGCGGTCCCGGAATTGGCGGGGTCCCCGGAGGATGCGAATGAGGACCGTCTACGCGCCGGGGTGCGCGCTCATGCTCTACAAGCCCGAGCTGGCCAGGAAGGTGCTCGGGTGCCTCAGGGCCGAGCTTGGCCATGTCGACGAGCACCTCACCTGCTGCAAGCACGAGCCAGGGCTGCCGCCCGCAACTCGGGTCGTCAACACCTGCCCCGGCTGTGACAAGCGCTACCGGCAGCTCTACGAAGGTGTCTCGACGATCTCGCTGTGGGAGGTCCTGGCGGAGAGCTCGACGTTCCCGTTCCCCGACTACGGCGGCCAGCTCATGACCGTGCTCGACGCGTGCCCGACGCGGGACCAGGGGAGGGTTCACGAGGCAATTCGCACCTTGCTCGGCAGAATGAACATCGCCGTCGAGGAGCCGAGCAACACCCGGACCAGCGGTACATGCTGCGGTGACACGTTCTACGGCGCCCTCCCCGTCGAGCGCGTCAAGGAGCTGATGGCCAAGCGCGCCGGCGAGATGCCCGCGGAGGATGTGGTCGTCTACTGCGTGTCGTGCTGCAAGTCGATGCACATCGGCGGCAAGCGGCCCCGGTACATGGTCGATCTCCTCTTCGGGGAGGAGAGCACCCCTGGGACCTTCGAGCCCGATGCCTGGCACGCCGAGGTCGACGCCTTCATCGCCGCTCACTGACACCGCGGGCTCGATGCCATGGGGTCGGGCATGCCCTCCAGGAGTCTCGGCCGCCCGTAACGCAGGGGTATCATCGTCGCGGCCGAGGATGGAATCCCGGTCGTCGAAGCCTGTGCGAGGGAGACAATGGACATTCGAAAGACCCAAGAGCGCCTCGACTCGATCGACCGGGTCCGGCTGGCGGACTTGCCGACCCCGGTCGAGGACGCACCGCGATTGGCCCGACATGCCGGGCTCTCCCGGTTGCTGGTCAAGCGCGACGACAAGACCGGCCTGGCGCTCGGAGGAAACAAGGTCCGGAAGCTGGAGTACGACCTCGCCGAGGTCGCCCGCGGCGGGCACGACCTGGTGGTGACGATCGGCGGCAGCCAGTCGAACCACGCCGCAATCACCGCCGCCGCGGCACGCAAGCTGGGAATCGATGTCAAGCTGGTGCTCGGCGGCCCGGACTTCACCGGGTTTCGCGGCAACCTGCTGCTCGAGGTCATGCTCGGCGCCGAGATCCGGTATCTCGTGGATGACGACGCCAACGACTCCCTCGCCGCGGCGATGGACG
>DAONEV010000318.1:0-5003 GCA_035403265.1 Thermoanaerobaculaceae bacterium | reverse complement strand
CCAGGACGACGACGATCACGGCCGAGACGACGATATAGAGCGCCGGAAGCACCGGGTAGCCGAAGGCGCGGTACGGCCTCTCGGTCTCGGGGTGCCGGATGCGCATCACGAACAGCGCCATGATGGTCAGGATATAGAAGATCAGGACCGAGAAGACAACGTAGTCCAGCAGGTTCGAGTAGAGGTTGCCGTAAAGCGGCGACCCGGCCGCATCGCGCAGCACCTCGCCGCCGGCAGCCCGCAGACGGGTGCGCGGCAGGATCAGCACCGACGCCCAGATGCCCTGCAGGACGAGGCCGGCCGCCGGCACGTGCCTGGCGTTGAGCCGGCCGGTGGAGGCGAAGAACAGCCCGTCCCGGGCCATGGCGTAGTAGACCCGGGCGCCGGTGAGGATCAGCCCGTTGTTGCACCCGAACGTGGAGACCATGATCGCCAGGGCCATGATCCCGGCCCCGGCCCCGCCGAAGATGGCCTGTAGCGCTGCCGTCGCGACCCGGTCGTCGGGCGCATGCTGGATCGCGGACAGCGGCAGAGCGCCCAGGTAGGCCAGGTTGGCGAAGAAGTACAGGGCGATGACGACGCCGGCGCCGGTGGCGAGGGCGATCGGCACGTTGCGGTGCGGCTCACGGACCTCGGAGGCCACGAAGGTGACGTTCTCCCAGGCCACCGAGGCGAAGAGAGAGCCGACCTGGGCGACGCAGAGTGCGACGATGAGGCCATAAATCCCGGCGTTTGCGGCCGTGGCCGGGAGGAACGGCAGGTCCGGCACCACCTGGACGGCACCTTGAGGCGTCCATGCCGAAGCCAGGTTGGCGCGCAGAGTGCCGCCGGCACCCAGGACCAGGCCAATCGCGGCAAGGGCCACCAGGCTGGCGAGCTTGGTGGAGGTGAAGACGTTCTGGATGAGCTTGCCGAGCGCCAGGCCGCGGGTGTTGATGAAGGTCAGCAGCGCCACGAGGACGATCGCCACGAGCTGCTGGGTGGACAGGCTGACGGCGTAGCTCGCCGAGAGGTCGACGGGCGCCACGATCCACCGGCTGGGCGACACGCCTGGAGCGAGCACGCCCAGAAACCGCGAGAACGCCACGGCCACCGCCGAGATGGTTCCGGTCTGGATGACCAGGAAGAGTGTCCATCCGAACAGGAAGCCCCAGAACGGAGAGTAGGCCTCGCGCAGGAACACGTACTGGCCGCCGGCGCGCGGCATCATCGACGCCAGCTCTCCGTAGGCGAGCGCGCCAATGACGGTCAGAACGCCGGTGACGAGCCAGGCGGTGAGGAGCCAGCCGGCCGAACCCACGAGCCTCGCGATGTCGGCCGAGACGATGAAGACCCCCGACCCGATCATCGAGCCCGCCACCACCATCGTGGCGTCGAGCCGTCCCAGCCCCCGCAGGAATCCCGAGGTATCGCTGCCCCGGCCAACTGGATCCGTCGTCATGCGACCTCCTGCGACCCGCGTGGCCGCCCCGTGCGAAGTGCTGGCGCATCCTATCGAGAGGGGGGAGGCCGGTCAATCGGATCCCTGGCCGGCCACGGACCTACAGGCTGGCCTCGTCCCTGAGCTCCCGGGTCATGAGGGTCTCGAGCGCCTTGCGAGGGTCGAGCCGACCTCCGAGGATGGCGTGGACGGCAGTTGCAATGGGCATCTCCACCCCCGCCCGCGACGCCAGAGCCAGAGCGGCCCCGGTGGTCGGAACACCCTCCGCGACCTCGCGCCCGCTCAGAACCGCGTCGAGGGGCTCCCCGCGTCCGAGCCGCTCGCCCACCCGGCGGTTGCGGGAAAGCTGCCCGGTGCAGGTCAGGACGAGGTCGCCCATGCCGGCCAGGCCGCGGAACGTCTCGACGCGGCCACCCATGCGCACTCCGAGGCGTGTGATCTCGTGCAGACCGCGGGTGAGGAGCGCAGCCATGGCGCTGCTGCCCAGGCCCAGCCCGGTCGTGATCCCGGCGGCAATGGCGACGACGTTCTTGAGCGCCCCCGCCAGCTCGACCCCCACCACGTCGGTCGAGGTGTAGAACCGGAAGGTCGGCCCCGAGAGGGCCTCCTGCAGGTGCCGCGTCACCATCTCGTCGGTGCCGGCCAGGACCGCGGCGGCGGGCAACCCAGCCGCCACCTCGTGGGCGAACGATGGTCCCGAGAGCGCCACGAAGCGGCCCGGGCGAAGCCCGAGCTCGTCCGAGGCCATCTCGTCGGGCCGGCGCAGGGTGGCCACCTCGATGCCCTTGCTGGCCGACACGAGCGGGGTCTCAGCGGGGAGGGCGCCCCGCAGCCCGGCGAGCACGCGGCGGGCGAACTGCACGGGCACCACCAGCAGCACGGCCTCGGCCGCGCTCACGGCAGCCCGCAAGTCGCCAGTGGCGACCACTCCTGCTGGGATTTCCACGTCGGACAGGAACAGGGGGTTGCGGTGAGACCGGTTGACTCCGTCCACGACCTCGAGCTCGTGTGCCCAGAGCCGCACGGTGTGCCCAGCGCGTGCCAGGTGTACGGCCAGACCGGTGCCCCACGAGCCGGCCCCCAGAACCGCGGTATTCATGTCCGGGGCTTCTCGCCGATCCGGGGCTCCTCGCCCCGCACCAGGCGCATCAGGTTGGTGCGGTGCCGCCAGATGATGACGGCGGCGGCGACCACGGCGCAGATCACGACCGGTGGAGTGGGGTCGGAGACGAGAACCAGGATGGCCGGAAACGCCGCCGTGGCGAGCACCGAGGCCAACGACACGCGCTTGCCGACAACCAGCAGGAGGATCCACAGCGCCGCCGCGAGCAGGGTCGGTAGCCAGGCGAGGACCAGGAAGATGCCTCCGGCCGTCGCCATGCCCTTGCCGCCGGAAAAACCAAGCCAGATCGGGAAGCAGTGGCCGAGGATCGCCGCCAGTCCGGCGGCGGCGTGCCACTCGGGGCTGGCGGTCACGAGGCGCATGAGCAGCACCGCCGCCACGCCCTTGCCGATGTCGAGGACCATGACCGGCAGCGCGACCTTCCAGCCGGCAGCGCGGAGCGCGTTGGTGGCGCCGACGTTCCCCGATCCCACCTGGCGCACGTCTCCTCGGCCGGCGGCCTTGACGAGCAGGAGGGCAAACGGGATGGACCCGAAAAGATACGCCAGCACGACCATCAGCTCACGCGCCATGTCCACCTCCCGCCGGCCAGTGCCGCAGCGCCGAGTAGACGGCGCCTCCAGGCTTGAGCTCGCTTCGGTACAGCACCGCCTCGCGCGCCACGAAGGTGGCGAGCTCCCAGCCGGCCACCTCGTCGAGGAAGCGCTGCACGGCTGGTTCCGGCCAGGGGCGCTCGAGGCGCGCCAGCGTCAGGTGCAGCGAGAACGGCCGCTCCTCCGGTGCCAGCCCCAGGCTGGTGGCGGCCGCGTCGATCGCGCTGGCCCAGGTCACGAGCCCTTCGGCCTGCCCGCCCACCCAGGCGACGCGCGGTCGCCGGGGGGTCGGGAAGAACCCGCCGCCGGCGAGGTGCACGGTCGCGGGTGCCAGGGCCGCCAGGGCCGCCGGCACCTCGCGGTCGAGGGCGGTGACCATGGTGTCGAGCTGCTCGCCGAGGAACTTCAGGGTGACGTGGATGCCCTCCGGGCGCACCCAGTGCGCCGGGGGCAGGGCACGACAGAGGGTCCCGAGCCCGGAAGCCAGCACCTGCTGGATATTCTGCGGCAGTGGCACCGCGATGAAGAGCCTCATGCGTCCGCCAATTGCCGGCGCAGCAGGTCGAGGGCGAAAGCGGCCGTGAGCTCGCGCACCATCTGGCGGTCCCCGGGGAAGAGATGCTGCCGGTGGGCCAGGCCGCCCGGAGTCATGGCGGTCATGTAGACCGTCCCCACGGGCTTCTCGGCCGTGCCGCCGCTCGGGCCGGCGACACCGGTGATGCCCAGGCCGCACGGCGCGCCCAGTCGATCGACCCCTCTCGCCATCGCGTTCGCCACCTCCTGACTCACGGCGCCGTGGGCGGCCAGCAGCTCGGCCGTCACGCCCAGGAGGGCCTGCTTGAGGTCGTCGGCGTAGGCGACTACTCCTCCCAGGAAGACATCGCTCGCCCCGGGGACGGACACGAGCTGGCTTGCGACCATGCCGCCGGTGCACGACTCGGCGACGGCGAGGCGCAGGCCCCGCTGTCGCACACGGGCCAGCACTACGGAGGGCAGGGAGTCGTCATCGCGCCCGTAGAGGTCCTGGCCGACCACGGTCGCGAACGCCTCGTCCATCTCGGCCATGCGAGCGGCAGCGTCGATCCCTTCGGCCATCAGCAACAGCGTCACCTGTCCGCGCCCGGCGAGGATGGTGACGTTCTCTCTCCCGAAGCGATCGTAGAGGTGCATGACCCGCTGCTCGACCAGCGACTCGTAGACCCCCGCGAGACGCAGGGCGCGGGTGAGAATGCCGCTGCCCCGGCCCAGGCGGGGCGCCACGCTCCCGATGAGCATGGCCGCGAGCTCGGAGGGGACGCCCGGCAACAGCACCAGGGTGCATCCAGCCGCCTCCACCCACTGGCCGGGCGCGGTGCCGACCGGGTTGGGAAGCAGCTCGCCGCCCTGCACCACGTCGGCCATGCGCCAGGCAAACTCCGGCATCGGGCGACCCCGTGCCGCGTAGCGGGCGGCGATGGTCTCGCCGGTCGGCCGGTGGCGTTCCAGGCCCCGGAAGAGAGCGCGGGCGACGCCTTCCCGGGTCACGTCATCGGCCGTCGGACCCAGGCCTCCGCTCAGGATGACGACGTCGACCCGCGGCAGCAGGTCTCGGACGGCCTGCGCCACCGCATCCTCGCAGTCCTCGACGACGCGCTTTTCGGTGAACACGTAGCCGGCGCTCCGGAGGATCCGCGCCGCGGTCCAGGAGTTGGTCTCCGGCCGTTCGGCCCGCAAGAGCTCGGATCCCACCGCAACGAACGCCGCCCGTCGTGTCATCGGGGAATCGTAGCACCGCTGTCCGGCCTCAGGCCTCGGGCCTCGGACCTCAGCTCCACCGCCGGCTCGGGACAGCGATCCGGAGGTGGGT
>DAONEV010000317.1:0-5007 GCA_035403265.1 Thermoanaerobaculaceae bacterium | reverse complement strand
AAGAAGGTACAGGTCTCGGTGCAATCGGCGTTCGGGTGCGGCTTCGACGGCCCGATCCAGGCCGACCGGGTCATGGGCCTCGTCAAGGAGTATCTGGCTGCCGACGTGAGGGCGATCAGCCTGGCCGACACCGCGGGACACGCCAACCCGATGCAGGTCGAGGCGCTCTTCAGCGCCATCCGCGAGCTCGACCCCACGGTCGAGATGACCTGCCACTTCCACAACACCTACGGGCTCGGTCTCGCCAACTGCTGGGCCGCCATGAAGGCCGGCGTGCGCTCCCTCGAGTCAGCGTTCGGCGGACTCGGCGGCTGCCCGTTCACCAGGCAGCCGGCCGGCAACGTCTCGACCGAGGACCTGGTGCACTCGTTGCAGCGCATGGGGATGCGGAGAGACATCAACCTTGGCCGGCTCATCGAGGTGGCGCGCAGCGTCGGGCAGTTCTTCGGCCGCGAGCTGCCGGGGTTCATCCTCAAGTCCGGATCGATCGTCGACTTCAAGCCTGCGGGCAACTAAGGAGATCGGTATGAAGCTTCTCGAAGGCATCCGCGTCCTGGACCTCACCAACGTGCTGTCTGGCCCGTTTGCGACCTTGCACCTGGCGCTGCTCGGCGCCGAGGTGATCAAGATCGAGAACCCGAAGGACGGCGACCTCGCCCGCAAGCTCGGCAACGTGCCCAACCTCAACAAGCAGCTCATGGGCACCAGCTTCCTGGCCCAGAACGCCAACAAGAAGTCGGTCACCCTCGATCTCAAGTCCCCCGAGGGTAAGGAGGTCTTCCGCAAGCTGGTGGCCACGGCCGACGTGGTGGTGGAGAACTTCCGCCCCGGCGTCATGAACCGCCTCGGCTTCGGCTACGAGGCGCTCCGCGAGATCAACCCGCGCATCGTCTTCTGCGCCATCTCCGGGTTCGGCCAGACCGGCCCTGACGCCTTCAAGCCGGCCTACGACCAGATCATCCAGGGGCTCTCCGGCGTCATGGCGGTGAACGGCGACGAGCGCCTCAACCCGCTGCGCGCCGGCTTCCCGGTGTGCGACACGGTCGGCGGCATGAACGCCGCGTTCGCGATCATGGCGGCGCTGTACCACCGCGAGCACACCGGCGAGGGGCAGATGGTCGACGTCGCCCTGCTCGACTCGATCATGCCGCTCATGGGTTGGGTAGCGGCCAACCTGCTGATTGGCCACCAGCAGCCCGTCCTCATGGGCAACGACAACTTCACCGCCGCGCCGTCGGGCAGCTTCGCGACCCGGGACGGCTCCGTCAACATTGCCGCCAACCAGCAGAAGCAGTGGGAGGACCTCGCGAAGGCGCTGGGCGTCCCCGAGCTCGTCGAGGACCCGCGCTTCAAGGAGCGCGACACCCGCAAGGCCAACCGCAGGCTCCTGACGCCCCTGCTGGAGGAGAAGCTCCGCCAGCAGCCGACCGCCCACTGGGTCGAGGTCCTCAACGCCGTGGACGTTCCCACCGGCGCCGTCATCGGCCTCGAGGAGGCGCTCACCCAGGAGCAGGTCAAGCACCGCCAGACCCTGCAACCGATGCACGTCGAGGGAATCGGCGAGCTGCCGTTCTTCTCGCTGACCGCCAAGTTCTCGAAGACGCCGGGAACCCTGGACACGGCACCACCGCGGCTTTCCCAGCACACCACCGAGATTCTTCACTCTCTCGGCTACTCCGAGGACGACATCCAGACGCTCAAAGGGAAAGCAGTGATCTGACCTGCCGCGACCGGACGAGATGTGAGACTGGAGAGTCGAGCCTGCGGCCGCCTTCCCGGGCGGTCGCAGGTGGTATCTGGGCTACTTGAAGATCTCGGCGAAGAATGACTTCATCGCCTCCCAGGAACGGCGGTCGGCACGCTCGTTGTAGGCCGCGCCCTTGGAGTTGTCGTTGCCCGCCTCCTTCTGGGTAAAGGCGTGGACGGCGCCGCCATAGGCGATGAGCTGCCAGTCAACGCCGCCGTCGCGCATCTCCTTCTCGAACGCTGCCACCTGGTCTGGCGAGGAAAACGGATCGTCGGCGCCATGCAGGACCAGCACCCTGGCCTTGATGCGCTTGCCGTCGGCAGGAGTGGGGCTGTCAAGGCCGCCGTGGAAGCTGACCACGCCGGCGATGTCGGCGCCGCTGCGCGCCAGCTCGAGCACCGCGGTACCGCCGAAGCAGTACCCGATCGCGGCGAGGTGTGCCGGGTCCGCCATCGGCTGGCGGCGCAGCTCGTCAAGCCCAGCCGTCACACGCGCCCGCAGCAACGAGCGATCTCCCTTGTACTTGCCGGCAAGGGCGCCGGCCTCTTGCGGCGTCGTGGGACGCACGCCCTGACCGTACACGTCCACCGCGAGAGCCACGTATCCGAGCCTTGCAAGCATCTCGGCGCGCATGCGCTCGTTGGCGGTCAGCCCCAGCCACTGGTGCACGATCAGCACGCCGGGGCGCTTGCCCACGAAGGCGTCGTCCCAGGCGAGGTATCCCTCGAGTCTGGTCTCGCCCTGGGCGTACGTCAGGATCTGGGTTCGCACGGCCGCCCCGGCCGAAGTGGCCAGCAACAGCGTGGTGATGGCGAGGAGATGTCTGGTCATGGTGCCCTCCGTCCATCAGCCCAACCCGCAACAGGTCAATGAGATTCCCCCGGGTGGCAGCGGTCCGTCGGGATCGCGCCGGAAGGACGTGGCCGGGTGCGGCCCTGTCACACGGTAGAATGCCAGCCATCGGTTGGGGAGGTTGCATGGCGATGTCATCACGGCTCGGGCACGGGAAGGCGGCGGTTGTGGCGCTTGTGGCACTGGCGGTCGCAGCCGCTCAGGCGGGCGCCTCGTTCTCAGGTACAGACGTGTTTCTGCCGTCGGTCGGACGCGGCGGCGGCTCGGGCGGGTCGGAGTGGTACACCACCGTTTGGCTTCACAATCCCGGGACGACAGCGGCGACGGCCAGCGTCTACCTGCTCGAGCGCAACCAGGTCAACCTGGTCGCACCTGCCTATACCCTCCCCCTCCAGGCCGGGGAAACGGTGCGGGTGGACAATGTGGTCGCCCAGTGGTTCCACCGGGAGGCGTTCGGCGCCCTGCGCGTCGTCTCGACGGCCAGGCTGGTCGTCTCCTCCCGCATCTACTCCCAGACCGGCGAGCGCAAGGACTCCGTCGGCCAGTTCTTCGCGGGCATTCCGGCCTCCTTCGCCATCGGCGCCACGCAGCGCACCGACCTCCTCGGCGTCTTCCAGGTACAGCCAGCCAGCGGCTCCGACTTCCGCTACAACTTCGGTTTCGTCGAGACGACTGGGGGCACGACCACGGTCCAGGTGGAGGTCAAGGACCCCGCCGGGGTGTCGCTGGCCACCAGGGTCTACGAGGTGCGGCCGCTCGAGCAGAAGCAGTACCAGTTCAAGGACGAGTTCCCAGGCCTGTCGACGCAGAATGCCAGGCTCTCCGTACTGGTCATTGCGGGCACTGGCAAGATCGTCGCCTTTGGCTCCGGCATCGCCAACGGCTCCACCGACCCGTCCACATTCGAGATGGGCTTCCGCGACGAGCTGCTCGCCGAGGGGGCCCCGGGCGGGTCGATCACCGGCGTCACCGCCGGTCAGGGCCTCGTCGGCGGCGGGACAAACGGCGTCGTGACCCTCGACGTGGGCGCCGGTGCCGGGCTCACAGCCGACGGCGACACCGTGTCGCTCGCCGACGGCGGCGTCGGGACCGCCAAGCTCGCCGCCCTTGCGGTCGGGACCTCGAAGCTCGCTGACGGGGCCGTCACGAGCGCGAAGCTCGGCGACGCGGCGGTGACCAGTGCGAAGCTGGCCGACGGCGCCATCACCGCCGCCAAGCTGGCGGCCGGGGCCGTGACCTCCGCGAGCATCGTCGATGGCTCCATCGAGGGTGCGGACGTCAGGCCGAGCACCTCGCTGAAGATCCAGAAGCTCGAGGCTGGCGGCGCCGCGAGCGCGGCGACGCTCGGAGTCTTCTCCCAGAGTGACGGCGTCGGCGTCGATGCCCGGAGCTCGGCCAGCGCCGGCGTCGTCGGCGTCTCGGGCGGAGCCGGAAGCATCACCCCCGGCCTCACCGGCGTCTTCGGCGTGACGACGTCCTCGACCGGTGCCGGCGTGCGCGGCGAGTCCTCGGCGGGCATCGGTGTACGCGGCGTCTCGGGCAGCGCATACGGCGTCCACGGCAGCACCTCGAGCGGGGCCGCCGGCGTGTATGGCTCAGCGACCGACAAGGTCGGGGTGAGCGGCGAGGCGCAGTCGGGCATCGGCGTGCTCGCCAAGAGCACTTCGGGGCCCGCACTCGCGGCGCAGTCCACGAGTGGCAGCGCCGTCGTGGCGGTGACCAGCGGGGCGGGTCGCGAGAACGCCGCCGTCCGCGCCAGTGGCGGCGGGTCAGGGACGGCCGGCTACTTCACCACGTCGTCCTCGGGGAGTCCGTCCGTGATGGTCACCAACGACGGCATCGGCGACGCCCTCCAGATCCAGGGCAACGGAGGCCTGCTCATCAAAGCCGTGAACCACAGCGAGAGCGACACCAAGTTCAAGGTGGACTACGCCGGCAACGTCAAGGCGGACGGCAACTTCACTTCGCCCGCCGCCGACCTCGCGGAGCTGCTCCCGGCAACGGGGTCTCTGGAACCGGGAGATGTGCTCGCGATTGCCCGGGACGGCAGTCTGGCCCGCTCGGGTGCGCCCTACCAGCGCAACGTGGCCGGTGTCTACTCGACCAAGCCCGCGTTTCTCGGCGGCGACCCGGACGACGGCACTCCCGGGCTCGTGCCACTCGCCATTGCCGGTGTCGTGCCGGTGAAGGCGAGCGCCGAAAACGGCCCCATCGTGCCCGGCGACCGTCCGTGG
This sequence comes from Thermoanaerobaculaceae bacterium, assembly GCA_035403265.1. Classification (GTDB taxonomy): domain Bacteria; phylum Acidobacteriota; class Thermoanaerobaculia; order Thermoanaerobaculales; family Thermoanaerobaculaceae; genus JAAYVZ01. The sequence goes on along the minus strand of DAONEV010000317.1, from coordinate 174 downwards.
GCCATCAGCGAAGTCTATCTGCAGTAACCGCTGCATCGCCGCATCGCCCCAATCAGGTCTTGGGGGAAACCCCTCATTTTGCTCCGGCGATCATTCGCATTTAAGCCGATTTTTGCCTAGTTTCTCGCTGGAATCTCCTTAATCCTCCGCCGGCCCTTCCCTCAACCGCACTCG